>NZ_AXVU01000005.1:0-296491 GCF_000482585.1 Streptomyces sp. CNQ329 | reverse complement strand
GCCGACCGGCTCCCGGCCGTCCCACCAGACCTGCCCGAGCACCCGGACTACCCCCGCATCCTCGCCGTCTTCAACGGTGCGACCGGACCGCTACGGGCCCGGGATGTCTGCGAAGCCCTCGATCACGAACTGCTGCCGAAGAACATCGAGGGCACCCGCGCCAAGCTGAAACGCCTGGTCAAGCTCGGCATCATCACCGAGATCGACACGGGCAGCTTCGCCAGGAAGCAATAGCCGACCAAGCCCCGCGACCACCAGCCCTGCCCCAACCTCACCAGGAAACGGACATCAGATCACGAACCGCCCTCTCAAGACCTTCGGGGCGATGTTGAAGGTGCTCCGGGATGAGGCGGGGCTGACGCAGGAGACGGGGCTGGCGTCGCGGTCCAGGCACTGGGCGGTGATCGAGCAGGAAGACCTATGAGCACCATCGGACCGGGGTGGTTCAAGAGCAGCTACAGCAGCGGGCGATGGGGACGACTGCATCGAGGTCGCCGTTACCCCGCAGGCTGTCCATGTCCGTGACGCGAAGGACCCGGAGGGCGGTCAGCTCTCGGTGACTCCCGCGGCCTGGGCCGGCTTCGTGGCCTTCGCGAAGGCCGTCGAACTCAGAGCACCACCGTCCGTGCGGCCGTATCCCGGCCGCACGGACGGCACAGGCCGCAGCCTGCCATGTCCGGCCGACCGGACCCTCGATCGAGCACGAGGACTGCCTTTTCGCCTACGCGCAGTGCGGTCTTCGGTGTCAGCCCCGGGCGGTAGCGTGCGCCCCGCATGCAACCTCTCGATTCCGCACCGGAGATGAGATGACCGACGCCTACTCGCCCGTTTCCGAACTGAACTTGCTCTAGGAGTTTTCCGACGGGCTCGGAGACGCCTACTTCTCGGACGGTTTCGCGTTCTACCGGTACGGCCGACCCGACGCCGGTCTGGTGGAGTGGCTGAGCCTGGAAACGCGGGAGGAGGAGGCGCGAGGTCACCTCGACCGGCTCATTCCGTTCGCCCAGGCCACCGTCTCGGGTTCGTTCTACGCCCTGCACCCGGTTCGTGGATTGGCTGGAGGAGTTCGCGTCCGAGAAGAACGATTCTGATCCCTTGCGGGAGGTATTCGCCGGCTCCTGAACGTGAATGCGTCATGCCGGCCGGCCATCCGCGTCGCCGGTCCAGGGGTCGGCCGGGGCGGCGGCGGGGGCCGCCCCGGTGAATGCCGCCGAGACGAACTCGCGGTAGCTCACCCGTCAAACAGCCTCGAAACGCCCGTGTGGCTCGACTTTTGCTCATCGAGACGCACGAACCGCGGCGGAGGTCACGTTCGCCGCTGTTCGCCCAGACCCCCACGTCCCCTCACGCCCGCCCAAGGGTATGCGCCCGCTCTGACATCGGGCCCGGGGCCCGCACAGGCCTGGATGCCGAGAATCAGACGGGCTTGGACGAAGCGTTCTCGGCGAAGACGGACAAGGCGACCTGGTATGTCTCGAAGGCGCGGGCCGCTCCTGCGTAGACGGCGAGGTGGATGAAGAGGTCGACGATCTCGTCATGAGTGACGTCGTTGTTGAGCGCGATGCGCAGCTGCCCGCGCAGCGGTTCGAACGCGCCCAGCGTCGCGGCGATGGCGACGGAGACCAGGGATCGGTCGTGCGTCGACAGTGCGGTACGGGTCCATGAGTCCCTGAACGTGTGCACAGTCGCGACCTTGCGAAAGTCGGCTCCGGAGGCCGGTTCGCCGGGGCTCATCGGGAGTTCCAGGCGCTGTCCCAGGAGTTCGCTTGCGGTGTCCAGCGCCTGCTCGTAGACGTCGTCGGTACTCATCTCTGCTCCTCGGTCGGTCGCGCGGGGTGGTGGGCCGGCGGTCCTGGCCACCACCCGCCGTTCAGGGCTCGGCTACGGGTCAGGGTGGTTCCCCACTCGCTGAGGGGTTGCTGCTCGCCGGGGCGGAGGGACGGCTGTTCGTCGCACGAGGCTGGTTTCCACGCTCGCGCCGTGTGCAATCGGTCTGCTCGGTCGGGTGAACCGTCCGGGCTACAGGGCGTGGATCGAATGGTCCCGTCCGGACTGCGACGGCGGGGCTCCCCCATGGCCTTCGAGCGGGCCCCTGGGCCGTGGGTGAATCGGGGAGCCGTGCGGGACGGGCCCTTCGTCCTCCGGCAGTCCGTCCCGCTGCCGCGCCCGCACAGTGCCGTCAGGTGGTGGGGTAGTCCGTGGAACGGCTGACCTCGGCCCATTTGCCGGCCTCGGCCAGGCGGCCCTCCTCCGCGCTGATCGCGAGCTCCAGGGCGTCGCTGCCGAGCAGCAGCCGGCGCGGGGGGTCCTCGGCGTCCACGGCGCCGATGATCGCGCGGGCCATGCGGTCCGGGTCACCGGGCTCCTTGCCGGCGTAGTCCGCGAACCGGGCCAGCCACAGGCCCACGGTCTCCTCGTAGTCGGGGGTCACGGGACCGGCAGGCTCCGCGGCACCCCCGGCCCAGCCGGTGCGGATGCCGCCCGGCTCGACGATGGTGACCTTGACACCGAACGGTGCCACCTCATTCGCCAATGCCTCGGAGAACCCCTCGACGGCGAACTTCGCGGTCTGGTAGGCGCTCAGACCCGGCGTACCACCCACACGTCCGCCGATTGAGGAGATCTGCACGATGTGCCCGGACCGCTGGCGGCGCATGACGGGAAGGACCGCCCGGGTCATGTTGACCACGCTGTACAAGTTGGTATCGACCTGCGCGCGGAACTCCTCCTCGGGAAAGTCCTCGATCGAGCCGCTGGTGGCGTAGCCGGCGTTGTTGACGACGACGTCAACCGATCCGAACCGCTCCACCGCGGCGGCCACCACGCCCCGGGACTGGAACGCGGAGGTGACGTCCAGCGCCACCGCCTCCAGCCGGTCCGGGTGCTCGGCCCTCAGGGAAGTCAGCGACTCCGGCTTGCGGGAAGTCACCACAACGTTGTCGCCGGCCCCCAGGGCCGCGAGCACCAGGGCCCTGCCCAGGCCCTGCGAGCCCCCCGTGATCAGCCAGGTCCGTGCCATGACGCGTGCCTCGTTTCGTCGCCTGCTTCACCGCCCCGAACGGGACAGCAACTCCACTGTAGACAAAATGAACCTAACTGCAACGTCAATGGTGCAGTAATCTCGGGTGTCGCATCTCACGGCGGGATGTTAGTCAGCTAAGTGAATCTCGCGTGTAGAATGGCGGCATCATGAGAGCTGACGCCGCGCGTAACCTGGCTGCCGTCCTCCATGCAGGAGCTCGACTCCTGGCGGAGGACCCGGGCGCCTCCATGGCGGCCATAGCCGGCGCCGCCGGGGTGGACCGGACGACCGTCCACCGTCGCTTCGCAAACCGTGAAGCCCTGCTCAGCGCCGTTTTCCAGGCCAAGCTCGACTCCGCCGAACGCGTTCTGGACGAAGCCCGCCTGGTCGAGTCCCCCCTGCCGGTCGCCCTCCACCGCTACCTGGAGGGGATCATCCCCGTCAGCCGCGAATGGCCGGTCGACATGCGCCTGATGATGCAGAAAGACCCCGCGGCCCGGGCCCGCCGGGAGGAGCAGAGTGCGCGCCTCGACGCCTTCATCCGCCGCGCGCTGGACGAGGGTTACCTGCGAGCCGGCGTCGATGCGGCCTGGGCGCGGACGATCCTGGACGAACTCGTCGACACCGTCGCCCACCGGTTCCCCGACCTGGAACCCCCGCAGGCCGCTGATCTTGTCGCCGCCACCTTCCTGAACGGCCTCGGCGCGACCTGAGACCACCACCCGCCGCGGAATCAGGGCAAGCCCGAGGGCCGCGACACCAGCATGCGGCTCTCCGTGTCCGACGGCGGCTCTGTACGTTCACGTGTACGCCGACACCCGGATCATCGATCCCGGGGAGGCCCGTGCCGTCCTCCCGACTGAAACCCGAGGCGGAGGGGTCGCCCACACCCGAGAAGTCCAGGTGACAGTCGACCACCCGGAGAGCCTCTCGGTCAGGTGGCGGTCCGCGTGCAGGATGCCCGAGCGGAGTAATCCGGTCATAACTCGCGGTGACACCCCCTAATCCGGCCCGATCCGGGCCATGAAGCCCATATTCCGCCCCACCGGGCGCACCAACGCGCCCCTTACCTGCCGCCGCTAAGGCGGCCCGGACGAGGCGCTCCGGCGCAAAGTCGCCACAGACCGTCTGCTGAATGAGGGCACGTCCCGCGCGAGTCGCCGCCCAGGAGCCCGGAATGCGGGCCACCGGCACGAACTCGCCACCATGAGCTTGCAAAATCGGTTCAAAACGCCCACGGTGATGGAAGTTTGCCCCGCGGCACGCACAAACCCACCCCCAGTCCTCATTCCGCGGCCTGAACGCACCTCACCGGGACGAACTCGCGGTAACCCACGCCCTCAACCGACCTGAAACGCCCACGCGCCCGGACTTTTGCCCACCCACGCGCACCCCCGCCCCGCAGACCCGACGCCCAACGCGAAACCCCTGCCCAGCACAGGGCGACCGCCCTCCGCTGCCGGGCGCATCGGCGTCCGGGACGGGCTCATCTCGGGTGCCCCGGCCCCCGCATCCCAGCGACAGAAGCGGACCCGGCATCGGCCCTCGGCCTTCCGGCACCGGCGCCTGGCCTCCGGCCGCCAGCGCGCCCGCGACCGGGGCACCCCGAAGCCGGCATCCGGCCCTCCGTCCGCCGGCCACCCGCGACCCGGACAGGCCCAGCTCCGGGGCTTCGCCCCCGCCCGCTGAGGGCTTCCGCGACCGGAGCGGGCCCGGCGCCGGTGTCCCGGCCCTCGTCTGCCGGGGCGCCCGCGCTCGGGGCGGGCCCAACTCCGTGGTCCGGCCCTCGTCTGCCGGGGCGCCCGCGCTCGGGGCGGGCCCGACACCGGTGCTCCGGCCCCCGTCGTCCGGGCTCTGCATCCGTAGCGCCAGTCAACGGGTGCCCGCTCCCCCTGGGCCACCCTTAGCTGCCGGTCTGTCACGGGCCGGAGTCCGGGGTCAAGGGTGGGGCGAAGCCCCATCGCGCAGCGACGCCCCTGGAGCGAAGCGGAGGGGGCGCCCTTGACGCCGGACGCAGGCCCGACAATGCAAGAGTGGGGTGGCCCGGGGGGAGCCCTCACGACACGGCTTATCCCTTCGCCGCGCCCCCGGACCCGCGCCTCCTTCACGGACGACCGTCGACCCCGGTGTGGGGACGGCCATCGGGGTTCGCCCCTGTCACGGACGGGCCCCACCACGACACGGGCACCCCAGCGCACCGGCCCACCTCACGCACCAACGCCCGTCCCGGCGCGTACCCCCGGACCCGCTCCACGCACCTCGCCGGCCAGCCGTCGGCGCCGGTGGTCCGGGGTCACTGTCACTGCGGGCGCATACCCTTGGGTGGGTGTGAGGGGACGTCCGGTTCGGCGCGAACAACGACGCCCACGACACGCAACCCACCGATACGGGCCCGCCCCACGCACGAACGCCCGTCCCGGCGCGTACTTTCGCGCCCCGGTCTGTTTGGCGAGCCGCCGTCTCCTGCCGCGTACTTTCGCGCCCCGGTCTGTTTGGCGAGCCGCCGTCTCCTGCCGCGTACCTCCGCCCCCGGTCCGCTCGGCGAGCCGCCGTCCCCCGCCGCGAACCCCCGCACCCCTCCGCCCCGCCCGCCTCGCCCTCACCCACTCCCCGGTCCGCCCCGCTCGCCCCGTTCCCCCCGCCCCGACGCCCCAAAAGCCCCGTACCGACCGCTTGACGCATCCCCGAACCTCTGCCTGAGAACCGACTGTTCAAAAAGATCGCCGGTGGAGTTCTCCCCGTCGCCGCCCACCGGGCCGAAACTGGTCGCCATGATGAAGAGACCCATGCGACCCGTCCTCGCCGCCGCAGCGGCGATCGCCGTTGCCGTCGCCGCCCCGCTGGCCGCCGGCCCCGCCGCGGCGGCCCCGCCCACCGACCTCGACCGGATCCACGACCGGCTCCTGCGCCACGGCTCCGACGCGCCGCTGATGATCGCGGCTCACCGCGGGCAGTGGCGGGACGCCCCGGAGAACTCGCTGGACGGGATCCGGCACGCGATCGCGGACGGCGCCGAGGTGGTGGAGATCGACGTACGCCCCACGCGCGACGGCCACCTGGTCCTCATGCACGACGAGACCGTGGACCGCACCACCGACGGCACCGGCAAGGTCGCGGACCTGACCCTCGCGCAGATCAAGTCCCTCCGGCTCAAGCAGGGCCTCGGCGGCGCCCAGGCGCCGCTGACCGACCACACCGTGCCGACCTTCGAGGAGGCGATGGGCGCGGTCAAGGGCCGCGCGATGGTCAACCTCGACAAGGGGTGGCCCGTGCGCGAGCAGATGTACGAGGTGCTGCGCCAAACAGAGACCGTCGACCACGCCCTGTTCAAGGGCAGTCCGACGGTCGCGGAGGCCGCGGAGTTCATGGCCCGGGATCCCGAGATCCTTTACATGCACATCCTCGACGACGGCAACGCCGACGCGGTGGGTACGTTCCCGGGGCGCCAGCCGGTGGCGTACGAGATCGTCTTCGACGACCCCGCCGACGCCCAGGTGCAGCCAGCGAGCCTGGCGGCGGTCCGCGAGCACAGCCGCGTGTGGATCAACACGATGTGGAAAGGGCTGGCCGTCGGCTACACCGACGAGGCGTCCCTGCGCGACGAGCGCCTCGGCTGGCGGACGGTGGTGGAGGACTACACCGCGAGCATGATCCAGACGGACAACGTCGAGGCGCTCGACTACTGGCGCGACGGCGGCGACCTCGACCGCTACGACCGGCAGCCCGGCCACCGCACCGTCCGCGTGCAGGCCGAGGACTACGCCCCCGGCGGCGAGGGCGTCGGCTACCACGACCTCGACCCGAACCGCTGCACCGTCGCCCGTCCCGACGAGGGCGTCGACATCTGCGATCTGGAGGGCGCCATCGCGGTCAACTGGATTCGCGCGGGCGAGTGGCTGAAGTACGACGTGACCGTGCCCAAGTCCGGTGTCTACGACGTCTCGGGACGGGTCTCCTCCCCCTACTCGCCCGCGGGAACCGTGACGCTCGAATGGGACGGCACGGCCGCCGCCCCGGTCGGCATCGTCAACACCACGCACCACGAGGCGTTCACGCGGCAGCCGCTGCAGCGGCTGCACCTGTCCAAGGGCGCCCACGAGCTGGTGGTGCGCATGGACGAGGACGCCTACCAGAACTTCAACCTGGACTACCTGCAACTGGATCTCGTCCGCAAGTGACCCCCTCGCCGCGCCTCCACGACGGGCGCGGGCGCCGGCGCGGGACGCGGGCGGGCGGCGCACTCCGGGCCGCGAGCCCGGGGCCGTCCGTCCGCGTCCCCGGGCTCTCCGCGTCCCGGGCCGTCCGCGTCCCGGCGGGCGGCGGATTCCATAACTAGAGCACGTACTCCGTTAATGTGCGGGGAGCGGCCCGGCCGGGCCGGTGCAGGGAGTCCCACGGGAGGCGCGGGTGCGGGAACAGGACGTGCACGTACGGGGGTTGAGCCGGAAGCGGTTCCTCGCCGGGATGGCGGGACTCGGGGCCGCCGCCGTGGCCGGGACCGCCGTCGCCGGGAGCGGCGCGGCGGCGGGGCCGGGGGAGGCGAGGCCCGCGGCGGGGGCCCGTACGGGCGGGGCGCCCGGCGGGGGGCCGGGGTGCGGTACCGCAGCGTCTGCTACACCATCGGCGCCGGGGAGACTCCGGCGACCAGGTGGAGCGCCGCCCGGATGCGCCGCGACATCCGTGCCGTCCGCGACGAGCTGCACGCCAACGCCGTGAAGGTCACCGGCGACGGTGTCGCCCGCCTGACCGCCACCGCGGAGGAGGCCGCCGAACGCGGCCTGTACGTACGCGCCGAACCACCCTCGGCGACCGTCCGCCGCGCGAGATCCTCGACCACCTCGCCGAGGTCGGCCGGCACGCGGAGGAACTGCGCCGCCAGGGCGCCGGGGTGGAGCTGAGCGTGGGCTGCGAGTTCTGGCTCTTCGTGCCCGGCATCGTCCCCGGCGCCGACGTGCTGGAGCGGATCGAGAACCTGCAGAACGGCACCTACGACCCCGTCGACATGCAGCGCAAGCTGGACGAGTTCACCGCCCGCGCCGCGGCGGTCGGCAGGTCCGTCTTCCGGGGCGAACTGAGCTACGCCGCCGCCGAGCACGACGAGGTCGACTGGACCCTCTTCGACATCGTCGGCATCGACTACTACGGCTACCACGAGCGCCCCGCCGGCTACCGCCGCGACCTGCGCACGTACCGGCGCTTCGGCAAGCCGCTGTCGATCTCCGAGTTCGTCACCCCCGGGTCCTGGCACTGGCCGGGCGACCCGGTGCACGACCTCGACACCGTCAGCTACGCCATCGTCAAGCCGGTCCAGGACACCCCCGGCGACCCGGAGTCGCCCTGGCACTGGGAGCCGAAGGAGGCGTACCGCGCGCTCGCCTCCCGCTACGGCCGCGCCGCCCGCGGTAAGCCGTAAGCCGCGTGTCCTCAGCCGCGTGCCGTAAGCCACCGCCTGTGCCGCGGCCCTAAGCCGCCCGCCGCCCCCGCCCTCGCCCCCGCGTCGCGCCGCAAGCCACGCGTCCCCGGCCCGCGCCACCGTGCCCGGGGTGCCCTCCCCGGGCGCTGCCTCTACCCTCTACTGTCGGTCCGCCCGCAGCGGCTGCGCGGGCGCCGTGGAGTCCGGGACGGTACGGGACGGAGTACGCGATGGCGGGTGCGAGCGGTGACGGTGAGCGGACGCGCACGTACCGCGGGAGTCTCGCGGCGACGGTCTTCCTCGCCCTGCTGTGCGCCCTCTTCGGCGCCCTCTTCGTCTTCTTCGGGCTGCTGCTCGTCATCGGGGCGGACGCGCCCGCCGCCGTCGCGATCCCGTTCTGCGCCGCCGCGCTGGGCCTGTTCCTGCTCACGTTCTGCGTCGTGCGCGGGGTGACGATCGTCGACGACGCCGGCATCACGATCCGCTGGCTGCGCACCAGGCGACTGCTCTGGCCCGACGTGATCGCCGTCGAAGTGGAGCACAACGCGCCCGTGTCGGCGCAGCGCAAGCGCCCCGTCATGGGCGCCGTCGTCTACCACCGTGACGGCCGCCGGCTGATGTTGCCCGACGTCATCGACTCCCGTGGCCTGGTCGCGCACCGGGAGGTGCAGGTGATCCGCGAGGTCTGGGAGCGCCGGCGCGGCGAGGAGTGGACGCCGCGGCCGGAGGTGACCGCCGCCGCACGGGCGACGGTCGACGCCGCCGAGCGCAGGGAGAGCGCCCTCGTCGAGGCCATGGGCTTCAGCCTGACCGCGGTCCGCGTGCTGGTCGGCTGCTTCCTGGTGGTGGCCGTCGTCTTTCTGGCCACGGGCAACGCCGGTGCCTTCCCGGACGTCCCCGGCGGGGTCTTGGCGGGGGTCTTCGCCGCGGTGGCCTTCGCGCCCGTCGCGATCGCGCTGGCGGGCATGGCCCTGAGACGGCGCCGCGAGGGCGAGGGCCCGGACCGGGAGGGCGACGGGGCGCCGCCCCGGTGAGGCCGGCCCGGCCCGGGATCTCGGCGCGGGGAGGGCCTCAGGATCCGGCTCGCACCCGGGTCGCACCCGGCTCGCACCCGGATCGGCCCCCGGATCGGGCCCCGGATCGGCCCCCGGCCCGGACCGGCGCAGGAGCCGGCGCGGGACGCCGGCCCCTGCGGGACCGAAGGGGGCTCAGCAGACGGGCACGCCCGGGAGCTTCGCGTCCGGATGGGCGATATAGATGTTGGAGATGAATCCGCGCTGGTCGCGCAGCCGGCTCCACCAGTCGTTCGTGTAGCCCTCGGCGTTGACCACGTCGCCCTGCTTCTGGCACTCGACGAACACGCCCGTCGGGCCCGAGAGGGTCGTCACCACCGGGGAGCTGAGGTACGCGTCCGCGCGGACGTTCACGCCGCTGCCCCAGGTGGTGAAGTTGGTGTTGCCGCAGTTGTCGCTGCGCAGGTGGTACTGGCCGTACGAGCCCGGATACGGCAGCGCCGAGCCGTTGATGCGGATGTCCTGGCCGACGCCGTTGAGCAGTTGCTCGTAGTGGATGTGCGCGCCGGAGGAGTTGCCGGTGCTGCCCGTGATGCCGATCTGCTGGCCCTGCGCGACCGACTGGCCGTTGGCCACGGAGAACGACGCCAGGTGGAAGTAGTAGGTCGTCCAGCCGCCGCCGTGGTCGATGACGATGTAGTTGCCCGCGCCGCTCGGCTGGCTGTGCCGGGTCGCGGTGCCCGCCGCCGACGCGACCTGCGGCGTGCCCGCGGTGGTCCCGCCGTCGGAGCGGATGAAGTCCAGCGCGCGGCGCACCTCGGCGCTGTGATGGCTGTACGTCCACTGCTGGCCGCACGGGAACGGCGCCTTGAAGTTCGGCGCCAGCTCGGGGCCCGTGTCGGCCTGTGCGGGCACCGCCGCGGTCAGTCCCAGCAGTGCCAGCAGCGCCGCGACGACGGCGGCCGCGGCCCGCCGCGCCGGGCGGCGGGCGGGGGCGGGGGAGTGGAGGGGGCTGCGAGGCATCGGATCGCCTCCTTCGGTGGGGGTCCAGGGGTGGGGGGTGGCGCGTTCAGCACTCGGGGACGCCCGGCAGCCAGGCGTCGGCGACGTCGATGAAGATGTTGGAGATGAAGCCGCCGTAGTCGGGCAGATAGGCCCAGGCGTCGTTGGTGTAACCCTCGTACGTGATCTCCTCGCCGCGCTTCTGGCACTCCACCCGCACCTGCGTCGGTCCGGGCAGGGAGGTCAGCACCGCGGAGGAGGTGTTCGGCTCCTGGCGTACCCGCACGTCGGTGCCCCAGGTGGGGAACCGCGTGCCGGTCTCGCCGCCGGTCCACAGGAACGTCACGTCGACCCAGCCGTTGTCGTTCAGACCGACGTTGTAGAACGTGCCGTCGGCCAGGTCGATGCCGGCGGGGTTGGCGACCTGGCGGCCGAACTCGTCGCGCCCGCCGTTGTAGCCGTTCTGGTACGCCGCCTGCGCCTCCGGCATGCCTTGCGGCAGATCCCGCCACGACTCGCGCACATCCGGCGGACTCCAGTAGTCGTCCTTGGTGTTCCACGGGCCCACGTCCCACACCGGCGCCGTCTCGCAGCGCACCGGACCGCAGACCTGCACCGAGTACTCGGCGCTGCCCTTCGGGGACAGCCCGCGCCGCGACGGCAGGGCCACGAAGTGGTCGTTGGGCACGATGACGTGGCCGTTGGCGGTCGTGCCGCCCACCAGGCCCTCGCGGGTGGCGAACAGCCGGTACGTCAGCGGCGCGGCGGCGGCCCGGGGACGCGGGGCCGCGTCGGTGCCGGCCCGCAGCCGGAGTGCCTCGACCGCCGGCGTGCCGCCGCTGCCGGCGCGCAGTGTCAGCCGGGCCTGAACCTCGGTGACCGCGAAGGGCAGCCGGGCCGCCTCGTCCGCGCCCTCGCCCGCCGGCAGCCACTCCGTCCAGCCGCCGTCCGGCGCCCGGCCGCGGATGTCGACCGCGACCTCCGCGCCCGCCGGGACGCGGGCGTCGAGCCCGGCACGTACCCGGTTGACGGGACGCTCCAGCCGCTCCGGGGCGAGGACCTGGGAGCCCTCGCCGGGGACGGCCTGCAGGGAGGCGGGTGCGGCGGTCTGCGAGCGCAGTCGCAGATCGCCCTGTACGTAGCGGACGTTGACGTCGTCCGCGCCGATGTCCGAGAGGTCGGCCCGCCAGGTGGCGGGCGGCGCGGGGCCCCCGGCCTCCGCAGTGCCGCCGGCCGCCCCGGCATACGCCGGGTGCGCGACGGCGGCCGCGCAGATCGCGCCGGTGAGCGCAACCCTGCGCCACCGGCGGGGTGTTGGTGTGCGCCGCATCTGGCTCCTTCCCGTGGTCTGGTGGGGCTCGCGAAGGTGCTGGCCGTGCGGCGACGCATCGTAGGCAGCCCCTCACCGCCGTGCCGCCCGGGTTTTCCGCCACGGTCGAAAACCCGACGTGGACCGGGAGGGAACGGTGCCGCCCGCACTCAAGACAGCGCAGGCCGCACGTGGTTACCCTCGGGTATGGCCGGAACGCTTCATGTCCACTTCAACGACCGGGACTTCCGCCACGTCCAGCTCGCCCGCACCGCCGACCCGATCTGGGAGGCGATCCTCGGGCTGCACGTCGCCTACACCCCCGCGCCCCTCCTGCCCGCCCGGCTGCGTCCCTTCCACCGCCGCGCCCGCCTCCGCCTGCGCCACCGCGACCTGCGCCGCACCTGCGGCCTCCTCAACGGGATCGCCCCCGCCGACGCCCCCTACTTCCCCGACTTCCTCACCCCCGTCGAATCCGAGGAAGGCATCACCGCCGGTCTGCGCACCCTGCGCGCCACCCCCGCCACCCGCCTCGCCCGCGAGGTCCGCCGCGCCGCCCGCCACCGCCCCCTGCCGCCGTGGACCCGCCGCCTCGCCGCCGGCGACCGCACCGTACTCGGCGATCTCGCCGACGCCCTCCAGCACGTCTACAACCGCCTCATCGCCCCCGACTGGAGCGAGATAGAAGCCACCGTCGCCGCCGACCGCGCCCGCCGGCTCGAAGCGCTCGAAGCCGGCCTGCCCGCCGTCCTGGCCACCCTCGAACCCTTCACCTGGACCGATCCCGTGCTCAGCGCCCCCTATCCCGTCGACTCCACGCTCCATCTGCACGGCCGCGGCATCCGCCTCATCCCCTCGTACTTCTGCCACACCACACCCGTGGCCATCGCCGACCACGGACTGCCGCCCGTCGTCGTCCACCCGGTCCGCCACCACCCCGGCCGGCCCGGCACCACCCACCCCGCCCACCGCCGCGACACGGCACTCGCGGCGCTCCTCGGCGCCAGCCGCGCCCGCGTCCTGGCCGCACTCACCCCCACCACCGCGCCCGCCACCACCGGCGGCATCGCCGCCCGCCTCGGCATGCCGGCCTCCTCCGTCAGCGGCCACCTCACCGTCCTGCGCCGCGCGGGCCTCGCCGAAAGCGAGCGATGCGGCCCCCACGTCGTCCACCGCCTCACCGCCCGCGGGCGGCACCTCCTCGACGGCTGACGCACCGCACCGGCGGCCGGGGCCGTACGCGGTCGGCACCCGGCCGGGACACGTGCGCCCGTCGGCCGCACGGCGTACGGGCCCGGCCGGGTTGCCGCCTGGGATCCCGCCCGATCGTCCGCCGCGGGCAACACCCCAGTCAATCCTCGGATTTCCTTGAGTCCTGCCCAGGGAAACCTTGGAGCGGCCGGAAGGGAAAAACCCGGATTCCCGTGTGTCCCTGCGCGGTCACCTGTTCGGCCCATCGATAGAATCGCGCGATGGCCGCATCGGGAGCACACGGAACTGCGAGGAGGGCACGTTGACCGGACATGACGTCACCGACGAGCAGTGGCAGGGGCTCGCCGAAGTCGTGCCCTTGCGCGGCAACGAATGGCCCTCCTGGACCGGGCACGAAGCCCTCGACGACCCGGAAGCCGACGCCGACCAGCGGCAGTTCGTCGTCATCCGCTGCCAGGTCTTCGCCGACGCGCGGCGCGTGGCCGAGTACCTGATAGCGCAAGTCCCCGTCCTGCTCGACCTCACCGGCGCCGAGATCGACGTGGCCAAGCGCATCCTGGACTTCGCCAGCGGCGTGACCTTCGGCATCCAGAGCAGCATGCACCGCGTCGACCGCAACGTCTTCCTGCTCGCTCCCGTCGGCACGGAGGTCGAACCGGTCGCCAGCCGCTGACGGCACACCGCACGCGGCGGGAGACCGCCTTACCGCGCCCGGCCCGCGAGTCCCCGCAGATCCGCGGGGACTCGCCCGTTCGGGCGAAGGTCGCGCCGACGGAACGGTTCGGCTGCCGACGGGCTCAATAGCGTCCCCCGACATGACCTCCCACACCGGGCACCCTCCCTGGACCCCGCGCGACGTCCTGCACGACCCGCAGCGCGACAGCCCGCGCACGACCCTCGGCGCGCGCCATCCCCGCGCCGACCGCGCCGCTCTCGGCGAACTGCGCCTGTCCGCCTTCAAAGCGCACCGCGGCACCCGGCTCGGCCTCGACCCCCTCACCCTGCTCACCGGCGGCAGCGGCAGCGGCAAGACCGCGGCGCTCGAAGCGTGCGGCGTCCTGGCCAGACTCGGCGCCGGAGCCACCCTGGAAGAAGCCTTCGCGCCGGTGCCCGGGGGCGCCGCGGCCTGCGTACCGCACAAGGCCGAACCCGACGCCGCCGGCCGCCGCGGTGTCCGCCTCGGCTGCACGGTCCGCGGCCCTCTCGGCGACGTCCGGCTCGACGTCGCCGTACAGGCGGAACCCGAACTGCGCATCGTCGGCGAACGGCTCACCGGAGCCGGCCGCACCCTCCTGGCCACCGCCCTGCGCGACCCCCGGCGCGATCGCGTCCAGGCGTCCTGGCACACCGCGGGCCCCGCCCCCGTCACCCGCGCCCCGCTGCCCGACGACCGGCTCGGCACCGCCCTCCTGCCGCTGCGCGTCGGCGGGCGCACGGACGGCGAACGGCTCGTGCTCGCCGCCGCGGAACAGGCCGTCCTCGCCCTGCGTTCCGTCTACCCCTGCGACCCGCACCCCGCGCTCATGCGCGCCGCCACGGCCGTGCCGATCGGCGGCGAAGAGCTCGCCCCCGACTGCCGCAACCTCCCGGCGGTCCTGCGTCGCGTCCGCGACGAATGCGGCACCCGGCACGCGGCCCTGCTGGACGCCCTGCGGGGCGGCTGCGCCGGCCCGGTGCACGACCTGACGACGGAGCAGTACGGGGACGGGCTGGTACGGGCCGTGCTGCTGCGCGAACCGGGGCAGCGCGGCACGCCGGTCGAGACCCTGGGCGACGGGGAGTTGCGCTACCTCGCGCTGGCGCTGGTGCTGCTCACCGGTCCGGGAGTGCTGGCGGTGGACCCGGCCTCGGAGGTGCTGCCGGCGCGCCAGGTGCTGACGGTGCTGGCGGACGGGCTCGACCGGTGCCTGGACGCGCGGCAGGCGAAGGAACTGGTGGCGCTCTGCGGGCGGATGGGCGAGCGCGGGCACATCCGGGTGGTGGGCTCCGTGGGCGACGCGTCGCTGGCGGACGCGGAGTGCGCGACGGCACGCGCGTTGCCGCACCGGCCGCCGTTGCGGCAGAAGGGAGCGGCGACGGCGGGGTGAGGAACCGGGCGGGCCCGAGGCGCCGACGGCTGCCGGGTTCCGGTGACCGCCGGTCACCGGGCCGCAGGCGCAATTGCGTTGCGGGCGGCGGGCCCGCCCTCTCACAGTGGGCGGTCGGCACCCGCGGTGCCCGCGGCGCGGCACGAGGGCGTGCATGCCGGCGGCTGACGCGGCGGCCGGAGGCAAGGACGGACGAACGACGGCGAAACGGAGTGCACATGCCCCTCGACGGCCGGACCGCACTGGTCACCGGCGTGAGCCGGGAACGGGGAATCGGGTTCGCCCTCGCCCGCCGGCTGCTGGCCGGCGGCGCGCGCGTGTTCGCGCAGGGCTGGACGCCGCACGACGACGAGATGCCCTGGGGCGCCGACCGCGGCGGCACCGCAGCGGTCATCGCCGCGCTCGGCGGCGAGGACGACCGGTTCGCCTACGCGCACGCCGACCTCGCCGACCCCGCTGCCCCCGCCGCGCTGCTGGCCGCGGCGGGGGCACGGCACGGCATGGTGGACACGCTCATCGTCAACCACGCCCGCAGCTCCGCCTACGGCCTGGAGAAGCTGACGGCCGCCGAGCTGGACCTGTGCTGGGCGGTGAACGTCCGGGCCACGCTGCTGCTGGTGCAGGCGTATGCGGCGCAGTACGACGCGGCGGAGGGGAAGGCGCGCGGCGGCGGCCGGGTCGTGCTGTTCACCTCCGGCCAGCATCTGGCGCCGATGAGCCAGGAGATCCCGTACGCCGCGACGAAGGGAGCGCTCCAGCAGATGACGCTGACGCTCTCCGACAGCCTCGTCGACCACGGCATCACCGTGAACTGCGTCAACCCAGGGCCCACGGACACCGGCTGGGCGGGCGGGGAACTGGCCGCCCAGGTGGGGCGGGCGCTGCCGCGCGGCACGTGGAACACCCCCGACGAGGCCGCGGCCGTGGTGCGGCTGCTCCTGAGCGACGACGCGGCGACGATCACGGGCAACACGGTCGACGCGGAGTCGGGTTTCCGTCGCTGGGTGTCCTGAGCCCGGGTGGTAGACAGGGGCGCATGACGGACGACGTGCAGGCTCTGCAGAAGCGGCTCGTGGCGTTCGCCGCGGCCCGGGACTGGGAGCAGTACCACACCCCCAAGAACCTGGCCGCGGCGCTGAGCGTGGAGGCCGCGGAGCTGGTGGAGATCTTCCAGTGGCTGACGCCGGAGGAGTCCGCGCGGATCATGGCGGACCGGGACGCGGCGCACCGGGTGACGGACGAGGTCGCGGACGTGCTGGCGTACCTGCTGCAGTTCTGCTCGGTGGTGGGGGTGGACCCGCTGGCCGCGCTGGCGGCGAAGATCGAACGCAACGAGCAGCGCTTCCCCGCACCGCAGGCGAACGGGGCCGGAACGAAGCCGGAGCCGGAGGCGGGATCCGGCGCGGGGGAGGGGCGTTGAGGCCCGGCGTGCCCTTCGCCGAGGCGGTCGCGCAGGCCGCGGGCGGCGGCCCGCCGCTGGTCCTCGACGGGGGCCTGTCGAACCAGCTCGAAGCACAGGGCTGCGACCTCCGCGACGCGCTGTGGTCGGCCCGGGTGCTCGCGGAGGACCCGGGGCAGATCGAGGCCGCGCACGCCGCCTACGTACGGGCCGGGGCCGACGTGCTGCTGACGGCGAGCTACCAGGCGACGTTCGAGGGGTTCGCGCGCCGGGGCATCGGCCGCGGGGAGGCCGCCCGGCTGCTGACGAGCAGCGTGACCCTGGCCCGGCGGGCGGCGGACGAGGCGCCGCGGCCGGTGTGGGTCGCGGCGTCGGCGGGCCCGTACGGGGCGATGCTGGCGGACGGCTCGGAGTACCACGGCCGGTACGGGGACGGGGTGGGCGTCGCGGAGCTGACCCGCTTCCACCGGCCCCGGCTGGAGGTGCTGGCCGCGGCGGAGCCGGACGTGCTGGCGCTGGAGACGGTGCCGGGGATGACGGAAGCGACGGCGCTGCTGCGGGCGGCGGCGGGTCTGGGCGTGCCGGTGTGGCTGACCTACACGGTCGCGGGCGGGGCGACCCGGGCGGGGGAGCCGCTGGCCGACGCCTTCGGGCTCGCGGCCGACGACGAGCGGGTGGCGGCGGTGGGCGTCAACTGCTGCGCGCCACAGGACGTCGCGTACGCGGTGGAGACGGCGGCGCGTGTCACGGGCAAGCCGGTGGTGGCGTACCCGAACAGCGGCGAGGGCTGGAACGCCGGGGCCCGAGCCTGGCGCGGGCCGGGCACGTTCGACCCGGCGGCGGCCACCTCCTGGCACCGCGCCGGCGCCGCGGTCCTCGGCGGCTGCTGCCGCGTGGGCCCGGACGGCATCGCCGCCCTGGCGAGGGAACTGCACGGCGGTGGGACGACGGGCGACGTCCGCTCATCCGCGTGAGCACCGCTTTCGCACCCGATCGCCGCTCTCCGCCGGGAGCCCCGTTCTCTCCACCCCCCGCTCGCCGAAACCCGATGGCCCGCCCCCCACCCCGCACGACATACTCGCTCGCGTGTTCCTGACCATCACCGCGACCGGCACCGACGCCGCGCCCGCCACCGACCTCGGCTTCCTCCTGCACAAGCACCCCGACAAGGCGCAGGAGTTCGCCACCTCCCGCGGCACGGCCCACGTCTTCTACCCCGAGGCGACCGCCGACCGCTGCACGGCCGCGCTGCTCCTCGAGGTGGACCCCGTCGGGCTGGTGCGCGCCGCAAAGGGCAGGGGCGGCAAGGGCAAGGGCTCCGACACCGCCCTCGCGCAGTACGTCAACGACCGCCCCTACGCCGCGTCCTCGCTCCTCGCCGTCGCACTCAGCCGCGTCTTCCGCACCGCCATGACCGGCTCCAGCCGCACCCACCCCGAGCGCGCCGCGCAGCCCATGCCGCTGCGCATCGAGGTCCCCGCCGTCGCCGCCCGCGGCGGCCCCGAACTCGTCACCCGCCTCTTCGCGCCCATGGGCTGGCAGGTCACCGCCGACGTCGTACCGCTGGACCCCGCCTTCCCCGACTGGGGCGACTCGCGGTACGTGTCGCTCACCCTCGACGGCGAGGTGCGCCTCGCCGACGCGCTGCGCCACCTGTACGTGCTGCTGCCGGTGCTCGACGACGCCAAGCACTACGGCGTCGCCCCCGACGAGGTCGACAAGCTGCTGCGCGCCGGCGAGGGCTGGCTGGAGGACCACCCCGAGCAGCGGCTCATCACCGGCCGCTATCTCTCCCGCCGCTGGTCGCTGGCGCGCGAGGCGCTGGAGCGGCTGGAGCTGGCCCGCCTCGCCGAGTCCGACGACGCCGATCCGGAGGAGCTGGACAACGCCGTCGACGAGTCCACCGACACCGAGGAGAAGCCGGTGCCGCTCGCGGTGCAGCGCCGTGCCGCCATCGCCGAGGCGCTGCGCGCCGCCGGTGCGGCCCGGGTACTCGACCTCGGCTGCGGCCAGGGCCAGTTGGTCAAGGAGCTGCTGAACGACCCGCGGTTCACCGAGATCGTCGGCGTCGACGTGTCCGTACGCGCCCTGGCGGCCGCCGCCCGCCGGCTGCGGCTGGAGCGCATGGGCGAGCGGCAGTCCGCGCGGGTGTCGCTGCTGCAGAGCGCGCTGACGTACACCGACCGCCGGCTCGCGGGCTACGACGCCGCCGTGCTGAGCGAGGTCGTCGAGCACGTCGATCCGCCGCGGCTGCCCGCCCTGGAGTACGCCGTCTTCGGCTCCGCGCGCCCCGGGACGGTGGTCGTGACGACCCCCAACTCCGAGTACAACGTGCGCTGGGAGTCGCTGCCCGCCGGCCACGTCCGGCACGCGGACCACCGCTTCGAGTGGACCCGGGAGGAGTTCCGCGCCTGGGCCGGGCCGGTCGCGGCGCGGTTCGGCTACGCGGTGGCGTACCAGGGGGTGGGACCGGACGACCCCGAGGTCGGGCCGCCCACCCAGCTCGCGGTCTTCACGCGCACGGGCACCGCCGACGCCCTCTCCACCGCCGACGCCGGCGGCACCGGCACAGCCGGCGGCACCGCCACGAGCACCACCGACACCCCGAAGGAGGCGTCATGAGCGACACCCCGGCACCGCACAGCGCACCCCGCCGCCTCGGCGTCCCGGACCTCTCCCTCGTCGTGCTCATCGGCACCACCGGCTCCGGCAAGTCCACCTTCGCCCGCCGCCACTTCAAGCCCACCGAGGTCCTCTCCTCCGACTTCTGCCGCGGTCTGGTCGCCGACGACGAGAACGACCAGTCGGCCTCCGGCGACGCCTTCGACGTCCTGCACTACGTCGCCGGCAAGCGTCTCGCCGCCGGCCGGCTCACCGTCGTCGACGCCACCAGCGTCCAGCCGGAGGCCCGTCGCCAGCTCGTCCGGCTGGCGCGCGAGCACGACGTGCTGCCCGTCGCCATCGTCCTCGACGTCCCGGAGAGCGTCTGCCGCGAGCGCAACGCCGACCGCCCCGACCGCGCCGGCATGGGCGCCCACGTCATCCCCCGGCAGCGCCGCGAGCTGCGCCGCGGTCTGCGCGGGCTGCAGCGCGAGGGCTTCCGCACCGTGCACCACCTCCGCGGCACCGGCGAAGTCGACGCCGCCGAGGTCGTGCTGGAGCGGCGGTACAACGATCTGGCCCACCTCACCGGCCCGTTCGACCTCATCGGCGACGTCCACGGCTGCGCGAGCGAGCTGGAGACGCTGCTGATGCGCCTCGGGTACGAGGACGGGGTGCACCCCTCGGGCCGCACCGCGGTCTTCGTCGGCGACCTCGTCGACCGCGGCCCCGACAGCCCCGGGGTGCTGCGCCGCGTCATGGGCATGGTCGCCGCGGGCAGCGCGCTGTGCGTGCCCGGCAACCACGAGAACAAGCTCGGCCGCTTCCTGCACGGCCGCAACGTCAAGCTCACCCACGGCCTCGCCGAGACCGTCGAACAACTGGAGCGCGCGGAGGCGGCGGAGCCCGGATTCCGCGACCGGGTACGGACGTTCGTCGACGGGCTCGTCAGCCACTACGTCCTCGACGGCGGCCGGCTCGTCGTCAGCCACGCCGGCCTGCCGGAGAAGTACCACGGCCGCACCTCCGGCCGGGTGCGCTCCTTCGCGCTCTACGGGGACACGACGGGCGAGACCGACGAGTACGGGCTGCCGGTGCGCTACCCCTGGGCCGAGGAGTACCGCGGTCGCGCCGCCGTCGTCTACGGCCACACCCCGGTGCCGGAGGCGACGTGGGCGAACAACACCCTCTGCCTCGACACCGGCTGCGTCTTCGGCGGCAGGCTGACCGCGCTGCGCTGGCCCGAGCGCGAACTCGTCGACGTGCCCGCGGAGCGCGTCTGGTACGAGCCGGTCAAGCCGCTCGCCGCCGGGGCCGCCGGGAGCGGCACGGCGCAGGACGGCACGGGCGGCGACCGGCCGCTGGACCTCGCCGACGTGCACGGCCGCCGCGTGGTGGAGACCGGACAGCACGGCCGCGTGGCGGTACGGGAGGAGAACGCGGCGGCGGCGCTGGAGGTCATGAGCCGCTTCGCGGTCGACCCGCGGCTGCTGCTCTACCTGCCGCCGACGATGGCGCCCACCGCCACCTCGGCGGAGGAGGGGCACCTGGAGCACCCGGCGGAGGCGTTCGCGGCCTACCGGGCGGACGGCGTGGCGCGGGTGGTGTGCGAGGAGAAGCACATGGGCTCGCGTGCCGTGGCGCTGGTGTGCCGGCACGCGGGCGTGGCGGAGAAGCGCTTCGGCCTGCCCGCGGACGCGGGCGTGACGGGTGCGCTGCACACTCGCACGGGCCGCCCCTTCTTCTCCGACGACGAGCGCACCGAGCAGGTGCTCTCCCGGGTCCGCGACGCGGTGACGGCGGCCGGGCTGTGGGAGGAGCTGGCCACGGACTGGCTGCTGCTCGACGCCGAGCTGCTGCCCTGGTCGCTGAAGGCGGGCGGGCTTCTGCGGCAGCAGTACGCCGCCGTCGGCGCGGCGTCGCGGGCGGTCTTCCCGGGTGCGCTGGCGGCGCTGGAGACGGCGCAGGCGCGCCTGGCCCGCGCCGGGTCGGCGCCCGGGGCGCATCGGGACGCCGACGCCGACCCGACCGCCGCGCTCGCCGCCCTGCTGGCCCGCCAGCACGAGCGGGCCGCCGACGCCGAGGCGTTCTCGGCCGCGTACCGCCGCTACTGCTGGACGGTCGACGGTCTCGACGGCGTGCGCCTGGCCCCCTTCCAGCTCCTCGCCGCCGAGGGCCGGAACCTGGCCACCGAGCCGCACGACGGCCAGCTCGCCCTGCTCGACCGGCTGGAGGAGCACGACGTGAGCGGCCTGCTCCGGCGCACCCGGCGGCTGTACGTCGACACCGGCGACGAGGAGTCGGTGGCGGCGGGCGTGCGCTGGTGGCAGGAGATGACGGCGGCCGGCGGCGAGGGCATGGTCGTCAAGCCGCTCGGCGCGCTCGTACGCAACGGGGAGGGCCGGCTCGTACAGCCGGGCGTGAAGTGCCGCGGCCGGGAGTACCTGCGCATCATCTACGGCCCCGAGTACACCCGCCCCGGGAACCTGACCCGGCTGCGCAACCGCCACCTGGGCCACAAGCGCTCCCTGGCGCTGCGCGAGTACGCGCTCGGGCTGGAGGCGCTTGACCGGCTGGCGGCGGGGGAGCCGCTGTGGCGGGTGCACGAGGCGGTGTTCGCGGTGCTGGCGCTGGAGTCGGAGCCGGTGGACCCGCGGCTGTGAGACGGACGGGCCCGCGCCGACCGGCGCGGGCCCGCCGCATCCCCGTCCCCGGCGTGATCAAAATCGCTGCTCCGCGCCGTCCCGCGTGGCACTCTGATCCCATGCCAGCGCCCTCTTTCCGCGTCGACTCCGAGGCCGGCCGCCTGCGCCGCGTGATATTGCACCGGCCGGACATGGAGCTGAAGCGGCTCACGCCCCGCAACAAGGACGCCCTCCTCTTCGACGACGTGCTGTGGGTCCGCCGCGCCCGCGAGGAGCACGACGGCTTCGCCGACGTGCTGCGCGACCGCGGCGTGCAGGTGCACCTCTTCGGCGATCTGCTCGCCGAGAGCCTGGAGATCCCCGAGGCGCGGGCCATGGTCCTCGACCGGGTCTTCGACGAGAAGGAGTACGGGCCGCTCGCCACCGAGAAGCTCCGCTCCACGTTCGAGGCCCTGGACTCCGCCGCCCTCGTGGAGGCGCTGGTCGGCGGGATGACCAAGCGGGAGTACCTGGCCGGGTTCGCGGAGCCGGCGTCGGTGCGCTTCCACGTCATGGACCCCGACGACTTCCTCCTCGGCCCGCTGCCCAACCACCTGTTCACCCGTGACACCTCCTGCTGGGTCTACGACGGGGTGTCGATCAACGCGATGCGCTGGCCGGCCCGGCAGCGTGAGACCGTCCACTTCGAGGCGATCTACAAGCACCATCCGCTCTTCGCCGGCCCGCAGTCCGGCGCGTTCCACGTCTGGTCCGGCGGCCAGGAGGACTACCCGTCGACCATCGAGGGCGGCGACGTCCTGGTCATCGGCAACGGCGCCGTGCTCATCGGGATGAGCGAACGCACCACCCCGCAGGCGGTGGAGCTGCTGGCGCGCGGGCTGTTCGCGGCGGGTTCCGCGCGCACGATCGTCGCCCTGGACATGCCGAAGGCGCGGGCGTTCATGCACCTGGACACCGTGATGACGATGATCGACGGCGACACCTTCACGCAGTACGCGGGCCTGGGCATGCTGCGTTCGTACACGATCGAGCCCGGCTCGGGCAGCGACGAGCTGAAGGTCACCGACCATCCGCCGGAGCACATGCACAACGCCATCGCCGCCGCGCTGGGCCTCGACGGGATCCGGGTGCTGACGGCGACGCAGGACGTGCACGCCGCGGAGCGAGAGCAGTGGGACGACGGCTGCAACGTCCTGGCCGTGGAGCCGGGGGTGGTGGTGGCCTACGAGCGGAACTCGACGACCAACACGTTCCTGCGCAAGCAGGGCATCGAGGTGATCGAGATCCGCGGCAGCGAGCTGGGCCGGGGCCGCGGCGGACCGCGCTGCATGAGCTGCCCCGTCGAGCGCGGCCCGGTCTAGCCGGGGACGGGCGCCCGGAGGCCGGCCTGTATAGTGATGCGTTCACACGCATAGAATCTCAGGAGTGCGGGACCATGGCGATAGACCTCACCGGCCGGAGCTTCGTCAAGGAGCTGGACCACACCGCCGAGGAGCTGCGCCACCTCCTCTCGCTGGCCGCCGAGCTGAAGGCGGCGAAGCGGGAGGGCGCCGAGCGGCCCCGGCTGGCCGGGAGGAACGTGGCGCTGGTCTTCGAGAAGACCTCGACCCGCACGCGCGCCGCGTTCGAGGTCGCGGCGGCGGACCAGGGCGCCTCGACCACGTACATGGACCCGGCCGGCTCCCAGCTCGGGCACAAGGAGTCGGTGAAGGACACCGCGCGGGTGCTGGGGCGGATGTACGACGCCATCCAGTACCGCGGCGCCGCCCAGGCGGCCGTCGAGGAGATGGCCGCCTACGCGGGCGTGCCCGTCTACAACGGCCTGACCGACGAGTGGCACCCCACGCAGATGCTCGCCGACGTTCTCACGATGACCGAGCACTGCCCCCGGCCGGTCGAGGAGATCGCCTACGCCTACCTCGGCGACGCCCGCTTCAACATGGGCAACTCCTACCTCGTCACCGCCGCCCTGCTCGGCATGGACGTGCGCATCGTCGCGCCCGAGGCGTACTGGCCCGGCGAGGCCGTCGTCGCCGGGGCCCGGCGGCTCGCCGCCGCCTCCGGCGCGCGGATCACCCTCACCGCCGACGTCGCCGAAGGGGTGGCCGGCGCGGACTTCGTCGCCACCGACGTGTGGGTCTCGATGGGGGAGCCCAAGGAGGTGTGGGACGAGCGGATCGCGGCCCTGCGCCCGTACGCGGTGACGGCGGACGTGCTGCGCGCCACCGGCACCCCGGACGTGAAGTTCCTGCACTGCCTGCCCGCCTTCCACGACCTCGGCACGGTCGTGGGCCGGGAGATCCACGAACGGCACGGGCTGACGTCGCTGGAGGTCACCGACGAGGTCTTCGAGTCGGAGCACTCCGTCGTCTTCGACGAGGCGGAGAACCGGATGCACACCATCAAGGCGCTCATGGTCGCCACCCTGGGCTGACGCCCGTTCCCCGGATCCGTGGCACGGGACCCGTCCGTCCCTGCACGTATCGCGCGGTCGTGACGACAGTCACGCATCAGTGATAACTTCGGCTTACCGCCACCGCCACCGTCTGCAGACAGGGGCCGCGCACGATGAGCCCGTTCACCGGATCCGCCGGCCGCACCGAGCAGTGGGAGCACCTGCGGGTGACCTCCGACGACGGCGTCGTCACCGTCACGCTCGACCGCCCCGAGAAGCTCAACGCGCTGACCTTCGAGGCGTACGCCGACCTCCGCGACCTCATCGCCGAGCTGGCCCGCACCGGCGGCACCCGCGCGCTCGTCCTCGCCGGCGCCGGCCGGGGCTTCTGCTCCGGCGGCGACGTGGACGAGATCATCGGTGCCACCCTGGCCATGGACACCGGCCGGCTGCTGGACTTCAACCGCATGACCGGTCAGGTCGTACGGGCCCTGCGCGAGGCCCCGTTCCCGGTCGTCGCCGCCGTCCACGGGGTCGCCGCCGGCGCCGGTGCCGTCCTCGCGCTCGCCGCCGACTTCCGCGTGGCCGATCCCTCCGCGCGCTTCGCCTTCCTCTTCACCCGCGTCGGCCTCTCCGGCGGCGACATGGGCGCCGCCTACCTGCTGCCCCGGGTCGTCGGTCTCGGCCACGCCACCCGGCTGCTGATGCTCGGCGACCCCGTGCCTGCCACCGAGGCCGAACGCATCGGCCTCATCAGCGGACTCGCCGACGAAGGCGGCGCCGACGAGGCCGCCCAGGCGCTGGCCCGCCGGCTCGCCGCCGGACCCGCGCTCGCGTACGCGCAGACCAAGGCGCTGCTCACCGCCGAACTGGACATGCCGCTGGCAGCCGCGGTCGAGATGGACGCCGCGACTCAGGCACTGCTGATGAACAGCGCCGATTACGCCGAGTTCCACGCCGCGTTCACGGCCAAGCGGCCCCCGGTGTGGCAGGGGCGCTGAGCGCCGTGCGGGCCGCGGTCATCGGCGGCGGGCCCGGCGGGCTGTACGCCGCGGCGCTCCTCAAGCGGCTCGACCCCGCCCGCGCGGTCACCGTCTACGAGCGCAACGCCCCGGACAGCACGTACGGCTTCGGCGTCGTGCTCTCCGACGAGACCCTCGGCGGCATCGAGCACGCCGATCCCGTCGTCTACGCGGCGCTGCAGCGGGAGTTCGTGCGCTGGGACGACATCGACATCGTCCACCGCGGCACCGTGCAGCGCTCCGGCGGGCACGGCTTCGCGGCGCTCGGCCGCCGCCGGCTCCTCGCGGTGCTGCAGCAGCGCTGCCGCGATCTCGGCGTCGACCTGCGCTTCCATGCCGAAGCCCCGCCCGCCGCCGAACTCGCCCGCAGCCACGACCTCGTCGTCGCTGCCGACGGCGTGAACAGCGCCGTCCGCGAGGCGCACGCCGGCGTCTTCCGCCCCCGGATATCCGAGCACCGCTGTCGGTACGTGTGGCTGTCCGCGCCGTTCGCGTTCGACGCCTTCCGCTTCGAGATCGTCGAGACCGACGCGGGCGTCATGCAGGTGCACGGCTACCCGTACGCCGACGCGCCGGAGGGTGCCTCCACCGTCATCGTCGAGATGCGCGAGGAGGTGTGGCGGCGTGCCGGTCTCGACGCCTGCGACGAGGAGGAGTCGGCCAAGCGGTGCGCCGCGTACTTCGCCGACGCGCTCGGCGGCCGGCCGCTGACGGGCAACCGTTCGCAGTGGACGGCGTTCCGCACCGTGGTCAACGAACGCTGGTGGCACCGGCCTTCGCCCGGCGGCGGCGCCGTCGTCCTCCTCGGCGACGCCGCCCACACCGCGCACTTCTCCGTCGGTTCCGGCACCAAACTCGCCGTCGAGGACGCCCTCGCGCTCGCCGCCTGCCTCGGGGAACAGCCGGACGTGCCGGCGGCGCTCGCCGCGTACGAGGCCGAACGCAAGCCCGTCGTCGCCTCCACGCAGCGCGCCGCGCACGCCAGCCGCGAGTGGTTCGAGGACCTGGCCCGCCACCTGGCCCGCCCGCCGCGGCAGTTCGCGTTCGACCTGCTGACCCGCAGCCGCCGCATCACCCACGACAACCTGCGGCTGCGCGACCCCGGTTTCGTCGCCGCCGTCGAGCGCGAGGCGGGGGTGCCGGAGGGCACGCCGCCGATGTTCACCCCGTTCACCCTCGGCGGCCTCACGCTGCGCAACCGCGTGGTCTGCTCGCCGATGGACATGTACGTCGCCGAGGACGGCCGGCCCGGCGACTTCCACCTCGTCCACCTCGGGGCCCGCGCCCTCGGCGGCGCGGGACTGGTGATGACCGAGATGGTCTGCGTCAGTCCCCGCGGCCGTATCACCCCCGGGTGCACCGGCCTGTGGTCGGACGAGCAGGAGACCGGCTGGCGCCGCGTCGTCGACTTCGTACGCGCCCACGCGCCCGGCACCGCCCTCGGCGTCCAGCTCGGCCACTCCGGCCGCAAGGGGTCCACGAAGCTGATGTGGGAGGGCATCGACGAGCCGCTGACGGACGGCAACTGGCCCGTCGTCGCCCCCTCCCCGCTGCCGTACCGCCCGGGCCTGAACCAGACGCCGCGCGCGCTGGACCGGGCCGGCATGGACGAGATCCGCGAGGAGTTCGCCGCCGCCGCGCGGCGCGCCGCCCGCGCCGGATTCGACCTCCTGGAGCTGCACTGCGCGCACGGCTATCTGCTCTCCGGCTTCCTCTCGCCGCTGACGAACCACCGCACCGACGCCTACGGCGGCGACCTCGACGGGCGGCTGCGCTACCCGCTGGAGGTCTTCGACGCGGTACGCGCGGCGTGGCCGGCCGACCGCCCCCTGACCGTGCGGATCTCCGCCACCGACTGGGCCGAAGGCGGCACGACCGCGGCCGACGCGGTCGCGGTCGCCCGCGCGTTCGCCGACCACGGGGCGGCGGCGATCGACGTCTCCACCGGTCAGGTCGTCGCCGGCGAGCGGCCGGCGTACGGCCGCTCGTACCAGACGCCGTACGCCGACCGCATCCGCGCGGAGACGGGCATCCCGGTGATCGCGGTCGGGGCGATCTCCTCGTGGGACGACGTGAACTCGCTGATCCTGGCCGGCCGCGCCGACCTGTGCGCCCTGGCCCGCCCGCACCTGTACGACCCCCACTGGACGCTGCACGCCGCCGCGGAACAGGGCTACACCGGTCCGGGCGCCCCGTGGCCGGCGCCGTACCGCGCGGGCAGCCGCAGACCGCCGACGGGTCGCACCGACGGGCCGAAGCCGAGGCTGACGCTGGACGGGCGCTGACCGCCCGGCCCGTACGGGATCGCCTGCACGTACAGCGACCACGACGGCGCCTCGCCCCGGGCGATGGCCTCGGCCAGGTCGCGCCGGTGGAAGTCGGCGTCCTCACCGGCCAGCGCGGCGGCGTTGGTGTCGGTGAGACACGCGACGCCCTGGTCGCTCTTGATGTGGTACTTGACCGATGCGCTCACGGTTGAACTGGGCCGTCTTCTCGATCAGATAGCTGTCCTGGAGGAGGGGGCCGTCCGCTCCGGCGCTGAGCGAGTACCGGTCGCTCTCGACGGGGGTCCCGCTGTCGTCGGTGGTGGTCGGATCGCTCATCTCACCGCTCCGGGTGGGGGTTTCGGGGCGTCAGTTCCCGAGGAACGCCAGCAGGTCCCGGTTGAACTTCTCCTTGTCGCCCGGCACGAGGGCGATGCCGTGGCTGCCGCCCTCGTAGACCTTGAGTTCGGCGTCCGCGACGATCTCGACGGTCTTGCGGCCCGTGGCGTCGATCGGCACGATCTGGTCGTCGTCGCCGTGGACGATCAGGGTGGGCACGTCGAACTTCCTCAGGTCCTCGTGGAAGGGGGTGGCCGCGAAGGCGTCGACGCAGCGGACTCCGCCCTCGATGGTCTCGGACATCGCCATGTACCAGAAGGCGTCCCTGTTGCCCTCCGTCGCCCTCGTGCCTCCGTGGTTCGCGGAGAAGAAGCCGACCGACGCCTCCTTCCAGTACTGGGAGCGTTCCTTGAGGATCCCGGACTTGATGTCGTCGAAGACCTTCTGCGGCACGCCCTCGGGATTGTCCGGGGTCTGCAGCATCAGCGGCGTGATCGAGGAGAGGAGCACCGCGGAGCGCACCCGGCCGGTGCCGTGGCGGCCGATGTAGCGGGCCAGCTCACCGCCGCCCATGGAATGGGCCACCAGGGTGACGTCCCGCAGGTCGAGGCCGGTGATCAGATCGTTCAGGTCGTCGGCGAAGGTGTCGAAGTCGTACCCGTCGAAGACGGGTGTGGAGCGGCCGTGCCCCCGGCGGTCGTGCGCGATACCGCGGAAACCGGCGTCGGCCACGGCCTTGAGCTGGTCCTGCCAGGCGTCGCCGTTCAGCGGCCAGCCGTGGATGAACACCACGGGGCGGCCCCGGCCCCAGTCCTTGTAGAAGATGTCGACCCCGTCGCGCGTCGTGCATACAGGCATGTCCGGATGACCTTTCCCGCGGAGGAACACGGCATTACCGCATTAATCTTCAGCTGTACGGTCAAAACCGGCAATTCGGAGTGCCGGTCTCCGGGGTCAGGCGAAGGCCGACGTGTCGAGGGTGAAGGAGAAGGGGGGCGGGGAGGTCGAGTCCCCGGCCGAGGGGCAGGCGGTGGTTCTCCTTGTACTCGCCCTCGGTCGGCTGGCCGAACAGCGTGACGGTCCCCGCGCTGCGGTCGACAGGGAGATACAAGGGGATACCGGCGGCGGCATAGCCGCGCAGTTTCGGCCCGCGGTCGTTCTCCGGGCGTCCGGAGGTGACCTCGACGACCATGGCGATCCCGTCGGGATCCGGCCACGGCTCCATGCCGCGGACGTGTCCGCGCGGGGCGACGGCGGCGTCGGGAATGACGTAACCCTGGGGGGTGATCAGGCCCTTGGTGCCTGCCGCGTACATCTCGGCGGCGGACTTCCTGGCGATCTGCCAGTTCAGGTGGGCCACGATGTCCTCGTGGTCTCCGTCGGGCGGCGGGGTCACGACGATCTCACCCTCGATCAGCTCGGCGCGATAGCCCTCCGGTGCCTTGAGCTCAAGGAAGGCGGCAAGCGTCGGATCCTCCTCCGCCGAGCCGGGGCGCTCGGCTGCAGGCATGGCCACCACTGCTCCTCCTGAGCCGTCCGGTCCGCCGCAGCCAGGGTAGCCGTGGGATCAGGGCACGGCCGGTCGTATCAATGACTCATCGTGTCGACCGGTCACGGTGTGTGAAGCATGGCGTGGACGAACTCCGTCGCCGGCCCCCGGAGGCGATCGTCCAGGGCCGCGAAGACCTCCGCCGCCCTGCCGCCCGGCCACTGCGGGGGCAGGACCGCGGACGGCAGGCCGGGATCGGCGTAGGGCAGGTGGCGCCAGGTGTCGAGCGCCAGGAGGTAGTCGCGGTACGCCTCCGCGGCCGGCGCCGGGCGCGCGGACCAGTGCGCCAGCACCGGCCCGTGCGCGTCCAGGAACGCCTCGTGCAGCTTCGCTATCGCCGGCAGATCCCACCACCGGGCCACGGCCTCCGGCGTCGGCGTGAAGCCCTCGTGGGTGCCGTGGAAGAGGTCGACGTACGGCGCGAGTTCGAGGCGGTTCAGGGTATGGCGGGTCTCCTCCGTCACATGCGACGGGGCGATCCACACGCCCGGGGCCGCCTGGCCGAAGCCGAGACGGGTCAGCCGGGAGCGCAGCAGGTGCCGCTTGCGGCGTTCGGACTCCGGGACGGAGAAGACCGCCAGCAGCCAGTCGCCGGGGCCCGCGGGGGTCTCGCGCCGGTAGATGCGGCGATCGCCGTCGTCCAGGAGGGTGCGGGCCGAGGGGGACAGGGTGTACGCGGCCTCGCCTTCGTGCCGTACGGGCACGAGCAGCCCGCGCCGCTTGAGCCGGGAGACCGCCGACCGCACCGCCGGCGCGTCCACGCCCACCGTGCCCAGCAGCCGGATCAGTGCCGCCACCGGGACGGGACCCGAGCCCGGGCCCGGATTCGCGCCGGCCGCGTCGCCGCGGCCGAACGCGCCGTAGAAGGTGACGATCAGGGACCGCGGGGTTCGTTCGGCTGCCACTCGATCACTCTAGCGATTCCCGGCCGCCCGGCTGCTCTCTCCCGGCCTGCTCCTCCCGCAGCCGGTAGCGCTGCAGCTTCCCCGTCGGCGTCCGCGGCAGCGCGTCCGGGAAGACGATCTCCTTCGGGCACTTGTACGGCGTGATCTCGCCCTTCGTGAACTCCCGCAGCGCCGCCTCCGTCTCCGGCCCCCGCACCACGCCCTCGCGCAGCACCGCGTACGCCACGACCACCGTGCCCCGCTCCGCGTCCGGCCGCCCCACGACCGCCGCCTCGAGCACGTCGGGGTGGCGCAGCAGGGCGTCCTCGACCTCGGGCCCGGCGATGTTGTACCCGGCCGAGATGATCATGTCGTCCGCGCGTGCCACGTACCGGAAGTAGCCGTCGGGCTCGCGCACATAGGTGTCGCCGGTGAGGTTCCAGCCGTCCCGTACGTACTCCCGCTGCCGCTCGTCCGCCAGATACCGGCATCCCGTCGGCCCGCGCACCGCCAGCAGCCCCGGCTCCCCGTCCGGCACCGGCTCCCCGTCGGGGCCGACGACCCGCGCCTCGAACCCGGGCACCGGCACGCCCGTCGTCCCCGGGCGGGCGTCGTCGTCGGCGGCGGAGATGAAGATGTGCAGCATCTCGGTGGCGCCGATGCCGTTGATGATCCGCAGCCCGGTGCGCTCGCGCCACTCCCGCCACGTGGTCGCCGGCAGGTTCTCGCCCGCGGACACGCAGCGGCGCAGCGAGCCGACGTCGTACGCGCCCAGCTTGTCGAGCATCGCCCGGTACGCGGTCGGGGCGGTGAACAGCACCGACACCCGGTGCTCCGCGATCGCCGGCAGCAGCCGGTCGGGTCCGGCCTGCTCCAGCAGCAGCACCGAGGCGCCGGCGCGCATCGGGAAGACGACGAGGCCGCCGAGGCCGAAGGTGAAGCCCAGCGGCGGGCTGCCCGCGAACACGTCGTCGGGGAGGGGCTTGAGCACGTGCGTGGAGAAGGTGTCGGCGATGGCCAGGACGTCGCGGTGGAAGTGGACGCAGCCCTTGGGCCGGCCGGTGGTGCCGGAGGTGAAGGCGATGAGCGCGACGTCGTCGGCGGAGGTTTCCACGGGCGCGTACGTAGCGGGCTTGGCATCGGCGAGGCGCAGAAGGTCACCGGGGTCCTCGCCGCCGTAGGGGACCACCGTCAGATCCGCGACCTCCGCCCGGGCCAGGTCGTCGAGCGAACGGGCGTCGCACAGCGCGTGCGCTATCCGCGCCATGTCGCAGATGCCGCGCAACTCGTGCGCGCGCTGCGCGGCCAGCACGGTGACCGCGACCGCACCCGCCTTCATGACGGCCAGCCAGCAGGCGACCAGCCAGGGCGTCGTGGGCCCGCGCAGCAGCACGCGGTTGCCGGGCAGCACGCCGAGGTCGTCGGTCAGGACGTGCGCGATCCGGTCGGCGCGGCGCTGCAGTTCGCCGTACGTCCACGTCTCGCCGGCGGCGGTGCGCAGGGCGGGGCGGCCGGCGCCGAACCGCTCGACGGTGGCGTCGAGCAGCTCCGCGCCGCAGTTGAGCCGGTCGGGGTAGCGCAGGCCGGGGAGCGGGAAGACCAGGTCCGGCCACTGCGCGGGCGGCGGGAGGTGGTCGCGGGCGAAGGTGTCGGCGTGGGCGGAAGGCTTGAGCTGCATGGCGGTACGCCCCCTAGGTCTGCCCTGCGATACCCCAAGGAGCGTAGCGTTGGCGTGACGACAGTCAACAGTCCGCGATATCGCGCGGCCGGGCCCGTACGCGGAGGCACGCGCACCGGTGCGCACCGGACGCAACGCCACCGGCAGAGAGGAGCACCGCATGGCGCAGCAGCCGCAACCGCAGCAGCCGCAGCCCTTCGCGCTCGACCCCCGGCTCCGGGCGTGGTGCGCCGAGTTGCGCGCGTTCGCCGCGCGACGGCTGCGCCCGCTGGCCGAGGCGGGCGAGCCCGGCCGGGTCAACCGCCCGCTCCTCGCCGCCCTCGGCGCTCCCGTCGCCGACGGTGAACCCGCTCTGCTGGCACGGGTGTTCCCCGCCGCCGGGCCGGTCTCCGCGCTCACCCTGTGCCTGCTGCGCGAGTCGCTGGCCCGCGAGTGCACCGAGGCCGAGACCGCGCTCGCGCTGCAGGGGCTCGGCGCGTACCCCGTCGTGCAGGCCGGGACGCCGGAGCAGCGGGAGCGCTGGCTGCCGGAGGTGACGGCCGGGCGCGCGGTCGCGGCATTCGCGCTGACCGAGCCGGAGGCGGGCTCCGACGCGGCGGCGCTGCGGCTGGCCGCCGAGCCGGACGGGCCCGGGCGCTGGCGGCTCACCGGCGAGAAGAAATGGATCTCCAACGCCCCCGAGGCCGATGTCGCCACCGTCTTCGCCCGCACGACGCCGGACGCCGGTGCCCGCGGCGTCACCGCCTTCCTCGTGCCCGCCGACCGCCCGGGGCTGACCGGCGAACCGCTGACCATGCTCAGCCCGCACCCCATCGGCACCCTGCGCTTCGACGGCGTCCCCGTCACCGGCGCCGACGTGCTCGGCGAGGTCGACGCCGGCTTCCGCACCGCCATGGCGACGCTCAACCTCTTCCGCCCCTCCGTCGGCGCGTTCGCCGTCGGCATGGCGCAGGCGGCGCTCGACGCGGCGCTGGAGCACGCCGGGCGGCGGGAGGCGTTCGGCGGCCCGCTGAAGGACCTCCAGTCCGTCGGGCACACCCTCGCCGAGACCGCCACCCGCGTCGAGGCGGCCCGGCTGCTGGTGTACGCGGCGGCCTCGGCGTACGACGCGGGCGCACCGGACGTCGCCCGGCGGTCGGCGATGGCCAAACTGCTGGCGACGGAGACCGCGCAGGCCGCGGTCGACGCGGCGGTGCAGATCCACGGCGCCCGCGCGCTTCAGGCCGGGCACCTGCTGGAGCACCTGTACCGCGAGGTGCGCGCGCCGCGTATCTACGAGGGCGCGACGGAGGTGCAGCGGAGCATCATCGCCAAGGAGCTGTACCGCCGTTGACCCCCGGCGCAGGGGCCGGTCCCGGCCCGCTGCGCCTCACCCCGCCGCTCGCCCACCGAAGGGAACGCCGCCGCCGTGTCCGTCCACCGCGTCAACCCCGCCGTCCTCGCCCGGCCCTCGGGCTTCAGCCACGCCGTCACCGCCACCGGCTCCACCCTGGTCTTCCTCGCCGGGCAGACCGCCCTCGACGGCGCCGGCCGGGTCGTCGGCGACACCCTGCCCGCCCAGTTCGAGCAGGCCCTCGGCAACCTCCTCACCGCCCTCGGCGCCTGCGCGGGGGACCCCTCCCGGCTCACCCGCGTTACCGTCTACGCCACCGATCCCGAGGACTACCGCGCCCACGCGGCCGAACTGGGCCGCATCTGGCGCCGGCTGGCCGGCGACACGTACCCGGCGATGGCGCTGATCGGCGTCACCCGCCTGTGGGACACCGAGGCGCTGGTCGAGCTGGACGGCATCGCGGTGCTGCCGTGACCCCGGCTTCCGCCGCCGTGCCTCCGTGATGCCGGTGCCCCGCTCGCAGGTCGCGGAAGTGCTACGAGATGGCCGCAGAGCGACGACCGCACACGGCAACGAACTGGTGGCTCGCGGACAACCTAGGTAGATTCGTGCGCACCCCCAGCCGCCGCACGCAGAACAGAGGTCACGCACCGATGGCATCCAGCAGGCCCGAGTTAGGCCGCTACGAGGCCCGCCTGTTGCTGTGGTTGCTGCGGGAGTCCGGTCACCGCCCCGACGTGCCCGTGCGCACCGCCGCCTTCGGCCTGGAGCAGAACAAGCCGGCCCTCGGCGTCTCCGCCGTCATCTCCGCGCTCGCGGACCGTGGCCTGGTGGACGTCCACGAGTGGCCGGAGCACACCCCCGCCGACACCTCGCTGCGCCCCGAGGGCCACGCGCGTGCGCTGCGCCTGGAGCGCGAGCGCCGCGACCCCGGTGCCCGCCAGGCGTACGCCGAGGACGCGGTGCTGCGCTGGGCGTTCGAGCACCGGGGCGACGACGTGCTGCTGCTGCGCGACTTCTTCGTGGCCGACCACGTCTTCTTCCACGGCGACGCCCTGGGGGCGGAGGAAGTCCTCGCCGCGGCCCGCTCGTTACGCTCGGCCGGTCTGCTCGACCTCCTCGACGCCGGGCTCTCCGGCGACGTGGTGGCCGGACAGATCAAGCTCACCGAACGCGGACTGGACTGCGGCCACTCCGGCACCGGCATCGCCGCGTTCCTGCGCCGCGAGCGCGACCGGCCGCCGCCGGCCGTCCACATCAACACGGTCGGGGGCGACGTCAACATCATCAGCAACAGCACCGTCACCGTCGTCGGCAGGCTCGCCGACGAACTCACCGAACGGGGCCCGGCGCTCGGCCTCGACGAGGAGCGGCTGCGGCTGCTGGAGCGGGCCGCGGCCGACATGCGGCACGCGGCCGAGGAGGGGCGGCCGGGCCGGCTGCGGGCACTGGTGGAGCGGGTGCGTCACGAACTCGCCGGTGCCCCGGACACCACGGGCCGGCAGATGCTGCTCGAACTGGTAAGACAACTCGGCGGCACGCTCGGCTAGCCGGGACGCCGTCGCGCAACGGGAGGGAAGCGGAGCTTGACCCTGTACGGACGTGACGCCGTGCTGCACGAGCTGGTGCCCAGAATGGTGGGGCTGCACCACACGAAGAGGAAGGCCGTACGCCAGGAGCCGCGCGGAGAGGTGCCCGCCGTGCTCCTCCACGGCGGCCACGGAAGTGGCCGCACCGCCGTGCTGGACGCCCTGCGCGAAGCCTACGCCGACCGTATCCCCGTCGCCGTCGTGGACTGCGCCGGCGTGCGCGGCGAGGACGCGACGGTCTCCAACACCTCGCCCGTCGCCGAGCTGCTGACCGACCTGGCCCGCGGGCTGTGCGCCCACCGCCAGGGCTTCGGCCGGCTGCGGCTGCCCCGGCTGCTCACCGGCCTGGTGGCCGTCAGCGCCTGGCACCGGGGGGAGCTGGACGAGCAGGCGTGCGCCCGCGAGCGGATCGAGGCGCTGCTCACCGATTGCGGGCTGGAGAAGGACCCGGGCCGGGCCCGTAACTGGCCCGGCGACGTGCTCGACCTCATCGGCGGATGGGGCACGGACGAGCTGGGGCCGATCGCCGCCGCGAGCGTCCACCTCTTCACCGACCGGTATCTGGGCTTCCGGGAGAACCGTGCGGTGCGCCAGTGGTACGACGGGCTGGAGGGCGTACCCACCTCGCAGCAGGACGGCAACCAGGTGCTCACCGCCTTCTGCCGCGCCTTCCACCTCGGCGAGTTCATGCTCCGCAAGATGGAGGGCCACCTGGTCGAGGCGCTGCTGGAGGATCTGCGCGCCGCGTACACGGGCTGGCGGCACGTCAACGCCGCGCCCCGGCCGCTGGCCCTGATCGACAACGTCCACACCCCCGCCGGTGCCGACCTGCTCGACCTGCTGCTCGCCCGGCGGGTCACCGCGGGCAAGCGTTCCGACCCGCTCGTGGTGGTCGCCGCGGCCCTGGGCGAGCCCAGCGGTGAGCGGTTCGAAGGCGCGACCCGGTGGACCGCCGCGAACGTCCCCGGCCTGCGCGAGTGGCGCCGCGGCGGCGAGCCCGGGGACCCCGCCGCCGGGCTCGTCACCCTGCCGCTGACGCCCCTCGACCCCGACGAGCTGCTGTCGATGATGCACGTCGGCGAGGAGCGGGCGGTGCGCCAGGAAGTGGCCCGCGCCGTCCACCGGTTCACCGGCGGCAGCCCGCTGGGGTGCCGGATCTTCTACGACGCCCTCGACGCCGCGCCGGAGCCGTCGGGCATCGAGACGCACGGGCTGGCGCGGCTGCGGCTGGCGGGCGACCACGTCACGGAGCTGATGCTGCAGGCGCTCGTACCCGACGCGGAGCTCAGCGCCTACCTCGTGCTGCTGTCCGTCGCGCAGGACGCCGCCGCGGCCCGGGCGCTGGCCGGCGCGTATCTGACCCGGGACCACCAGGCGGGCGCGGTCGAGGAGGTCCGTATCCATCTGCGCGACGAGCAGTGGCCGCGCAGCGACCGGCCGTTCGTGGCCGACCCCTTCCTGCGCGCCGTGCTCGTCAACGAGCTGCGCCGCCGCCCCGCGGACGCGACCGACCCGCCGCAGTCCTGGCCGGAGCTGCACGAACTGCTCCGCGCGCACCACGAGGACCGCGGCGAGCACGCCACCGCCAAGCACCACGAGCTGTCCGCGGGCAGCTCCGGCGAACCCGTGCGCTGGCTCGCCCGGCGACTCCACGAGCCCGCCACCGACCGCTGGCTCGCCGACCTGTGGCACGTCGCGACCGCCCCGCACCCTCCGGACCCCGCCTGGGCCGACGTGTGCCTGGCGACGGCGGCCGGGGAGCGGGACGCCACGTTCGCCGGCGACTCCGTGCAGCGGTCGGTCAACCGGCTGCTGCACGCCGTGTGGTTCGCCGCCGACCCGCTGTCCGTACCCGACGGGCACCTGCGCGGCCGGGTGGGGCGGGAGCTGGACTTCTTGTCGTTCGAGCACCCGACGGGGGGCAGGGCGCTGTACGCCGCGTCGCAGGACTGGCCGGCGGCGCTCAAGGAACTGCGTACGCCGGACTTGGCCGTGGGACGCCGCGAGGGCGGCGAGGAGGGGAGAGGCCATGGCATTCCTTAGCCGGCCGCTGGGCCGTGCCGAGAAGGCGATCCTGGCGGTGCTCGCCGTCGCGGCGATCGTCGCGGGCGGGGTGCTGGTGGGGCTCGGCGTGAGGGACGAGGGGCCGTGCGGCGACGGGCTCGTGGAGTCGGCGAAGGGCGAGGAGTGCGTCGGCGTCGCCGACCCCACGGCCGAGTCCCCGGCCTTCGAGCCCGGCGCGGACGGTCCGGACAAGCGGATAGCAGATCTGGTACGGAAGGTGGCGCAGGAGAACAAGCGGGTGCGGGACCGCTGGGAGGAACCGGAGGACACGGGGCGGGAGCCGTACGTCCAGATCGCGCTCATGCTGCCGTTCAACTCCTCCAAGTCCAGCGCGATGACCCCCGAGGTCGTCGAGCACAGCCTCGCCGGGGCGCTCACCGCGCAGATCAACGCCAACCAGCTCCAGGGGGGAATCAACTACCAGCTCCTGCTCACCAACATCGGCCGGCACCTGTCGGAGTGGGAACCGGGGGTCGAGACCCTGGCCGGGCTCACCACCGCCAGGGAACCGGTCGAGGCGGACACGCCGCTCATCGGCGCGATCGGTCTGCCCAACAGCGAGCAGGACACCCAGGACCTCGCCGACGCGTTGTCCGCCGCCGACATCCCGGCCGTCAGCGGCGTGCTCAGCTCACCGGAGATCAGCGCGGACAAATTCTTCAAGGCCGCGCCGTCGAACCGGGAGGCCGTCGCCGCCCTCGCCGACTACCTCGACGCACACCCGGGCTCGAAGTCCGGCTACCTCGTCTGGGACATGCGCGAGGAGGACAACTACGTCACCAACATCCGCGAGAGCATGCGGGAGGTGTTCGGTGAGGAGTACCGGCTGGAGAACCGCAACAGCTCCTTCATCGGCAGCCAGGGCGACGACTACCGCGGTGCGCCGCAACGCTTCTCCCCGGCCGCGCGGGGGATCTGCCGGCTGGAGGCGGACACCGTCTTCTACGCCGGACGCGACTCCGACCTGCCGCATCTGATCACCCAGTTGTCCGACGAGCCGGAGTGCGACGACTTCGACGCCGGGATACGCATACTGCGTGTCGCGACCGGGCTGCCCGACGGCCTGACGGGCCCGCAGGTGACCGAGGACATGGCCGAGACCCGGGTCGTCACCGTCGGCGCCTCGGCGACGGACGCGCCCTCGTGGCGGGCGGGCGACGGATCAGGCGAGCGCTTCGCCACCTTCGCCCAGGGGTTCGAGAAGGTCAGCGGGCTGCCGGGGGAGGCGCTGAACGACGGCTGGGCGATCATGCACCACGACGCCTTCGCCGTCGTCGCCCGGGCGGCCGAGACCGCGCTGACCGACCTGCGGCCGCCGGGCAAGGGCGGCGGGGACAGGCTGCCGTCGAAGCTCGACGTCTACAACACGATCACCAACATGAAGGTGGTCGCGGGCGCCGACTCGTGCCAGGACTGCGTGTCCGGTGCCAGCGGGCAGTTCGGCTTCGACGTGGAGAAGGACAACTGGCCGGTGTGCAAGCCGGTCCCGATCATCGAGTACCCGCGCCCCGAAGGGGCCGACCGGCCGCGGCTGTACCGGACGTTCCAGGGTCCGGACGGCGCGTGCCCCGCCTGACGACGACCACGGCGTACGGCGGGAGAGACGACGCCGTACGAGGAGACGGCGTACGACGCGACGCATACGACCAGAAGGGTGACACCAGCGCATGAACCTCTTACCCGGCGACGACCACACCGAGATCGACCTGCGTACCGACCGCCCGCACTCCGCGCGGGTCTACGACTACCTCCTCGGCGGCAAGGACAACTACGCCCCCGACCGCGCCGCGGGCGACGCCTCGGTGCGGGCCTGGCCCAGCCTGCCGACCTCCATGAAGCAGACCCGCGTCTTCATGCACCGGGTGACCAGGACGCTCGCCCGCGACTACGGCGTACGGCAGTTCCTGGACATCGGCACAGGCATACCGACACCGCCGAACCTCCACGAGGTGGCCCAGGAGATCGCCCCGGAGTGCCGGGTGGTCTACGTGGACAACGACCCCATCGTCCTCGCCCACGCCCGCGCGCTGCTGCAGAGCACCAAGGAGGGCAGGACCGGCTACATCCAGGCCGACCTGCGCGATCCCGAGTCGATCCTCGGCGACCCCCAACTGCGCGACGTCCTCGACCTCGACCGGCCCGTGGCGCTGTCGCTCATCGCCATCGTCCACTTCATCCTCGACGAGGACGACCCGCAGGGCATCGTCGCGCGGCTGCTGGGCGCGCTGGCGCCGGGCAGCTTCCTGGCGCTGACCGTCTTCACCGGCGACACCGACCCGGAGCGCGTCGCGGGCGTCGGCCGCGAGTACAACGAGCGCGGCATCCCGCTGCAGATCCGCGACCGCGCCGAGGCGGAGCGGTTCTTCGCCGGCCTGGAGCTGATCGACCCGGGCGTGACGCTGGTCCACCACTGGCGGCCGGACAGCATCGGCGAGTCGGTGCCGAACTCGCACATCGCGATGTACGGCGGCGTGGCCCGCAAGCCCGGCTGACCGCGGGCCGCCGCGGCCGGCGCGGCTGCCGCGGCCGGCCGGCCCTCCGGCGCGTACGCGCGACACGGGTGGGAACCCAGGCAGTGCCATGGAGTAAGGTTTATCTCGACATCGAGATATCTGCCGAAGGTGCCACCCTCAAGTCGCCCCGCTTCGGACGTAGCGGCAGGATTACGGTGGAACGCGAATGACGAAGGAGACTGTCGTGTCGGCGAACAGCTTCGACGCCCGCAGCACGCTGCAGGTGGGCGGCGAGTCGTACGAGATCTTCCGGCTGGACAAGGTGACCGGTGCCGCCCGGCTCCCGTACAGCCTGAAGGTGCTGCTGGAGAACCTGCTCCGCACCGAGGACGGCGCGAACATCACCGCCGACCACATCCGGGCCCTGGGCGGCTGGGACTCCCAGGCCCAGCCGAGCCGGGAGATCCAGTTCACGCCGGCCCGGGTGATCATGCAGGACTTCACCGGCGTCCCCTGCGTCGTCGACCTCGCCACCATGCGCGAGGCCGTCAAGGACCTGGGCGGCGATCCCGCCCGGATCAATCCGCTGGCCCCGGCCGAGCTGGTCATCGACCACTCCGTGATCGCCGACAAGTTCGGCACGCCGGACTCCTTCCAGGTCAACGTCGAGCTGGAGTACGGGCGCAACCGCGAGCGCTACCAGTTCCTGCGCTGGGGGCAGACCGCGTTCGACGAGTTCAAGGTCGTCCCGCCCGGCACCGGCATCGTGCACCAGGTGAACATCGAGCACCTGGCCCGGGTCGTCATGGTCCGCGACGGCAGGGCCTACCCCGACACCCTCGTCGGCACCGACAGCCACACCACCATGGTCAACGGCCTCGGCGTGCTCGGCTGGGGCGTCGGCGGCATCGAAGCCGAGGCGGCGATGCTCGGCCAGCCGGTCTCGATGCTCATCCCGCGTGTCGTCGGCTTCAAGCTCACCGGCGAGCTGCCCACCGGCACCACCGCCACCGACCTGGTGCTGACGATCACCGAGATGCTGCGCAAGCACGGCGTCGTCGGCAAGTTCGTCGAGTTCTACGGCGCGGGCGTCGCCCAGATCCCGCTGGCCAACCGGGCGACGATCGGCAACATGTCGCCGGAGTTCGGCTCCACCGCCGCGATCTTCCCGGTCGACGCCGAGACCCTCACGTACCTGAAGCTCACCGGCCGCGACGAGCAGCAGCTCGCGCTGGTGGAGGCGTACGCGAAGGCCCAGGGCCTGTGGCACGACCCGGCGCACGAGCCGGAGTACTCCGAGTACCTGGAGCTGGACCTCGCCACCGTCGTGCCGTCGCTGGCCGGGCCGAAGCGCCCGCAGGACCGCATCGAGCTGTCGAAGGCCGCCGAGCAGTTCCGCCTCGACGTGCGCAACTACGTCGACGACGCCGACGAGCCCGGCAAGGAGTCCTTCCCGGCCTCCGACGCCCCCGCCTCCTCCAACGGCGTACCGATCCGCGTCACCCCGGTGACCGCACCCGACGGCACGACGTACGAGATCGACCACGGCGCCGTCACCGTGGCCGCCATCACCTCCTGCACCAACACCTCCAACCCGTCCGTCATGGTCGGCGCGGCGCTGCTGGCGAAGAAGGCGGTGGAGAAGGGCCTGACCCGCAAGCCGTGGGTGAAGACCACGCTGGCGCCCGGCTCCAAGGTCGTCATGGACTACTACGACCGGGCCGGCCTCACCCCGTACCTCGACAAGCTCGGCTTCAACCTCGTCGGCTACGGCTGCACCACCTGCATCGGCAACTCGGGACCGCTGCCGGAGGAGATCTCCAAGGCCGTCAACGAACACGACCTGGCCGTCACCTCGGTGCTCTCCGGCAACCGCAACTTCGAGGGCCGGATCAACCCCGACGTGAAGATGAACTACCTGGCGTCGCCGCCGCTGGTCGTCGCGTACGCGCTCGCGGGCTCCATGAAGACCGACATCACCCGCGAGCCGCTGGGGACGGACAAGGAGGGCAAGCCGGTCTACCTCAGGGACATCTGGCCCAGCGAGCAGGAGGTCGAGCAGGTCGTCGCCGCCGCGATCGGCGAGGAGATGTTCACCGATTCGTACCAGGACGTCTTCGCCGGCGACGAGCAGTGGCGTGCGCTGCCGATCCCGACGGGCGACACCTTCGCCTGGGACCCCGAGTCCACCTACGTGCGCAAGCCCCCGTACTTCGACGGCATGGGCATGGACCCGTCGCCCGTCGAGGACATCACGGGCGCCCGCGTGCTGGCCCTCCTCGGCGACTCGGTCACCACCGACCACATCTCGCCCGCCGGCGCCATCAAGGCCGACACCCCGGCCGGTCAGTACCTCACCGAGCACGGCGTGAGCCGCCGCGACTTCAACAGCTACGGCTCCCGCCGCGGCAACCACGAGGTCATGATCCGCGGCACCTTCGCCAACATCCGGCTGCGCAACCAGATCGCCCCGGGCACCGAGGGCGGCTACACCCGCGACTTCACCCGTGCGGACGCCCCGGTCTCCTTCATTTACGACGCGGCCCAGAACTACGCCGCGGCCGGCACTCCGCTCGTGGTGCTGGCGGGCAAGGAGTACGGCTCGGGCTCCTCGCGCGACTGGGCGGCCAAGGGCACCGCGCTGCTCGGCGTCCGCGCGGTGATCGCCGAGTCGTACGAGCGCATCCACCGCTCGAACCTCATCGGCATGGGCGTGCTGCCGCTCCAGTTCCCCGCGGGCGCCACGGCGCAGTCGCTGGGCCTGACCGGCGAGGAGACCTTCTCCTTCACCGGCATCACGGCCCTGAACGACGGCACCGTCCCGGAGACGGTCAAGGTCACCACGGACACCGGGGTGGAGTTCGACGCGGTGGTCCGCATCGACACGCCCGGCGAGGCGGACTACTACCGCAACGGCGGCATCCTTCAGTACGTCCTCCGCTCCCTGATCCGCGACTGACCCACCCACCCGAACCCCCGCGCCCCCTCCGGAGGGCGCGGGGGCAGGGCGCTCGCGCGCGATGGGGCGGAAGATGCGCCTGCGTGCATGCGATCTGTTCCCGGAGCGGAACTGCGTGTCCTATGACGACGAACCCCGCACCTGGCACCAGGTGCGGGGGCATTGCGGTGCCGCCGGATACGATGCCGAAGCCCTCGGTGGAGGCGTGTGTGCCGCCGGGGTGGTCCAGGTGTCCGCGTCCGTGTCGAGCCGTCGAGCACGCCGTTGGAGCCGATCCGCCCGGCACTGGTGCTGACGGCGGCCTTCCACCCGGCACCGGTCGTGGCCCCAGGTGGGACGAGCGCCGGGCCCACCAGTCGGCCGGTGCGGGGGCGCCGGTGGAGTCGATGGTGATCGTGCCAGGATCCGGGGTGAACCCGGCCCTGGGCTTACGGTATCGAAACCTGGCCCCGCCCACGGAAGCCTCTCCGGGGGCCGAACGGCTCGCGTAGCCTGAGGGGATGAATGTGGCGGGGCTCGTGCTCACGATCGTCGGGACGGTCGCCACCCTGGCGGGGACGTACGTCGCCGTCCGCGAGTACCTTCGCCGCCGCCCCCGCGTCACCGCCCCGTCACCGGAGCCCGCCCCCGTCCCCGCCGCCGATCCCCGGTATGACGTCTTCATCGCCTACGCCGACACCGACGCCCCCTGGGTCCGGGACTTCGCCGCCTTCCTCACCGCGCGCGGCGTCCGCGTGGCGTACGACGAGCTGCTGGCGCAGCCCGGCGGTGTCCGCGTGCACACCCTCGAGCGCGCCATCCGCGACGCTGCGCACGGGCTGCTGGTGTTCGGCCCCGGGATGCGGGACGACGGCTGGGTGCGCCGGGAGTACGCCGCGCTGATGCGCCGGTCCCTGGAGAACGAGGCGCAGCGCTTCGTCCCCGTGCTCATCGGCGACCCCGGCGAGTCCCCGGACCTGCCGGAGTTCGCCGAAGTCCTCTACCCGGCGGACTTCCGCGGCGCCGACGAGGCCGCGTACGACCGGCTCTGCGAGCAGATCAGCCGCGCGGTGCTCACGAACCGGGCCTGAGGTCGTCCGCCGACCCGTCTCCCACCTCCAGCTCATCCTTCTGCGACACGGTCTCCAGCACCGGATCCCCGGACTGCTCACGGCGCAGGCCGGTGATGACGTCCTGGATCCGCTGCCACGGCATGAACTGGCCCATCATCGCTGCGTCCCCGGAGATGACATCGGGCACCCGCATGTCCTTGACCTCCGCCAGCAGCGCCTGGACCGACGCCACCTCGGGCCCGAGCAGGTTCGCGAGGGCCTCCAGCTCCGCGACGGCCAGACCGCGTTCCTCCCGCTCGACGGCGATCTCGATCCGCCGGATCTGGGCGTGGATCTGGGCGCTCTTGACCTCCTCCTCCAGCGTGCGGCGGCGGTGTGCCTCGGTCATCGGCAGCCGGCGGATGCGGTCCAGTTCGGTGTCCTGCGCGACGGAGAGCCCGACGAGGGTGTCGGAGACGGTGATACCCCATTCGGCCACGTTCTGCCGGACCCTGGCGGCGAGTTCGGCGCGGATGTCGTCCTGCTGCGTGAGGTACTCCTCCACCGTGGACGAGGCGGCGACCTGGGTGAGGTAGCTCTCGACCGTGCCTCCCAGCACCCGTTCGACGAACCGCTGGACCGGGCGCGGGTCGATGACCAGCCCGCCGAGCCCGTCCCGGGAGACCTCCCCACCGAACTGGCTGACCAGACGCGGCGCGGCGGAAGCCGGGATCTGCAGGGTCTGTGTCACGTTGACCTTCAGCAGGAACCCCTGGATGTTGATGACCAGCTGCTCCAGCTCCGCGTCGTAGTTGTCGGCCTCGGTGGGCATCTTGTCCTTCCACTCGAGCGTCAGCAGCCGCGTCGGGATCAGCACGATCCGCGCGAACCACGGGTTGAGCGCGTACACCCCGCCCTGCCGCAGCGTCTCCTGCTGCACCCCGCGCCAGCCGTGCCCGTCGAGGAACTTCCACGGCAGCCGGTAGTTGCTGTGCCCATGCACGGCGGGCCCGATGACGTCGTCCTCCGGCGGCGGCTCGATGCCGTGCAGCGTGACGACGACGCCGACATAACCGACGGGGATGTTGACGTACCGCAGATGGCCGGGGGTGAGACCGTCCTGCCGCCCGGGCCCGATGTTCTCCGTGGTCAGGACCTCGAAGAGATCGGGGTGAATGTCGTACGAGGCACCGCCGCCGAGCACTGCCAGCTGCCGCCCCTGCTCCCCACCGCCCAGCAGGAACGCGTCACCGTCCTGGAAGACGTTGCACTCTATGTGCCGCCCGAACGGCTGGTCAGGCTGCCGCAACTGCCCCACCTTGGCCCGTACGAGCCCGACCGTCCCGTCCGGCACATGCGTACGCGGCACGAAATCGACCCGGAAAAGCTCCGGGTTGATGTAGTACGAGGCGTCGCCCGGCAGCGTCGCCAGCTGCCTGCCCTGCTCCCCCTCACCCAGCAGGAAAGCCACACCGTTCTGGAAGTTGTCGCACTCCACCCGCCGGCTGAGCAGCCGCCCCGCCGGGCGCGACGCCCCGTCCAGTGCCGTGACCAGCCCGATCATGCCGGGCGGGATGCTGACACGGGGAGCGAGGTCGACACTGTAGACGCCGGGCATGAGCCAGTGCCGTACCCCGGGCGTCAGACACCGTGCCTGGATGCCGCGCGAGTTGTCCGCTACCACTCGCTTGAACCGGGGGTCTGACGGATTGCCCCCGATACGCCGGCGCACGACGCCGACCATGTCCCCGGGGATCACCACGAAGCCGAGCCGCCGTGCGAGCCCGCTCTCGGGATACACGACCGCCACCCCGCCGACCGCGCCGACCGCCACGAGCAGCACGATCACCAAGACCACCATGCACCCTCACCTCCTTCCGGCGCGTGCCCCGCTCACGTGCCTGTGTCGTCGTGGTCCTCCGCGTGGTGCTCAGCACCCGGCCAGTCCGCCAGCCGCTGATGGATCGCCCGGACGGTCAGCGACCACTGGTCGTGCCAATCCTTCTGCGCCTCGTTCTGCGGGCTGCGCAGCGTCGGAAAGAACGCCGGGTATTCCTCCGGCGCACACGCCGCGGCGCGTACGAACGTCTCGTAGCGAGGAGAGGGTGCGTGCGGCGCGTCGGTCCAGCCGTACGCCACCGCCAGCGCGGCGAATGCCCGGTGCCCGCGCCCCTCCGGCCGCGCCCGGCGGGTCTGCGCCCGGAACCCGTGCAACCCGCCCCGTTCCCCCGAGGGCAGCAGGCTCGCCCAGACCGTGTCGACGGCGTCGAGGAATCCGTCCGGCAGGGCCCGTTCCGCGTCCTCGCCCATGGGCCGGATGAACCCGTACTCGTGCCGCCCGGCCTCCTGCAGCACCAGCGCCGTCGTCAGTACGTCGGCCTGCTCCACCTCGCCCGCGGCGAGCAGCGCGTGGAGCGTGGCCAGCGAGGCGTCGACGGGCGGGCGCGCCGCCGCCCGGTACCTCGGCCGGGGCACCGGAGTGAAGACGGGGTGTTCGCTACGGAGACCACCCCCGGACCGCTTGAGGAGCCGCTGCAACTGCCGCAGCTCCGCCGGGCCCGGCAGCGCGCCGCCGCGCGCGTCGAAGTACCAACTGCTGGCCAGCAGATAGTGCCGCTCGCCGCGGAGGAGCACCGGGAAGAACGGACGCCCCAGCCGCTGCCCCTCCAGGATATCCCGGCTCACGTCCTGCGCCGCCTGTGCCTCGGGCGACATCACCACCACCACGGCCACCGCGCTGGCCAACTGCCGGCGAATGGCCCACACCCAGTCGTCACCCCAGGTCAGGCGACCGGCCGTCCACACCGGCAGCCCCGCGTCGGCCAGCCGCCGCCCCAGCCCACGCACGTACTCCAGATCCGCGTGCGCGTGACAGATCACCACGCTCGGCTCGGCCGGCCCGGTCAACGGCCGCTCCGGACCACTCCGGACGACGCCCAGATCATCGTGTACGTCCTCGACCTTCCGCAGCAACTCGTCCGGCGGCTGCTCACCCCGGATGATCCGCGCGAGCAGGGCCACCCGGTCCTCGAACGCGGCCCCCTCGGCAGGCAGCCGCCGGAAGTCCATCGGGAGCCGAGTCGCGGCGAACGGCGGCAGCCCCGCGTTCCCCAGCAGCACGGGCACCAGCCGCAGATCCCGGCCGGCGGACGCCTGGAAGAGCGCCGCGTACTCCTGCCGCAGCCACGCCTGGGCCATCGCGGCAGGGCTGAACACGACAAGCCCGGTACTCGCCGAACGAATGGCGTCCTCGACCTCGTGAACCACCACACTCCCCGGCAGCAAGTGGTGCCGGTCCCCCAACGCGCTCACCCCATGGGCACGCAGCCGCTCGGTGAGCACACCAACCCACTCGGCATCGTCCGCCGCGTACGCCACATAGGCGTCGGCCATACCCCCGTCTCCTTTCCCGCCGGATCCGGCGAGCTCCGGCGGTCCCGCGGCGCCCGTGCGGGCTGTAGCACGACGAACGCATGGTGTGACCGAGGTTACCGGTGACGCAGCGTCGACGGGAGCGTGGTGCGCGTAAGCTCCGGAGTCGGCCGGATGGTTGAGGCGTAACCGGCGGGCGGCCGCGGCCACCCGTGTGGTCAGCCGAGCGCGTCGGGTTCGCTCGGGCGCGCCATGCCGCCTCTCTCGACGAGTCCGGCCCCGTCGTCGTGGTGGCCACCCGGGCGGGGGGCGTCCGGGGCCGGGTCGGCCTCGGCGCGGGCACGCTGGTGCACGTACCACTCTGGCGCTGATCGGGACATTCCGGGCCGGCGGGCGTGGTGTCCCGCGGTGGCGGACGAGCGCTCCAAAAGGCTGGACCAATGGCGGTCGGGGGCGTCCGTGACGGGTGCTCCGGCGGTCCGGCAACGGGTGGGGCCGCAGCGCGTTTCCCGCAGGTCTCAAGTCGGGAAATACTCTCGACGAACCTTGTATTCGATCTTGATAAGGCGGCGTCGAGTGGACTATACCTGTCCGCACCCGGCGGCACCCCCACCCTCCGGCGCACCACCCTGCACCACTCACGTAACAGATGACCGCGGTAATCGGCTCCTGCACCACGAGGCACGTCGCATCGGGGATCCGGTACACCGCCTGAGTCCTGGAGAGAGTGAGGACTTGAGCATGGGATCCAACTCGCATGTCGGTCGCCGCGATCTGATCAAGCGGGCCGTTGCCCTCGGCCTGATCTCCGTCCCCACCGTCAGTGCTCTGTCGGCGTGTGCCAGCGGTGGCGACGACGACAACGGCGGCGGCGGCGCGAAGGGCGACAAGACCGACAAGAACCCGCTCGGCGTGGACAAGAACGCCGGACTCGAAGTACTGATGTTCGACGGCGGGTTCGGTACGAAGTACGTCGACGACGACGCCACCGCGTACCAGAAGAACTTCGGCAAGGTGAAGACCGGCTCGACGGAGAAGATCCAGTCGAAGGTCCAGGGCCGGATGGCGGCCGGCAACCCGCCGGACCTCATCAACAACTCGGGCGACGAGGCCATGGACGTGCCCGCGCTCATCACGCAGGGGCAACTCGCCGACCTCACCCCGCTGCTGGACGCCCCGTCCATCGACGACCCGGGCAAGACGGTCCGCGAGACCCTGCGCGACGGCACCGTCGAAATGGGCCAGTACGGTGACGAGAAGGTCTACCGGATGAACATCGCCTACTCGGTGTTCGGTCTCTGGTACTCCCAGAAGCTGCTCGACGACAACGGCTGGGAATACCCCAAGACCTGGGACGACATGCTCGCCATCTGCGAGGACGCGAAGAAGCAGAACATCGCGGGATTCGCGTACACCGGCGTCTATCCCCAGTACCTCGGCTTCAGCATGCTGCCGATGATCGGCAAGGTCGGTGGCGTCGAGGTGCTCGACGCGATCGACAACCTTGAGCCCAACGCCTGGAAGCACGACGCCGTGAAGAGCGTCATGGAGGCGCACTACGAGCTGTACGACAAGGGCTACGTCCTGAAGAACTCGCCCGGCAAGACGCACACCGACGTCCAGACCGACTGGACCGAACGAGGCAACTGCATCTTCATCCCGAACGGTTCGTGGGTGGAGAACGAGTCCAAGGACACCACTCCCAAGGACTTCCAGATGACGGTCTCGCCGTCGCCGAACCTGGACAGCTCCGACGCGATGCCGTTCGAGACCATCTGGGCGCAGGCCGGCGAGCCCTTCATCGTGCCGGCGAAGGGCAAGAACTCCGTGGGCGCGATGGAGTTCCTGCGCAACATGCTGAGCAAGAAGTCCGCAGCGGGCTTCACCGAGCTGGTCTCGTCCCTGGCCTGCGTCGAGGGCTCCGAGAAGGGCCTGCAGCTCGGCACCGGGCTGACCACCGCGGTCGGGCTCCTCGACGGGGCCGGTGAGAACTTCCTCAACCCCCGGTTCCCCGACTGGTATCCGACCCCGTACCGCGAGAAGATCGTCTTCGTCTGGGGCGACATGATGAAGGGCGGCATCAAGCCCGACGAGGCCATCGACAAGATCCAGGGCATCGCCGACGAGACCGCTCAGGATGACAGCATCAAGAAGTACAAGCACTGAAAGCGGCGGATCCAGTCGGTGAACGAGCAAGAGGGGGCGCCGGAATGACGGACGACGGCGGTACCGCGACGAAAGTCGCGGATTCCGGGAGAGCCGCGGAGCGGCCGGTGCCGGCAAAGCCGCGGAAAGCGGGATTCCGCAGCTCTCCGCGGTACCGGACCTTCGTCAAGTACCGCTTCGTCACGGGATTCCTCGCCATCCCTCTCGGGCTGTACGCGGTGTTCGTCATCTCACCGTTCGTCCAGACCTTCTACTACTCGCTCACCGACTGGACCGGCGTCAGCAGCGACTTCACCATGGTGGGGTTCGACAACTACTCCAGGCTGCTGGACGACTCGACCTTCTGGGCCGCCGTCCGCAACAACCTGATCCTCGCCCTCGCCGTCCCGTTCATCACGCTCAGCCTCGGGCTGTTCTTCGCCTTCATGGTCACCGTCGGCGGCCGGCACAAGAAGGGTGAGGCGATCTCCGGCGTCCGGGGCGCCAAGATGTACAAGATCGTCTACTTCTTTCCGCAGGCTCTGTCCATCGCGGTGATCGCCGCCCTGTGGGGCTACATCTTCAAGCCCGACGTCGGTCTGCTCGACCCCGTCCTGCCCGAGGCGCTGTCACCGAACGGCGGTTGGCTGGCGGACTCGAAGTTCGCCCTGTGGGCCGTGATGATCGTGATGTGCTGGGCCATGGTCGGGTTCTTCGTGGTCCTGTTCTCCGCGGCCATCGGGCAGATCCCCAAGGAGATCTACGAATCCGCCCTGCTGGACGGCGCGAGCCGGGCGGCGACGTTCTTCCGCATCACCCTGCCGCTCATCCGGGACACCGTGCAGACCGGCTGGGTGTACATGGGGATCATGGCGCTCGGCGCGGAGTCGTTCGCCGTCGTCAACATCATCACCCAGGGACCGGGCGGTCCCGACGACTCCACCATGGTGCTCGGCGTCTACCTCTGGAACACCGGCTTCGGCCAGTTGCAGGCCGGCCGGGGCGCGGCGATGGGTGTCGCGCTGTTCATTCTCACCATGATCCTCGCCGTGGCCGCGCTGTCCCTCGGCCGGCGCCGCGACCGCATCGAGTACTGAGCATCGAGTGCAGAGCATCCGGAAGGCCAGGTCATGACCACTGCGGAACCCACCGACCGCCCAGCCGCGCTCGACAAGGCGGACGCGGCGGACGACCCGTCGCGGTCGCCGCTGCTGGAGCCGCGGAAGAAGATCGAGGGCGCCGTACTCAACGTCTTCTCGCACGGCTTCCTGATCCTGTGGACCGTACTGGCCGCGGGCCCTCTGGTCTGGGCCCTGATGAACGCTCTGAAGGACTCGGGCGACATCCTGGCCAACCCCTGGGCGCTGCCCGGCAGCATCGACTGGGCGAACTGGTCCAACGCCTGGAGCCGGGCGCGCATCGGCCGGTACGCGGCCAACTCCCTGCTCATCGTGGCCATCTCCGTGCCGCTGACCATGCTCTTCGGGTCGATGGCCGCGTACGTACTGGCCCGGTTCGACTTCAGGGGCGCGCGCGTCGTCTACTTCACCTTCGTCGGCGGCATGGCCTTCCCCGTGGTGATGGCGCTCGTGCCGCTCTTCTTCGTCATGAAGAACCTGTCGCTGCTCGACACCCGGCACGGTCTGATCATGGTGTACATCGCGTACTCCATGCCGTTCACGATCTTCTTCATGACCACGTTCTTCCGCACGCTGCCCTCGTCCGTCTCCGAGGCCGCGGAGATCGACGGGGCCTCCCACACCCGGATCTTCTTCCAGGTGATGCTGCCCATGGCGAAACCCGGCCTGATCAGCGTGGGCATCTTCAACTTCCTCGGGCACTGGAACCAGTACGTGCTGCCCTTCGCGCTCAACCAGGGCAACGAGGACGACTACGTGCTCACCCAGGGCATCGGACTGCTCTTCGCCCAGGCCGGCTACCGCTCCGACTACGGCAGGCTCTTCGCGGGGCTGGTGATGGCCGCACTGCCGATCCTGGTCGTGTACATCATCTTCCAGCGGCAGGTGCAGTCCGGGCTCACCGCCGGTGCGGTGAAGTAGGACGCGCCGGGCGGCCGGTGCGGGGCCACCGCACCGGCCGCCGGGGCGCGGCGTTTCAGCGTACGACCGTCTGGATCTCCTTGACGGTCACGTCGTACGTGCCCGAGGACATGCCGTCGGGCAGTTGGGGGTCGCCCGGCTCGGGCGGTCCGTCCGGGTCGGCCGAGGCCGTCCAGTGGACCTCCCAGGTGAGCGAAGCTTCCAGCGGGTATGTGCCCTGGCCGGAGGACTTGAGGTACGTCACGTTGCAGTCAGCGTCCTCGGTGTTGACGTCGTACCCGTTCGCGCCGCCGCCGCTGAGGCCGTACGTGCACGAGCCGGGATCGGCGTGCTCGGTGCCGGCGTCGAGCCGCAGCTCCTTGGGCGTGGCCACGGTGGTCGCGGCGTACTGCACGCCGAGGAGGTTGATGCTGGCGGTGGTCGACACCCTCTGCAGCCCCGTGTCGCTCTGGAACGAGGCGTGCACCGGCAGGTTGACCTTCTGCAGCGCGAGATCCGGTTTCAGCTCCACCGGAGGGGCGGGCAGCTTGGTCGCGTTGTAGGCGATCTCGGCGAGCGTCTCGGGGCTGATGCTCACGCCGTCCTCCGGCACGTCTCCCTGGTCCACCCAAAAGGGGTTGCCCTGGAGGATCTCACACGACTCGAACGCGTCGTCCATGTCCTTGTTGTAGGCGACGTCCCACCAGGCGCCGTCCTTGTCCTTGTTCCACTCCTTCTCTTCCCACTCCTGGATCCAGGACGCCTGCGCGCTCTCCGAGTGCGTCCAGGTGCCGGGCCCCCACTCCGCCATCTCCTCGGCGCTCATGACCGGCTCGTACCAGCACGGCGGGGGAGTCCAATTGCTCTCGACCGGAGTCATCGGCGGGGCGGAGGAGTCGCCGCCGGTCGTGGTGATCTCGACCTGGGACCAGGCGTCGATGCCGTCGCCGCCGTCGGAACCCCCGCCCCCGTCGGTGCCCCAGCCGCCGCCCTGCGCGTAAGCGGGCTGGGTGCTCAGCAGCACCGCGGTCACGCTCAGCGTGGCCGCGAGCCCGATCCCCGAGCGGCGCGCCGCCGCCCTCTTCACCGACATGTTCCGTCCCCCTCGGTCCAGTCGGACTCGGCCACCTTCCAGGTGCCGTCGTCCGCGCGCGTGAGCGTCTGCCGGTACAGCCGCAGCACCGCCGCGTTCTCGCCGCCGCCGGAGCCGACGCGCTCGCCGGTCTTCGCGTCGACCACGTAGCCGTCGCCCTGGTCCTCGCAGAACACGACCAGCGCGTTGCCGTCCTTGACCTGCTTGACCTCGCGGTTGAAGTACCGCCCGGTGCCCGCGATGCGCTGCCCCTCGTCGGCGAAGCGCTCGAAGTCCTTCACGTAGTTCGCGTAGGCCGGATCCTGCCAGTACCGCTCGAAGTTGGCGGTGGCCTTCTGCTGCCCGTAGCTCTCCACCATGGCGCTGAGCGCGTAGCCCTGGTCGCGCAGCACGGTGTTCTTCTTCTCGTCCCCGGTATCCGCGGTCTCCACGTCGGCCTTGAGGTCGTCGGGGAAGTCGAAGGCGGGGGCATCGGGGTCCTCTTCGGCGGGGGCGCCGGGTGAGGCGGACTCGTTCTTCTCCGCCCCCACGATCTCATCGCCGCCGTCGTCGTCGGAGCCTCCGCAGGCGGTGAGCAGCAGCGCCGCGCCGAGGGCTGCGGCCGTCGCCCGGCCGAGGGTGCGATGCCGCATCGATGACCAACTCCCAGGGTCGTCCGGCTGACTGCGGCAGGCGATCCGGGACAGGCTCGGAGCGTCCTTCTCCCGAGCGGTCGTGCGCCCCCCGCGCGTCGTGTTCGGAGCAACGTTATCGAGCCATGCCCCGGACGGACCACCGACTGCCTCCAGTTCGCGACGCAGCCGTTACGTAGGCACACGCTCGGCAGAGTGCCAGGCTCCGGGCGGGCCGGCCGCCGATCCGGATCTTTCCGCGGGGACCCCGGGCGTCGGCGGCGGCGCCCCGGGGCCGGTTCGCAGGGCCGGTCGGTGGGGTGTGGTGGTGTGGGGTTTTGCGGGTTACGGAATAGTCACGCCGTCAAGGTCTTGACGGCGGTAACCATGGCCGTCGAGCCTAGACTTCACAAGTTGTAGGCGATCCGGGTCCCATCGGTGTGGCCCGGGAGGTGGGGGGCCGTCGTGTCACCCGCCGAACCAGGAGTGGATGGCCGTGGAGACTCCGGGCTCGCAGTCCTCGCTGCACCGGGCCAACCTTGAGCGCGTCGTGCGCGCCGTGCGACTTTCCGGTTCGCTCACGCAGGCGCAGATCGCGCGGAGCACCGGGCTGTCCGCCGCCACGGTCTCCAACATCGTCCGGGAGCTGCAGGAGAGCGGGACCGTCAGCGTCACGCCCACCTCCGCCGGCGGGCGGCGTGCGCGGGCCGTGTCGCTGAGCGGGGACGCCGGGATCGTCGTCGGGGTCGACTTCGGTCACACGCACCTGCGGGTGGCCGTGGGGAACCTGGCGCACCAAGTGCTCGCCGAGGAGTCCGAGCCGATCGACGTGGACGCCTCCGCCACCCAGGGTCTGGACCGGGCGCAGGCGCTGGTGAGCCGCCTCGTGGGGGCCACGGACGTGCCCGCGGACAAGGTCGTCGGCGTCGGCCTCGGGGTGCCCGGGCCGATCGACACCGAGACCGGCGTGCTGGGCTCCACCGCCATCCTGCCGGGCTGGACCGGCACCAACCCGCGCGATGACCTCCAGTCCCGCCTCGGCGTCCCGGTGTACGTGGACAACGACGCGAACCTCGGTGCCCTGGGCGAGCTGGTCTGGGGCAGCGGCCGGGGCGCCAAGGACGTGGCGTACATCAAGGTCGCCAGCGGCGTCGGCGCCGGGCTGGTGATCAACGGGCAGCTCTACCGGGGCCCCGGCGGTACGGCGGGTGAGATAGGACACATCACGCTGGACGAGTCCGGCCCCGTGTGCCGCTGCGGCAACCGCGGCTGCCTGGAGACCTTCACCGCCGGCCGGTACATCCTGGGCCTGCTGGAGGCCAGCCACGGCCCCGGGCTGACCGTGGAGCGCATGGTGCAGCTCGCGCGGGACGGCGACCCGGGCTGCCGCCGGGTGATCGCCGACGTCGGCCGGCACATCGGCAGCGGCGTGGCCAGCCTGTGCAACCTGCTCAATCCCAGCCGGGTGGTGCTCGGCGGCGACCTCGCCGAGGCCGGGGAGCTGATCCTGAACCCCATAGGGGAGTCCGTCGCGCGCTACGCGATCCCCAGCGCCGCCCGCCAGCTCGACCTGGCCTCCGGGGCCCTGGGCAGCCGCGCGGAGGTGCTCGGGGCGCTGGCCCTGGTGCTCAGCGAGATGGGCGACCGTTCGATCCTTGACGGCGCCGTGCCGCTGCTCACGCCCGCTCTCACAGACGGATGAGTTCATGTAGAGAAACCAGGAGATCGTATCCGTCTCGTTAAGCATTTACTTCTTGACGACATGGTTACGGGCGAGTTGACTACCTCACACCTCGGCCGCGAAGGCGCGGCCACGTCAGGGAGGTTCGACCGTGCACACCTATCTGCGCCGTGCGGCAGTCGCACTGGCCGCCGTATCCATGACCGTCGGCATCGCGGCCTGTGGCAGCGCCGATGAGGCCGACAACGACTCCGGTAGCGGGGACAAGAAGAACGACGGGCCGTTGACGATAGGTCTCCTCCTGCCGGAGGACCAGACCGCGCGCTACGAAGACTTCGACCGGCCGCTGATCGAGAAGAAGATCGAGGAGCTGGCGCCCGGCACCAAGATCATCTACAACAACGCCAAGCAGGACGCGACCACGCAGCAGCAGCAGGTCGACACCATGATCACCCAGGATGTCGACGCCCTGATCCTGGACGCCGTCGACTACAAGTCGATCGCCTCGGGCGTCAAGGCCGCCGACGAGGCCGGTATCCCCGTCGTCGCGTACGACCGCCTGGCCGAGGGTCCGATCAGCGGTTACACCTCCTTCGACAACAACAAGGTCGGCCAGGTCCAGGCCGAGTCCCTGGTGGAGGCGCTCGGCGACGGGGCCAAGGACGGCCAGGTCATCATGCTCAACGGCTCCGTCACCGACCCGAACGCCGCGATGTTCAAGGAGGGCGCGCACTCCGTCCTCGACGGCAAGGTCAACGTCGGCAAGGAGTACGACGTCAAGGAGTGGAAGGCGGAGAACGCCAACTCCGACATGAAGGGCGCCATCTCCTCGGTCGGCAAGGACAAGATCATCGGTGTCTACTCCGCCAACGACGGCATGGCGGGCGGCGCCATCACCGCGCTGAAGGCCGCGGACTTCGACCCGCTGCCGCCGGTCACCGGCCAGGACGCGGAGCTGGCGGCCGTGCAGCGCATCGTCACCGGCGAGCAGTACATGAGCGTTTACAAGCCGTACAAGCCGGAGGCCGACGCCGCCGCCGAGATGGCGGTCAAGCTGGCCCGCGGCGAGAAGGTCGACTCGGTCGCGACCGGCACCGTCGACAGCGAGTCCGAGCAGGGCGTGCCCTCCGTGCTCATCGACCCGATCGAGCTCACCAAGGACAACATCAAGGAGACGGTCGTCAAGGACGGCCTGTGGACGATCGAGGACATCTGCGCGGGCAAGTTCGCCTCCGCCTGCAAGGACGCCGGCCTGAAGTGACCCGCTGAGCCGTCCGAAGCCACCCGCGTGCCCGGGGCCCCGCCACTCAACTCCCGCTGCCGGCGGGGCCCCGGGCACCCGGGCCCTCCTCTTGTCCACGCCTATCCCCCTGTAGGAGATGGTTCACGTGTCCGCTACGCCCGTGCTGGCGTTGCGCGGGATCTCGAAGCGGTTCGGTGCCGTCCAGGCACTCACCGACGTCGATCTCGAGGTCCACGCCGGTGAAGTGGTCGCCCTCGTCGGCGACAACGGCGCCGGAAAGTCCACTCTCGTCAAGACCGTCGCCGGCGTCCACGCCATCGACGACGGCACCATCGAGTGGGGCGGCCGCCCCGTTCGCATCCACAAGCCGCACGACGCCCAGAACCTGGGCATCGCGACCGTCTACCAGGACCTGTCGCTCTGCGACAACCTCGACGTCGTCGGCAACCTCTTCCTCGGCCAGGAGATCCGCACCGTCGGCGTCCTGGACGAGGTCGAGATGGAGCGCCGCTCCCGCGAGCTGCTCACCACCCTGTCCATCCGCATCCCCAGCGTCCGCATCCCCACCGCCTCGCTCTCCGGCGGCCAGCGGCAGACCGTCGCCATCGCCCGCTCGCTCCTCGGCGACCCCAAGCTCGTCATCCTCGACGAGCCCACCGCCGCCCTCGGTGTCGAGCAGACCGCCCAGGTACTCGACCTCGTCGAGCGGCTGCGCGAGCGCGACCACGCCGTGCTGCTGATCAGCCACAACATGGAGGACGTCAGGGCCGTCGCCGACCGGGTCGCCGTGCTGCGCCTCGGCCGTAACAACGGCGTCTTCGACGTCGCGAGCACGACGCAGGAAGAGATAGTCGCCGCCATCACGGGCGCCACGGACAACGCCGTGACGCGCCGCTCGGCGCGCAGCAGTGCGGAGGCAGAGAAGTGAGCACCGAGCGGATGGAAGAATCCGGCACCGCCGAGTCCGGCACCGCGAAGCCCGACCTGGCGAAGTCCACCGCCCCCGCCGATCCCGCCCCGGGCGTCGCGAAGGGTGCCGTCACCGCCGTCGACCCCCGGCTGCTCGTCCGCGAGCAGGGCTTCGCCGGCTACCTGACGGAGTTCAAGCGCCGCATGCGCGGCGGTGAGCTGGGCTCCGTCCCGGTCATCGTCGGCCTGATCTTCATCATGGCGATCTTCCAGGCCCTGGACGACGCCTTCCTCTCCGCGCAGAACCTGTCGAACATCTCCATCGACATCGCCGGACCCGGACTGATAGCCGTCGGCATCATCTTCGTCCTGCTGCTCGGCGAGATCGACCTGTCGATCGGATCGGTCAGCGGCCTCGCCGGCGCGGTGTTCGCCGTGCTGGCGGTCCAGGAGGGGATGCCGGAAGTCCCGGCCATCATCCTCGCCGTCCTGGTCGGCACCGCGACCGGCGCCTTCCACGGCTTCTTCTTCGCCCGGATCGGCGTCCCGCCGCTCGTCGTGACCCTCGCCGGCCTGCTCGGCTGGCAGGGCCTGATGCTCTACATCCTCGGCAGCACCGGCACCATCAACCTCGACTCCGACGGTGTGGTCGCCAAGCTCACCACGTACTACTTCACCGACGTCGCCGCCGCCTACGGGCTCGCGGCGGTCTCCGTCGGCGGCTACTTCGCCGCCGCGTACTTCGGGGCGAAGCGGCGCGAGGCGGCCGGGGTGCCGTCGCGACCGCTCAGCGAGATCATCATGCGTACGGCCGTCCTGGCCGTGCTCGCGTTCGTCCCGGCCTACGTGCTGAACCAGTACAAGGGCCTGCCGCTGGCGCTGCTCATCTTCCTCGCCGTGGTCGTCGGCGCTGACTTCGTGCTGCGCCGCACCGGCTTCGGCCGGCGGATCTTCGCCCTCGGCGGCAGCGTCGAGGCCAGCCGCCGGGCGGGCATCAACGTCGACCTGATGCGGATCGCGGTCTTCTCCGTCTCCGGCACGCTCGCGGCGGTCGGCGGCCTCTTCATGGCCTCCACCATCGCCGCGGCCAACCAGGGCGCGGGCGGCGGCACGCTGCTGATGAACGCCATCGCGGCGGCCGTCATCGGCGGTACCAGCCTCTACGGCGGCCGGGGCAGCAGTTGGTCCGCGCTGCTCGGCGTGCTGGTCATCATGTCCATCCAGTCGGGTCTGGCGCTCAAGGGCATCGACGCGCCGGTGCAGTACATGATCACCGGCTCGGTGCTGCTGGCGGCCGTCGTCATCGACTCCGTCTCCCGCCGCACCCAGAAGACGGCCGGACGCGCCTGACGGCCGTTCGCCCGCCACCGCCACGCCCCCGTGCCGAGTGCCGGCACGGGGGCGTAGCTGTTGCAGACCTGTGGCATACATCGCACTGTCGGATCAGCGACCGGACATCGGGAACATTAGACTCGACCGGACGCTTCGGGCCCGGCGCGTCCGCGTGGGCGGCAGGGCCCGGGCCGTACGGCCCGAAGGCAGGCTGCGACAGCAAGGAGGCACGGGTGGCACTGCTGGCCCGTATCGAAGGACCCCGCGATCTGGACCGGCTCGGTCCCGAGCAGCTCCAGCGGCTGGCGGCGGAGATCCGTACCTTCCTCGTGGAATCGGTCGCCCGCACCGGCGGCCATCTCGGCCCGAACCTCGGCGTGGTGGAGCTGAGTATCGCGCTGCACCGGGTCTTCGAATCCCCGCGCGACCGGGTGCTGTGGGACACCGGCCACCAGTCGTACGTGCACAAGCTGCTCACCGGCCGCCAGGACTTCGGCAAGCTGAAGAAGAAGGGCGGCCTGTCCGGCTATCCGTCGCGCGCCGAGTCCGAGCACGACGTCATCGAGAACAGCCACGCCTCCACGGTCCTCGGCTGGGCCGACGGCCTGGCGAAGGCCAACGAGGTGCGCGGCCGGGACGCCGCCGTCGTCGCGGTCATCGGTGACGGGGCGCTGACCGGCGGCATGGCCTGGGAGGCGCTGAACAACATCGCCGCCGCCAAGGACCGCCCCCTCGTCATCGTCGTGAACGACAACGAGCGCTCGTACGCGCCCACCATCGGCGGCCTCGCCGACCACCTGGCCACCTTGCGCACCACCGACGGCTACGAACGCTTCCTCGCCCGCGGCAAGGAGTTGCTGGACCGTACGCCCGTGGTCGGCAAGCCGCTGTACGAGACCCTGCACGGCGCCAAGAAGGGCCTGAAGGACTTCATCGCGCCGCAGGGCATGTTCGAGGACCTGGGGCTGAAGTACGTCGGCCCCATCGACGGACACGACATCGCCGCCGTCGAGTCGGCGCTGCAGCGCGCCCGGCGCTTCGGCGGGCCCGTGATCGTGCACTGCCTGACCGAGAAGGGCCGCGGCTACCTGCCCGCCCGCCAGGACGAGGCCGACCAGTTCCACCAGGTCGGCGTCATCCACCCGGACACCGGGCTGCCGGTGGCCGCCGGCGGTGCCGACTGGACGTCCGTCTTCGCCGACGAGATGGTCCGGATCGGCCACGAGCGCGACGACGTCGTGGGGATCACGGCCGCGATGATGCGCCCCGTGGGCCTGCAGAAGTTCGCCGAGGCCTTCCCCGACCGGGTCTACGACGTGGGCATCGCCGAGCAGCACGCGGCGGTCTCCGCCGCCGGCCTGGCCACCGGCGGGCTGCATCCGGTCTTCGCCGTCTACGCCACGTTCCTCAACAGAGCGTTCGACCAGGTGCTGATGGACGTCGCGCTGCACCGCTGCGGCGTGACGTTCGTCCTGGACCGGGCCGGCGTCACCGGCAGCGACGGCCCGTCCCACAACGGCATGTGGGACATGTCGATCCTCCAGGTCGTCCCGGGGCTGCGCATCGCCGCACCGCGCGACGCCGACCAGGTGCGCGCCCAGTTGCGCGAGGCCGTCGCCGTCGACGACGCGCCGACCGTCGTGCGCTACTCCAAGGGCGCCGTCGGCCCCGCGGTCCCCGCGGCCGGCCGGATCGGCGGCATGGACGTACTCCACGAGCCGGCCGGCACCGAGGGCGCGGAGCACCCCGACGTGCTGCTGGTCTCCGTCGGCGCGCTGGCCCCGATGTGCCTGGAGGTCGCCGGACTGCTCGACAAGCAGGGCATCACCACGACGGTCGTCGACCCGCGCTGGGTCAAGCCGGTCGACGAGGCGCTGCCGCCGCTCGCGGCACGGCACCGCGTGGTCGTCACCGTCGAGGACAACATCCGCACCGGCGGCGTCGGATCCGCGGTCGCGCAGGCGCTGCGCGACGCGGGAGTCGACATCCCGCTGCGTGACTTCGGCATCCCGGAGCGCTTCCTCGACCACGCCTCCCGCAAGGAGGTGCTCGCGGACATCGGCCTGACGGCCCCGGACATCGCCCGCCAGGTCACCGGACTGGTCGCCCGCCTCGACCGCCGCGTGCACGAGGACATGCCCGCCCAGGGGACACCGAACGGCACGGTGTCCGAGGTCGCCAGGGACTGAGCCCGGCGTACGGCGGACGAAGGGGCGGCCCGCCCGGCGGGCCGCCCCTTCGCCGTTCCCGGATCCGGGGTCGGGGAGGAGCGGCGGGTCTACGAGGCGGTCGACACGGACGCGGCGGGGGAGGGGCTGCGGGGTGCGTCCGGCACGCTGGTGGGCGGGGTCGTCGGCGTGCTCGCCGTGCTGCTGCCGTCCGCGGGCTACGCGGCGTGGCGCAACCGCGGCGGACGATGAGCGGGCCGCCGCGGAGGCGGGGCGCCCGCCGGACGACTGCGGCCATGCGCGGTACCCGGCATCCGCGGCCCCCGCGGGCTGCGAGCCGCGGGGCTCGGTCCCGCCGGCGTGCGAAGCATCGGGTGGGCGGTGCTCGGCGCCGCCTCCCGGAGCACGAGAGCCGGCCGCCCGGTCCGGCAGACGTACGAGGTACCGGTGCGCGACTCTGCTCCGCCCCGCCGGGCTACGAGGCTAGGGCCGCACCGTGCGCGGGCCCGCCGTGGCCGCGCCGTGGCGGTGGACCCGTTCGCGCAGCTCCCGGTCCGCCGTGACGACCAGGACCTGCCGCCCCTGATCCCGCTCGACGGCCTCCGCGACGACCGCCACGATCCGGTCGTCCCCGCTGCCGTCCGCCGCCACGATGCGTACTCCCGGCACCGCCGTCACCCCGCGGGCCGCGCCCTCCACCACGAGGACCACCTCGACCGGTCCCGGCAGTGCCGCGACACCCGAGGAGGCGTACGGCACGAGGCCGTCGCGCAGCCGCTCGGCCGCCCCGTGGCGATCGCGCCACCAGCCGTCGGGCACCGACCCGACGACGTTGGCGGCGTCCACGACGAGCAGGGGGAGCGGTGCGTCCATGCCGCCCAGCCTCCCACGCCCGTACGGCACGCCCGTGCCCCGGCCGCCGGATCCTCGCGGCGGCGGCCGGGGCACGGGCGACGCACCGCTACTCCGGGACGCTCGCCACGCCCGGCGGCAGGAAGCGGCGGCCCGTCACGCGCTCGCTGACGCCCGCCCGGTCCAGGTAGGGCGTGATGCCGCCCAGGTGGAACGGCCAGCCCGCGCCGGTGATCAGGCACAGGTCGATGTCCTGCGCCTCGGCCACGACGCCCTCGTCCAGCATGAGCCGGACCTCCTGCGCGATGGCGTCCAGGGCCCGGTCACGTACCTGCTCCTCCGTCAGCACCGTGTCGCCGACCTGGAACAGCGCCGCCACCTCCGGGTCCAGCTCCGGCTTCCCGGAGTCATGGAGGTACAGGTTCCGCTTGCCCGCGTCCACGACCCGGCCCAGGTTCTCCGACTGCGCGAAGCGGTCCGGGAACGCCGCCGCGAGGGTGCCCGAGACGTGGTGGGCGACCGCGGGGCCGACCAGATCCAGCAGCACGATCGGCGACATCGGCAGCCCCAGCGGCGCCAGCGCCCGGTCCGCGACCTCCACCGGCGTGCCGTCGTCCACGGCGCCCAGCACCTCGCCCATGAAGCGGGTCAGGATGCGGTTGACGACGAACGCCGGGGCGTCCTTGACCAGGACGGCCGACTTCTTCAGCTTCTTGGCGACGGCGAACGCCGTGGCCAGCGAGGCGTCGTCGGTGTGCTCGGCCCGCACGATCTCCAGCAGCGGCAGGATCGCCACCGGGTTGAAGAAGTGGAAGCCCACGACTCGCTCGGGGTGCTTGAGCCCGGCCGCCATCTCCGTCACCGACAGGGACGAGGTGTTCGTCGCGAGGATCGCCTCCGCCGGGACGACCTCCTCCAGCTCGCCGAAGATCCGCTGCTTGAGGGAGAGTTCCTCGAAGACCGCCTCGATGACGAAGTCGGCGTCGGCGAAGGCCGCGGCCTTGTCCAGCGACCCGGTGACCAGCGCCTTGAGCCGGTTGGCCGCGTCCTGGTTCACCCTGCCCTTCAGCAGCAGCATGTCGATCTGCTCGTGGACCCAGCCCACGCCCTTGTCGACGCGCTCCTGGTCGATGTCCGTGAGCACGACCGGGACTTCGAGCCGGCGGACGAACAGCAGCGCGAGCTGCGAGGCCATCAGTCCGGCCCCGACGACGCCGACCTTCGTGACGGGCCGGGCGAGGCTCTTGTCCGGGGCCCCGGCAGGCCGCTTGGCGCGCCGCTGCACGAGGTTGAAGGCGTAGATCCCGGCCCGCAGCTCGCCGCCCATGATCAGGTCGGCCAGCGCCTCGTCCTCGGCCTCGAAGCCCCGCCGCAGGTCGCCGTTCTTCGCCGCGGCAATGATGTCCAGCGCGCGGTACGCCGCGGGGGCGGCGCCGTGCACCTTGTCGTCGGCCACGGCCCGGCCGCGCTCGACGGCGGCGTCCCAGGACTCGCCGCGGTCGATTTCCGGACGCACGACCTCCAGCTCGCCGCCGAGGACGGCGGCGGTCCAGGCGAGGGACTGCTCCAGGAAGTCGGCGCCGTCGAAGATCGCGTCCGCGATGCCCAGGTCGTAGACCTGCTTGCCCTTGAGCTGCCGGTTCTGGTTGAGGCTGTTCTCGATCACGACGGTGACCGCGCGGTCCGCGCCGATCAGGTTCGGCAGCAGCGTGCAGCCGCCCCAGCCCGGGACCAGCCCGAGGAAGACCTCGGGGAGCGAGAAGGCGGGCACGGCGCGGGAGACGGTGCGGTACGTGCAGTGCAGGCCGACCTCGACACCGCCGCCCATCGCGGCCCCGTTGTAGTACGCGAACGTGGGCACCGCGAGGTCGGACAGCCGCTTGAACACCTCGTGCCCGCCGCGCCCGACGGCCAGCGCCTCGTCGCGGTGGCGGAGCACCTCGACGCCCTTGAGGTCGGCGCCGACGGCGAAGATGAACGGCTTGCCGGTGATGCCGACGCCGGTGATCTCGCCCTCCGCCGCCTCCTTCTCGACCTGGTCGAGTGCGGCGTCGAGGTTCGCGAGCGACTGCGGGCCGAAGGTGGTCGGCTTGGTGTGGTCGAAGCCGTTGTCCAGGGTGATCAGCGCGAACCGGCCCGCGCCGGCGGGCAGGTCGAGGTGGCGCACGTGCGCCTGGGTGACGACCTCGTCGGGGAAGCGCTCGGCCGCGCCCTTGAGAAGTTCCACGGTGCTGCCGCTCACTTGCCTGCCCCCTCGAAGTGCGGGTTCTCCCAGATGACCGTGCCGCCCATGCCGAAGCCGACGCACATGGTGGTGATGCCGTAACGCACCTGCGGCTGCTCCTCGAACTGCCGCGCGAGCTGCGTCATCAGCCGCACGCCGGAGGAGGCCAGCGGGTGCCCGAAGGCGATGGCGCCGCCGTACTGGTTGACGCGGGGGTCGTCGTCGGCGATGCCGAAGTGGTCGAGGAACGCCAGCACCTGCACGGCGAACGCCTCGTTGATCTCGAAGAGGCCGATGTCGGCGATGCCGAGGCCCGCCTTGGCGAGCGCCTTCTCGGTGGACGGGACGGGACCGATGCCCATCACCTCGGGCTCCACCCCCGCGAAGGCGAACGACACGAGGCGCATCTTCACCGGCAGCCCGGCCTCGCGCGCCACGTCCTCGGCGGCGATGAGGGAGGCGGTGGCGCCGTCGTTGAGCCCCGCGGCGTTGCCGGCGGTGACCCGGCCGTGGGCGCGGAAGGGGGTCTTCAGCGTCGCGAGGTTCGCCAGCGTCGTGCCGGGGCGCATCGGCTCGTCCCGGGTCGCCAGGCCCCAGCCGGTCTCGCCCGCCGGCCCCGCGGCGGCGCCGCTGTCCGATGCGGTGGTGCGGCGCACCGCGATGGGCACCAGGTCGGCCTGGATCCGCCCGTTCGCGTACGCCTTGGCGGCCTTCTCCTGCGAGTGCACGGCGTACTCGTCGGCGCGGGCCTTCGTCAGGTGCGGGAAGCGGTCGTGCAGGTTCTCCGCGGTCATGCCCATGAAGAGCGCGGACTCGTCGACGAGCTTCTCGGCGACGAACCGCGGGTGGGGGTCCACGGCCTCGCCCATCGGGTGCCGGCCCATGTGCTCGACGCCGCCGGCGACGGCGATGTCGTACGCGCCGAAGGCGGTGGAGGCGGCGGTCGTCGTCACGGCGGTCATGGCGCCGGCGCACATCCGGTCGATGGAGTACCCGGGCACCGTCGACGGCAGCCCGGCGAGGATGCCGGCGGTGCGGCCGATGGTCAGGCCCTGGTCGCCGATCTGGGTGGTGGCGGCGACGGCGACGTCGTCGACGGCGGCGGGGTCGAGGGCGGGGTTGCGGCGCAGCAGCTCGCGGATGCACTTGACGACGAGGTCGTCGGCGCGGGTCTCGTGGTAGATGCCCTTCGGGCCCGCCTTGCCGAACGGGGTCCGGACGCCGTCGACGAAGACGACGTCCCTTGCGGTACGAGGCACGGGCTCTCCTCCGGAGGGGGTGCGGGTTCTCGTGGTGCAGGCCCCGCCGGAGGCGGCGCCGCTCCGGCCCATGCTACTCGTCGGTAACGAGAGGTGCCCAGGGGCCTGCCGGAAGGTGTGCCCCACACCACGCCGCCCCCCCCCGGGCGGCCGGGGGTGCGGTCAGTCCCGGACCGCCGCCGTCAGGAGGGCGGTGACCTGTTCGATCTGCCAGGGGCGGGCGCCCAGGCGGGTCAGCGCCGCCGCCACCGACTCCTCGGTGGGGTCCTTCGGCGGCTCCCAGCAGACCCGGCGCACCGTGTCCGGTGCGATCAGGTTCTCCTGCGGCAGGCCCAGCTCCTCCGCGCGCGCCGTCACCGCCGCGCGCGCCGCCGACAGCCGTGCCGCGGCGGCCGGGTCCTTGTCCGCCCACGAGCGCGGCGGCGGCGGGCCGTTCAGCGGCAGCCCCGGCTGCGGCAGCTCGGACTCCGGCATCTCGCGGACGCGCTCCACCGCGGCGAGCCACTGCTCCAACTGCCGCCGGCCCATGCGGTGCCCGAAGCCGGGCAGCGCGGCCAGCGCCCGCGTGGACGTCGGCATCGCGAGCGCCGCCTCCACGATGGCGGTGTCCGCGAGCACCTTGCCCGGCGAGATGTCGCGCCGCTGCGCGATGCGGTCCCGGGCCGTCCACAGCTCCCGTACGGTGCCGAGCTGACGCCGGCGCCGCACCTTGTGCATGCCCGAGGTGCGCCGCCAGGGGTCCCGGCGCGGCTCCGGCGGCGGCGCCGCGGCGATCGCGGCGAACTCCTCCTCCGCCCACCGCAGCTTCCCCTGCGCGGTCAGCTCCCCGACCAGCGCGTCCCGCAGGTCCACGAGCAGTTCGACGTCGAGCGCGGCGTAGCGCAGCCAGGGCTCGGGCAGCGGCCGGGTGGACCAGTCGACGGCGGAGTGGCCCTTCTCCAGCGCGTACCCGAGGACGTTCTCGACCATCGCGCCGAGACCGACCCGGGGGAAGCCCGCCAGCCGGCCCGCCAGCTCCGTGTCGAACAGCAGGCCCGGGTGCATGCCTATCTCGGCGAGGCACGGCAGATCCTGGGTGGCGGCGTGCAGAACCCACTCCGCGTCGCCGATCGCCGCCGCGAGACCGGAGAGGTCCGGGCAGGCCACGGGGTCGATCAGCGCCGTGCCCGCGCCCTCCCGGCGCAACTGCACGAGGTACGCCCGCTGGCCGTAGCGGTAGCCGCTGGCGCGCTCCGCGTCGATGGCCACCGGGCCGCGGCCCGCGGCGAACGCGCGGACGACCCCGGCCAGCGCCTCGGCGTCGGCGGTGACGGGCGGAATGCCCTCGCGGGGTTCGAGAAGGGGGACCGGCGCCGATCCGGAAGTCGGTGCTCCGGGCGCGGGGAGTCTGTCCTCTGCTGCGGTCTCTTGGGCGTCGGTCACGTGTCAAGGGTATCTGTGAGTCGTGCACGACAGCGCCCGTCGACGGAACGTTACGTCTACGGGCGCCGCGCGACTGCCGGGAGAGAGCCCGTCACCGGGCCCGCTCAGTGGATGATGCCGGTGCGCAGCGCCACCGCCACCATGCCGGCGCGGTCGCCCGTGCCGAGCTTGCGCGCGATGCGGGCGAGGTGGCTCTTGACGGTCAGCGCGGACAGCCCCATCGAGACGCCGATGGCCTTGTTCGACTGGCCCTCCGCCACCAGCCGCAGCACCTCGACCTCGCGGCCGGACAGCTCGCGGTAACCGCCGGGGTGTCCGGGCGGGCCGGAGTTGCCGCCGGCGCCGGGGGAGCCCGGCGGGCGGCGGTGGTGCAGCCGGCCGGCGGCGGCGCCGATGTGCGCGGCGTTGGGGCGGGTCGGCAGGCCCATGCTGGTGCGGGTGCCGGTGACCACGTAGCCGCGGACGCCGCCCGCGAGGGCGTTGCGTACGGCGCCGATGTCGTCGGCGGCGGAGAGCGCGAGGCCGTTGGGCCAGCCCGCGGAGCGCGCCTCGGAGAGCAGCGTGAGACCGGAGCCGTCGGGAAGGTGGACGTCGGCGACGCAGATGTCGCGGGGGTTGGCGATCCGGGGGCGGGCCTCGGCGATGGACGACGCCTCGATCACGTCGCGCACGCCCAGTGCCCACAGGTGGCGGGTGACGGTGGAGCGTACGCGGGGGTCCGCCACGACGACCATCGCCGTCGGCTTGTTGGGGCGGTAGGCGACCAGGCCTGTGGGTTGCTCCAGGAGAACAGACACCAAGTCCCTCCAGACGGTGTGCGGGGACGGGGCCGGCTGGGAGAGCCGGGACGTTCCGTGTCGCGTACGGAAGGTCTCTCACGTCTTCGGCAGGAGCCCGGAGAGGCTTTAGGCAATGATCACGAATTAGTGAGGGAAAAACGGACAATTCGGATGGGCGATCGACTGTGCACGGTCAGCGCCGGCGCGAGCCGCGGCGCTGCGGCAGCGGCACGATCGGCGCGGAGTCCGGCTCCGTCGCCGCCGGTGGCGCGGCGGCCGGCGGCAGGCCCGCGCACTGGCACAGCATGTCCACCCACGCCGCCAGATGCGCCGCCGCGTCCGGGGCGTCGTCCCCGGCCGCGCGCGACGGCCGCGGCGTCCAGGACGCCCGGATCTCGATCTTCGTCGTGGTGCCCCGCTCCGCCAGCCCGCCGAAGTGGTGCGAGGACGCGCGCGTGACGGTGCCGCTGGGCTCGCCGTAGCCGACGCCGCGGGTGTCCAGCGCGCCGGTCAGCCAGGACCAGCACACCTCCGGCAGCAGCGGGTCCGCGGCCATCTCCGGCTCCAGTTCCGCGCGCAGCAGCGTGACGAAGCGGAACGTGCCGCGCCAGGTGTCCTGTCCGTCCGGGTCGTGCAGCAGCACCAGCCGGCCGTCGGCGGGCTCGACGTCCTCGGCCGCGCCCTCCTCGACCTCCGCCTCCAGGGCGTACGCGAAGGGGGCGATGCCCCGCGGCGCGCGCGTCGCCCGCAGCGTCACCCCCGGGCGCACCTCGGCGGAGTCGAGCGCCTCGACGGCCCGCCGGAACGGGGGCGGCAGGGCTCCGCCCCCCGGCCGGCCTTCCGGGGGGCCATCGGGTTCGTCGACGAGATGTCCAGGAGCCGCAACCATGCCCGGAAGACTAGGGGGCCCGACGCGGAGAAGCGCTGCGGGACACCCGGGTGGCCGGATCTCGACTCCCCCGCACGTGCGAAGATGCAGGGGTGAGTGCCGACAGCGCCCCCCGCCCCTCCGCCACGTCCGTCGCCGGTGCCGCACCCGCGGCTGCCGCCCCTGCGGGACCGGCCGCCGACTCCGCGTTCCTGCGCGCGTGCCGGCGTGAGCCCGTGCCGCACACGCCCGTGTGGTTCATGCGTCAGGCGGGCCGCTCGCTGCCCGAGTACCGGCGGCTGCGCGAGGGCATCGGCATGCTCGACTCGTGCCGGCGGCCCGACCTCGTCACCGAGATCACGCTCCAGCCCGTACGGCGGCACGGCGTGGACGCCGCGGTTCTCTTCAGCGACATCGTCGTGCCGCTCAAGGCCATCGGCGTCGACCTCGACATCAAGCCGGGCGTCGGCCCGGTCGTCGCGCAGCCGATCCGCAGCCGCGCGGACCTCGCGCAGCTCCGCCCGCTGGAGCCCGACGACGTGCCGTACGTGACCGAGGCCGTGGGCCGGCTGACCGCCGAGCTGGGCGCGACGCCCCTGATCGGCTTCGCCGGGGCGCCCTTCACGCTGGCCAGTTACCTGGTCGAGGGCGGCCCGTCCCGCAACCACGAGCACACCAAGGCGATGATGTACGGCGCGCCCGAGCTGTGGGCCGAGCTGATCGGACGGCTCGCGGGCATCACGGCGTCGTTCCTGAAGGTGCAGATCGAGGCCGGCGCCTCCGCCGTGCAGCTCTTCGACTCCTGGGCGGGTGCGCTGGCACCCGCCGACTACCGGCGCGCGGTGCTGCCCGCGTCGGCGGAGGTCTTCGCGGCGGTCGCCGGATACGGGGTGCCGCGCATCCACTTCGGCGTCGGTACCGGCGAGCTGCTGACCGCGATGGGCGAGGCGGGCGCCGACGTCGTCGGCGTCGACTGGCGGGTGCCGCTGGACGAGGCGGCGCGCCGCGTCGGTCCCGGCAAGGCGCTGCAGGGCAACCTCGACCCGGCGGTGCTGTTCGCGCCCCGCGCGGCGATGGAGGCCAAGGCCGGCGAGGTGCTGGAGACGGCGGCCGGGCTGGAGGGGCACGTGTTCAACCTCGGCCACGGCGTGCTCCCGACCACGGATCCCGACGCGCTGACGCGGCTCGCGGAGTACGTGCACGAGTCCTCGGCCCGCTGACGCCCCCCGCGGACCGGAGCACCGCCCGCGCGGCCCGACGCCGTGCCCGAACCCGCAACACCCCGCTATCACGGCCGCGTTCGGAAAGACAGGTCTGGCGCCCCGTGCCCCCATCGCGTAGAACACCGCCATGTGGGTATGCTTCGCGCTCGTCGCCTGGGCGGCCGCGCTGCTGACGTGCGGGCGCCTGGTCCTTGTCGGTTCCGTCGCCGCGGCACAGCCCGAGCCCGAGCCGGCGCGGGTCCGCGGAGCGCGTGAGCTGGCCCTGTACGAAGCCGCCTTCCTCGCCGGCGGGCCGCGACGGGTCGTCGACGTCACCCTGGTGTCGCTGGCGCGGGAGCGGCGGCTGCTGCTCGCGCACACCGGCTGGGCGACCGTCGTGGAACCCGGGGGACGCGATGCCGTCGAACGCGCCGTGATCGCCGCCGCCGGGCCCGGCGGGCAGAGCACGATTCCGGCCATCCGCGCCGCCGCGTGCGCCGCGGACGCGCTGCGCGACCTGGACAACGGCCTCGCCGCGGCGGGGCTCGCGGTGCCCGCGCCGATCCGCTCCGCCGTGCGTGGCGCGGTGCGGCACGTCCGGGTCGCGGGGGTGGTGGTGCTCGGCGCCGGGATCGCCGCGCTGGCCCTGCGGGCGCCGGCGCAGGAGCCGATCGCCGGGTGGTTCGTCCTGCCGCTGATCCTGGTCTGCGGCTGTCTGGCGATAGCCCGGCTGGAGGTGGGCGAGTACACCCGCTGGGCCACGCCCGACGGCCGCGGGCTGCTCGCCACCCTCGACGAGGCGGACTCGCCGCTGACCGGACTCGCCGTGCGCGGGCCCGCCGCGCTGCCCGACCCGCAGATGCGCGCCGCCCTCGCGCGGTAGGCGCGGACCGCGCCGCGACACCCCGGGCGGGTTCCTTTACATCAGTAACTCGGCCGAGAATCATCGCTTTTACCCTCAATTCTCCCAGCGTCGCGCCAGCCGCGTGCGGCCGCTTCGTCACGCCTTGCGCCGCACCGGAAGGGCCCTTCGTGAGAGCAGCAGTGCTGTACGGAATCCTCGGTTCGCTCGCTCTCACCGGCCTGGCCGCGGCCCCCGCCGCCGACGCCGCCCGGACGGGCAGCGCCGTCCCCGTGTCCCGCGCGGCCGACGGCCCCGCGGCCCGCGGGGTCGCCGTCGCCGCCGCCCGCGCCGCCGAGGCCGGCGTCCACTTCGGGCCCTGCCCGGCGGCGGAGGCGCTGCCGCCGCCCATCAGGTGCGGCACGGTCACCGTCCCGCTGGACTACGCGCGCCCCCGCGGCCGGCAGCTCAAGCTCACCGTCAGCCACGCCGGTGCCACCGGCCCCCGAGCCGCGCGGCAGGGCAAGCTGGTCTTCAACCCCGGCGGCCCCGGGGCCTCCGGCACGTATTTCCCGCTGCTGAGCCGCTCCCCGCAGTGGCGGAAGCTGGCCGAGGCGTACGACTTCACCGGCTACGCCCCGCGCGGCGTCCAGGGCTCCGGCGCGCTGTCCTGCCAGGACCCCGGCGAGTTCACGAAGGCACCGTCGCACACTTCCGAGCACCCCTCGGAGCGCGAGAAGCGCGCCCGGGTCGAGAAGGCACGCGCGTACGCCGACGGCTGCGCCGGGACCGCGGGCCTGCGGCACTACTCGTCCCTGAACAACGCCCGCGACCTGGAGGTGCTGCGCGCCGCGCTCGGCGAGCGCAGACTCACCTTCCTCGGCGCCTCCTACGGCACGTACTTCGGCAGCCTGTACGCCGCGCTCTATCCCGACCGCGTACGCCGCATGGTCCTGGACAGCCCGGTCGACCCCGATCCGCGGCAGATCTGGTACGGCAACAACCTGCGCCAGTCCGCCGCGTTCGAGGAGCGCTGGACCGACTGGCAGCGGTGGGTCGCCAGGCACGACGACGTCTACCACCTCGGCCGCAGCCGGTGGCAGGTGGCTGCGGCGTACAAGCGGGCGCGCAGCATGATCGAGAAGGAGCCGGCCGGCGGGCGGGTCGGCACCGCCCAGTTGCAGGCGGCCTACCTGCGGGCGGCGTACGCCGACGGGTACTGGGCGCAGGCCGCCACCGCGCTCGCCGACTATCTGGACGGCAGGCCCGCGACGCTGGTGGAGTACGCCGCCGACGATCCCTCGGACAGCGTCGTCCAGGAGAACGCCAACGCCGTCTACACCGCCGTCGAGTGCAACGACGCGCCCTGGCCCACCGACTGGGAGACCTGGGACCGCGACAACAGCCGGCTCGCGCGCGTGGCGCCGTTCGAGACCTGGGAGAACGCCTGGATGAACCTGCCGTGCGCGTTCTGGGCCGAACCGCGGCGGCAACCCCTCGACCTCCGCACCGACGCCGGTGCCCTGCCGCCGGTGCTCCTCCTCGCCGCCGAGCGGGACGCGGCCACGCCGTACGAGGGGGCGCGGGAACTCGCGCGGCGGCTGGGCGGGTCCGCGGACCTGGTGACCGAGAAGGACGCCGGGTCGCACGGGCTCGCCGGTGCCCACAACGCCTGCGTCAACCGGCACGTCGACAGGTATCTGCTGACCGGCCGCAGGCCGGGCGACGTGACCTGTGCGCCGCGCCCGGAGCCGAAGGCGGAGCGCGGCGGGGAGCGCTCCGCGGCGCCGGGGACGGGCGGCCCGGCGGCCGGCTGAGCCGCCGCAGTGGTCACGGCGGCGGCCCTCCGGGTGCGGCGGGCACACGCGCAGGCGGGGGCGCGAGGCGCCCTGGCGCGGGCGACGGGTGTCAGGCCAGGGAGGCCACCAGCTCCGCGACGGGCTTGCGGCGGCCGGTGTAGAACGGCACCTCCTCGCGCACGTGCAGCCGCGCCTCGGACCCGCGCAGATGACGCATCAGGTCCACGATGCGGTGCAGTTCGTCCGCCTCGAAGGCAAGGATCCACTCGTAGTCGCCGAGGGAGAACGCGGGCACCGTGTTGGCCCGTACGTCGGGGAAGCCGCGGGCCATCTTGCCGTGGTCGGCGAGCATGCGGCGGCGGTCCTCGTCCGGCAGCAGGTACCAGTCGTAGGAACGGACGAAGGGGTACACGCTCACGTACGCGCGCGGGGTCTCGTCCGCCAGGAACGCCGGGATGTGCGACTTGTTGAACTCGGCGGGGCGGTGCAGCGCCATGTTCGACCAGACCGGGGCGAGAGCGCGGCCGAGGCGGGTGCGGCGGAAGAGGTTGTACGCCTCCTGCAACGCGTCCGAACTCTCCGCGTGCCACCAGATCATGACGTCGGCGTCGGCGCGCAGCCCCGAGACGTCGTACGTGCCGCGCACGACGACATCCTTCGCGGCGAGCTGGTCGAACAGCTCGGTGACCTCGTCCGCGAAGCCGGCGCGGTCCTCGGGGAGGGTGTCGCGGAGGCGGAAGACGGACCAGAGGGTGTAACGGATGACCTCGTTGAGGTCCTTGGCCTTCTTGCCGGCGTTGGCGGAGCGGGCCGAAGCCGCGGGCGAGGGAGCCGCCGGAGGGGTTGCGTCACTCATGCGGCCATTGTCCCAGGGCGCCCCAGCAGCTCGTCGGCGGCCCGGTGCGCGCTCGCCACGCATGCCGGGACGCCCACGCCGTCGTACAGCGCGCCGCACACCGCGATCCCGGCGGGCAGCGCGTCCCGGATCCGCGCCACGCGCGCGTCGTGCCCGACCTCGTACTGCGGCAGCCCGCCCCGCCAGCGGCTGACGCGGCTCGCGACGGGGCCGGCGGTGAGCCCGGTGGCGGCGCGGAGGTCGTCGAGAGAGGCGGCCACGAGGTCGGCGTCGTCCCGTTCGAGGGTCTTCTCGTCGTCGATGCGGCCGACGGAGGTGCGCAGCAGGAAGAGGTCGTCGTCACCGGCCCAGCGCCACTTGGCGGAGGAGAACGTCGACGCCTTGATCGTCCGCCCGTCGACCGGCGGGACGAGGAAGCCGGTCCCGGCCGGCAACTGCGCCTCGGCCTCCCCGCGGGGGAGGGCGAGGGTGATCAGCGCCATGGAGGCGTACCGCACACCGTCGAACTCCGCGGCGGCCCGCGGCGCGTGCCCCCGCACCAGCCGCGCGGCGGCCGCCGCGGGCACGGCGAGCACGACGGCGTCGGCGTCGTAGGAGCGGCCCCCCGCGAGGACCCGCCAGCGGGCGGGGCGGTCCCACGTAGGGGCTGCTCCGGGCGGGCCGGGGTGGCCGGGCGGGGCCGTGCCGGCGGCCCGCGGGCGCTCCGCCGCACCGCCGCCGGCGAGGGCACCGGGGTGCTCCGGGTTTCGGGAGGGGCCGGGACCGGGGGAGCCCTGCCCCCGCTCCAGCGCCGTGGCCTGCGTCCCGAGGACGATCTCGCCGCCCGCCGCCCGTACGGCCTCCGCCACCGCCGACGGCAGCCGGCCGATGCCGCCCTCGATGCCCATGAACACCGGCGGCTGCGCCGCGCCCGCGGCAGGAGCGGCGGCTCCGCGGGACTGCACCGCCCGCGCCGCGCCCAGCAGCGTGCGCTCCTCGCGCAGTGCCGCGAACAACTGCGGCACCGCCGCGCGCATCGACAGCCGGTACGCGTCGCCCGCGTACACCCCGCCCAGCAGGGGCTCCACCAGCCGGTCCGTGACCTCCGCGCCCAGCCGCTCCGCGACGAACGCGCCGATCGCCACGTCCTCGCCCGGCTCCGCCGGCGGCAGCTCCGCCTCGCGGGCGACCCGCGCCAGGCCCTCCGGCGACAGCACCTCCGCCGCCGCCAGCCGGTCCAGGTCGCCGGGAACGCCCATCACCTGGCCGCCGGGCAGCGGGCGCAGCCGTCCCCTGGTCCACACCGCCGCGCCGGCCGTGGCGACAGGCTGCAGAACGTCGCCGAGCCCCACCGCGCGCGCGAGGCTGACCGCCTCCGGGCGGCGGGCCAGCAGCGCCTCCGCGCCGAGGTCGGCCGGCAGGCCCGCCAGCTCGCCCGCGTGCAGCTTGCCGCCGACGCGGGTGCCGGCCTCCAGCACCGTGACCCGCGCGCCGCCGGCCAGCAGCCGGTGCGCGGCGGCGAGTCCGGCGATGCCGCCGCCGATGACGACGACCCTGGGCGGCCCGGGTTCCGAGGGCTGTGCGCTGCTCATGAGAGCCACTGTCTCAGACGCCGCCGACACGTCCGTACGAGCCTGTGGACAACGCGCACCGCCGCCGGGCCACCGCCCCGGAGGCGAGCGCGAACGGGCCTGCCGGGCGCCACCGCATCCGCTCCCGCCCTCGCCCGCACCGCACCGGCGCCGCGGCGCCGCGCCCGCCGCGTAGTCCGATCGTGACCCTTCCGGGACCCGGCGGTCCGAACGTCCGTCCCCGCCGTCCCGTCGAAGCAGTACACACCCGACACCCTGGGGGGTTCGACGATGCACGCACGCAGGAGGACCAGACCCGCGCTCGCCGCCGCGCTGCTGGGGGCCGCACTCGCCGTCGGCGGCTGCTCCGGCGGCGACGCGGACTCCGCCGACGCGGGCGCCGCCCGGGACGAGGCGAAGGCGGCGGCACCGCGCGAAGGCGGCGGCGGTGCGGGTGACTCCGCCGCCTCGCCCGCACCGCGCGGGGGCGCCACCGCCGCCGACCGCGTCACGCTCGCGCCCCGGGCACTCGTACGGACCGCGGAGATCACCGTACGGACCAAGGACCTCGACGGCGCCGCCGACTCCGCCCGCGCGCTCGCCGAGGACGCCGGCGGCTACGTCGGCGACGAGTCGACCGGCAAGGAGCCCGGTGCCCCCGCACGCGCCCGGCTCACGCTGCGGGTGCCCGCGGAGCAGTACGACGCCGTCCTCGGCGACCTCACCGACCTGGGCCGGGTCGTCGACCGCGAGGTGAAGGTCGAGGACGTCACCGACGAGGTCGTGGACGTCGACAGCCGGGTACGGTCCCAGCGGGCGAGCGTCGCCCGCATCAGGGACCTGATGGACGACGCCACGAAACTCGCTGACGTGGTCACTCTGGAGGGCGAACTCGGCAGCCGCCAGGCCGACCTGGAAGCACTCCTCGCCCGGCAGTCCGCACTGGAGGAGCGCACCACGCTCGGCACGATCACCCTGGAACTGCGCCGGCCCGCCGCCGCGCCGCCGCCGGACGAGGACGACGGCACCGGCGTCACCGACGCGCTGGCCGGCGGGTGGGACGCCTTCGTGACAGTCCTGCGCGGGGTGCTGATCGCGGTCTTTGCGTCGCTGCCCTTCGCCGCGCTCCTCGCCCTGCTCGTGCTGGCCTGGCGGTGGCTGCGCGGCCGGCTGCCGCGCCGGCAGGTCGTTGCGCCGCCCGGTCCGTTTCCCGGGCAGCCGACACCCCAGGGCGGCGAGCCGGAGTAACCAGACGTAGCGTGTCCTTCACGGCGACGAAAGGGAGCGTCATGGGGGCCAAGCAGCGGATGGTGGTCATCGGCGGCGATGCGGCGGGCATGTCCGCGGCGTCGCAGGCGCGCCGGATGCGGTCGCCGGACGAGCTGGAGATCACCGCGTTCGAGCGCGGCGGCTTCACGTCGTACTCCGCCTGCGGCATTCCGTACTGGGTCGGCGGCGAGGTCGCGGAGAGGGACCAGCTCGTCGCCCGTACCCCGGAGGAGCACCGGCGGCGCGGCATCGATCTGCGGATGCACACCGAGGTCACCGAGATCGACCTCGACCGGCAGTGCGTACGCACCCGGGCCCTCGACGAGGAGGGCGGCGCACAGGAGCGCTGGCACGGCTTCGACCACCTGGTGATCGCCACCGGCGCCCGCCCGCTGCGCCCGCCGCTGCCCGGCATCGACGCCCCCGGGGTGCACGGCGTGCAGAGCCTGGACGACGGTCAGGAGCTGCTGGACCGGCTGGAGAAGCGGCAGGTGCGGCACGCGGTCGTGGTCGGCGCCGGGTACATCGGGGTGGAGATGGCGGAGGCGTTCTGCCACCGCGGCGTCCATGTCACCGTGCTGGAGCGCGCCGCCCGGCCCATGAACACCCTCGATCCCGACATGGGCGCGCTGGTGCAGGAGGCGATGAACGGCAGCGGGATCACGACCGTCACGGACACGGAGGTCACCGAGATCCTCACCGGCACGGACGGGGAGGTGCGCGGGGTGGCCACGACGAACGGCGAGTACCCGGCGGACGTCGTCGTGCTCGGCCTCGGGGTGCGCCCGGAGACCGGGCTCGCCCGGGACGCGGGGCTGCCACTGGGCGAGTCCGGCGGGCTGCTGACGGACCTGGCGATGCGGGTGCGGGGACAGGAGAACGTGTGGGCGGGCGGCGACTGCGTCGAGGTGCTCGACCTGGTGTCGGGCCGCGAGCGGTACATCCCGCTGGGCACGCACGCCAACAAGCACGGGCAGGTCATCGGCCGTAACGTCGGCGGCGGCTTCGGCACCTTCCCCGGCGTGGTCGGCACGGCCGTCAGCAAGGTGTGCGACCTGGAGATCGCCCGTACGGGCCTGCTGGAGGCCCAGGCGCGCGAGGTGGGCCTGCAGTACGTGACGGTCACCATCCGGTCGACCAGCCGCGCCGGCTACTACCCGCGGGCCGCGTCGATGCACGTGAAGATGCTCGCGGAGCGGCGCTCGGGGCGGCTGCTGGGCGTGCAGATCGTCGGCCGCGAGGGCGCGGGCAAGCGGGTGGACATCGCGGCGGTGGCGCTGACGGCGGGGATGACGGTGGAGCAGATGACGGCCCTGGACCTGGGGTACGCGCCGCCGTTCTCCCCGGTGTGGGACCCGGTGCTGGTCGCGGCGCGCAAGGCGGCGGGGGCGGTCGCGGAGGACGCGCGGGTGAGCGACGGCGGCTGAGCGCCCCGGCGGCGCGGATCCGCGGACCGGGGTGCCGGGCGGTGCCGCCGTGTGCGTCGTGCGCGCGCGTGCCCCGCGGCCGGGCGGTCAGCCGGTACGCAGCGCCGGGTGGTCGGCGACGACCGTGCAACTGCCGGCGGCGATCTCCGTGTAACCGGCGTCCCTGACCACCGGCAGCCCGCTCGCGACCAGCTCCGCCCAGCGCTCCGGGGCCGGGGTACGGACGGCGAGAGGGAAACCGGCGGCGCGCCAGGCCGCGCGGTCCGCGTCGGACAGCTCCCACCAGGCGAGTTGGGCGCCGTGGCCGGCCTGGGCCATGGCCTTGCCCGCCGTCATCCCGAGGCCGGGTGCCAGCCACAGCACCGGGATCCCGGCCGGGGGCGGCGGAGGCGGTCCGGGGTCGTCCAGGTCGGTGCCGGAGACCTGCAGCCGCGCGAGGTCCCTGGGCCAGCCGTCGAGCGGTACGGGCGGGAAGACCCGCACCTCGGCGGGGCCGTGCTCCCGGGGCCCGCTCCCCGTGCCCGCCGCCGCGGATCCGTTCGCCGCCGACGTCACCGTGATTCCCGGCAGCGCCTCCGCCCGGCGCCACTCCGCGCCCCGGGCGCGCCGGACCACCTTGCGGATCCGGGCGTCCTGCCAGTCCCGTACCGCCCGTGCCCACGGGCCTTCGTCCGTGGCGCGCTCGTCCGCCAGCAGGATCAGCACCGCGCGCGCCGCCGTCTGGAGCGCGTCGGTGCGCGCCGGAGGGCTGTCGCGTTCGATGCGTACGACGAGGGGGAGGACGAACTGCGGCAGGTCGTCGCGGCTCACCGCCTCGTGCGGGAAGGAGCTGGTTTCGGCGCTGGTCACACGATCAAGTGTGCCAGGGGCGCAGCCTGCTTGGCGGAGGGAGGGATTCCGGCGGATCATGCGCCTATGCGCAGTGATTTGTTCGCGAAGGAAAACATGGCCGAGCCCGCGACGCAGGCCGGCATGACTCTGCAGAACACCAAGTCGATCAAGTACGCCGTCAACGGCGAGTGCCTGGCGCGGCAGGGCGCGATGATCGCCTACCGGGGCAACCTGCAGTTCGAGAAGAAGGGGCAGGGGGCGGGGCAGTTCCTCAAGCGGGCGGTCACCGGCGAGGGCCTGGCGCTCATGTCGGTGAAAGGGCAGGGTGAGTGCTGGTTCGCGCTCAGCGCGGCCAACTGCTTCATCCTGGACTTCGACCAGCCGAACGACAGCCTCACCCTCAACGGGCGCAACGTGCTGTGCTTCGACACGACGCTGTCGTACGACATCAAGGTGGTCAAGGGCGCCGGGATGGCGGGCGGCGGGCTGTTCAACAGCGTGTTCACCGGCCAGGGCCGGCTGGGCGTGGTCTGTGACGGCAACCCGATCGTCATCCCCGTCTCGCCCGGCTACCCGGTCTTCGTCGACACCGACGCCGTCGTCGGCTGGAGCACCCAGCTCCAGACGGGGCTGCACCGCTCGCAGAGCTTCGGGTCGATGATCCGCGGCGGCTCCGGCGAGGTCATGCAGCTCCGGCTGGACGGCGAGGGCTTCGTCGTGGTGCGGCCGAGCGAGACCGGCCCGGGGGCGCCCGCCGGGTGACCGCGTCGGCCGCCGTCGGCCGGGCGCCGGCAGCCGGGTGCCGTCAGCGCTGCGCCATCAGCTCGGAGACCCTGGCGAAGCCGTACCCGCGCCGGCGCAGCTCCGGCACGATCTCGCGTACGGCCTGCTCCGTGACCGGCGCCGCGCTGCGCGTGACGTGCAGGACGACCACCGACCCCGGCCGCACGCGCGTCAGTACCTCCCGGGCCACCGCGCCCGGGTCGGAGGCGAAGGCGTCGCCGCTGGAGACGTCCCACTGCACGGCGGTCACGCCTGTCGGAGCGAGGGCGCGCAGCGCCGCGTCGTCGTAACAGCCGCCGGGGAAGCGGAAGTACGGGACGGGCGCGGGCACGCCCGCGCGGCGCAGCTCGGCGAAGGTGCGCTCGACCTCCGCGCGCATGGTGCCCGGCTCGACCTCGGGCAGGCCGTAGCAGGGGGTGTCGAAGGCGCGATGGCTGTAGGAGTGGTTGGCCACCTCGAACAGGGGGTCGCGGCCGATGGCGCGGGCCTGGCCGGGGTAGCGGGCGGCCCAGGTGCCGGTCATGAAGACGGTCGCGGGCACCTTCAGCTCCCGGAGCGCGGCGATGAGCCCGGGGTTGTCGAACCGCTCGCCGGCATCGGCCCGCTCGTGCTGCCCGGCCATCATGTCGGCGTCGAAAGTGAGCGCGACGCGCTTGCCGCCTTCGTCCCCACGCCCGCCGTGCCGCCACACCGGCGTGAGACCCGCGCGACGCGCCTTGGCCTCCCCGCCCGCCTGTCCCCCCGTCCCGCGCCGCGTCCCGCCCTGCGCCTCCTTCAGCGGTCGCGCCGAGCCGTACGCCGCCCGGCCTTCGCCGTGTCCGCGTGCGTCGGGCGCGTCGACCGGTGCCGGGGGCGCGGACGGGCCGGCGCACGCCGGGAGGAAGAGGGCGAGCAGCGCGACGAGGGCCGCGCGGGCCGGGCGCGGGCGCCGGAAGTCGATCATGCGGGGAGCGTACGAGCGCTCGTGGGGGGCGCGCGCGCCGGAGCGAGCGCCCGGGTGAACGGGGTACGACACGCCGCGGCGCCGGCCCGGGCGGCGGACACGGTCGGAACCGGTCCTCCACCGGGCCGGCGCCGGGCGCCGTGCCGTTGCGTGCGGTCCTGCGGGCCGGGCGGCTACCGCCAGGGGCCGGTGATGGCGAACGTGGTGCCGGGCGCGTAGCAGTTCACGTACATCGTCCGGCCGTTCGGCGAGAACGTGACACCGGCGAACTCGCCGAACTCCGGCTCCTCCGCGCTGCCCGTGTTCTGCCGGTTGCGCGCCACCGCGAAGACCTCGCCGCGCCGCGAGACGCCGTACACGTGCTGCTCGCCGCCGCCGTCCTCGCAGAGGAACAGGCCGCCGGAGGGCGACAGGGCGATGTTGTCCGGGGACTCGCCGGGGGTGTCCACGCCGTGGTCCGGGCCGAAGCGGATGACGAGCTTCAGCTCGTTGGTGCGCGGGGTGTAGCGCCACACCTGGCCGAAGTGATCGCCGCCCGAGCCCTCGGAGGACTTGGCGAAGCTGGAGACGAAGTACACCGAGTCGCCGCCCCAGTAGCAGCCCTCCAGCTTCTGCGCGTGCGACATGGCACTGCCGAAGTCCTGGTGGCGGATCGGGGTCTCGGCCGCCAGCGGGTCGGGCACCTCGATCCACTCGACGTTGTCGAACGTGGTGCCGATCTCCTCGACCACCGACAGGTCGGGTACGTCCGGCACCCGCATGGCCTGCAGTTCGCCTCCGGCGCGCAGGGAGCCGAGACCGCCCTTGGGCCGCTTCGGCAGGAAGCGGTAGAAGAGCCCGAACGGGTGCTCGAAGGCGTCCTCGGTCTCGTAGACGACGCCGTTGGACGGGTCGAAGGCGACGGCCTCGTGCTGGAAGCGGCCCATCGCGGTGAGCGGGACGGCGCCGCTGTCGTGCGGGTCGGCGGGGTCGACCTCGAAGATGAAGCCGTGGTCCTTGGTGTACCCGTTCGTGCCGGCCTTGTCCTCGGTCTCCTCACAGGTCAGCCAGGTGCCCCAGGGGCTGGGCCCGCCGGCGCAGTTGACGGCGGTGCCGGCGATGCCGACGCGCTCGCCCTCCAGCTTGCCGCTCCGGTCGACCTCCAGCACGGTGCAGCCGCCCATGCCCATGGGGTCGTAGGTCAGGCCGTCGATGGCGGGGACGCGGTGGGTGGCGTTGTGGCGGTTCTCGTGGTTGCGGACGAGACGGACGTCGCCGCCGCGGGCGCGGAAGGCGGCCATGCCGTCGTGGTTGCTGGGCACGGTGCCTTCGCCGGAGAGCAGTTCATCCCCCTCCCGGGAGAGCACCCGGTAGGAGAATCCCTTGGGCAGGTCCAGAATGCCGTCGGGGTCGGGGACGAGCGGGCCGTAGCCGGCGTCGTGCGGGGCGTATGCGGCGGCGGTGCCGGCGTAGAGCTCGGACACGCTCCCGGTGAAGGCGATGCCGGCACCCAGCGCACCGGTACGGGCGAGAACCTGACGTCGTGTTGCAGCCATGCGGAAAGACCAACTCCCTGCTGACGGACAGGAAAACCAGAAAAACGGTGACCAGACCGTGTGTACCACTCGGTGAAGTGAAAGTGAACCAGGTGACAGGTGTGTGAAGGGTCTACTCCTGTGGCGAGGGTGCGCCACCGCTGCCTCCGCCCGTCACCGGCTCGCCCGGGGTGTCCCGTTCGTCCAGGTCACCGCGGGCGTCGCGGGCCAGCGCGGTGAGCCGGGATATCGCGCGGAAGTACTTCTTGCGGTACCCGCCGGCGAGCATGTCGTCGCCGAAGAGCCGGTCGAACGGGACGCCGGAGGCGAGCACGGGTATCTCCCGGTCGTACAGCCGGTCCGCGAGCACCACGAGCCGCAGCGCCGTCGCCTCGTCGGTCACCGGCCGCACGCCGGTCAGGCAGACGGTCCGTACGCCGTCGGCCAGCGCGCCGTAGCGGCTGGGGTGGACGCGCGCGAGGTGGCCCAGGAGGTCGGGAAAGGCGTCGAGCGTCGCGCCGGGCGCGGTGCGGGCGGCGCGGGTGACGGCCTCGTCGGTCAGCGGGGCGTCACCGGCGGGGGAGGCGGGCAGGCCGCGGTGGCGGTAGTCGTCACCGTCGATGCGCAGGGGGCGGAACCGGGCCGCCAGGCCCTGTATCTCGCGCAGGAAGTCCGCCGCGGCGAAGCGGCCCTCGCCCAGCCTGTCCGGCAGGGTGTTGGAGGTGGCGGCCAGCGCCACGCCGGATTCCACCAGCTTGCCGAGGAGGCTGGAGATCAGCACGGTGTCGCCGGGGTCGTCGAGCTCGAACTCGTCGATGCACAGCAACAGGTGGCCGCCGAGGGCGCGTACCGTCTGCTGGAAGCCCAGCGCGCCCACCAGGTTCGTCAGCTCGACGAAGGTGCAGAAGCCCTTGCGCTCGGGCGCCGCCTCGGTGGCGTGCCACAGCGACGCCAGCAGGTGGGTCTTGCCGACGCCGAAGCCGCCGTCCAGATACACCCCGCGCGGCCCGGCCGGCTCCTTCGGTGCCCGCCGCCACCAGGGCCGCCGGCCGCCCACGGCGCTCGCGCCGCCGCCGATCCCCGCCGCGAAGGCGGCGAGGGCGCGTACGGCCTCGGCCTGGCTGGGGCGGGCCGGATCCGGGACGTACGTCGAAAAGCGCACCGCGTCGAAGCGGGGTGGCGGCACCAGCTCGGCGACCAGCCGCTCGGTGGGGACGCGCGGCTCGCGGCCGGTGAGCGTGCCCGGGGCCGGGGCTATGCCGCAGGGCGTGTCGGCGGTGGAGGCGGAGGTGGAAGCCACGTTCCCACTGTACGGTCGCCGCCTCGGCAAGCCGTACACCAGTGCGTCATGTCAGACTGCCGCTTATGCGTCGCCTGCTCCCCGTCACCGCAGATCCGTCCGCGCTCGCCGACCGCGAGTGGTCCCTGGACGAGCTGGCGGGCGTCTATGCCTACCCCCCGGGGGACGGCGTGTGGCTCCGGGCCAACATGGTCGCCTCCGTCGACGGCGCCGCGTCCTTCCAGGGGCGCTCGCAGCCGCTGTCGTCCCCGGCGGACATGCGCCTCTTCGGCGTGCTGCGTGCGCTGACGGATGTGGTGATCGTGGGCGCAGAAACGGTACGCCTGGAGCGGTACCGGCCCACCCGCGCCCGGGACGCTTTCGCTGCCCGCAGAGCCGCGGCGGGCCAGGCCCCCGCACCGCCCGTCGCGGTGCTCTCCGCCTCGCTCGACCTGGACTTCTCGCTGCCCCTGTTCACCGAGCCGGCCGTGCCGACGCTGCTGCTCACGGGCGCTCGGGCGGCAGCGGAGCGGGTGGCGGCGGCCCGGGCGGCGGGGGTACAGGTCATCGTGGCGGGGGAGGGCCGGGGAGCCGACCCGGCGGCGGCGGTCGCCGCGCTCGCGGAGCGCGGTCACCGGCGGCTGCTCACGGAGGGCGGGCCCTCGGTGCTGGAGGGCTTCGCCCGGGCGGGGGTGCTCGACGAGCTGTGCCTGACCCTGGCGCCCCGGGTGGCGCTGGGGGCCGCGCCCCGGATCATGCACGGCACCGCCCCGCTGGCGGAGCCGCTCAGCCTCGGCCTGGAGTCGATCATGGAGGAGGCCGGCTTTCTGTTCACGCGTTACCGTCGGTACTGACAATCTGCGGAATCTCAAGTTCCGCTTAGACGTGCTGGGGCAGACTACGTCGCAGGATCGTTTCTGACGTGGTCTGTGTGCCTGCGCGGAAGAAGGGCGTTCATCGTGTTCACCACCGTCCTGATGATCGAGAAGCCGCTCGCACCCGTGGATGTGGAGATGGTCACCACCCTCCACGGCCAGGAGCCCGTCAGCTTCGTCGTGCTGCTGCAACCCCGCGGAGACCAGGGAGTGCTCCTGCGGGCGCTCGACGACGTCGCCCTCGGAGAGCTGGAGGACGCGGTCCGCGAGACGGACGAGCCGGAGGGGCACGAGGCGCTGCCCACCGCCAAGCTGGCGCTGGAGCACTCATTGAAGGCGCTGCGCGAGCAGGGCGCCGAGGCGGTCGGGGAGATCGTCGACCGGCATCCGCTGGACGTGCTGCAGTCCGTCGTGGAGCAGACGCACGCCGACGAGGTCATCGTGCTCACCGCGCCGCATCTGGTGGAGGAGTTCTTCCACCGCGACTGGGCGTCCCGGGCACGGCACAAGGTCGGCGTGCCGGTGCTGAAGCTCTTCGCGCACGGCCGCTGAGGCGGCGTCGGCACGGGGGCGGGGCCGCGGCCCCGCCCCCGTGGCCCGGACCCGGAATGTCGGCGCGGGGTGCGAGAATCGTCGCGTCCCACCCGAGCCCAAGGAGCGCACCACATGACCCCGGGGATCCCGCCCACGCTGGAGAGTCCGCACTTCGTCGGCATCGGCGGCGCCGGCATGTCGGGCATCGCGAAGATCCTCGCCCAGCGCGGCGCCGCCGTCGCCGGCAGCGACGCACGCGAGTCCGGCACCGTCGCCGCGCTCCGCGAGCTGGGGGTCGTCGTGCATCTCGGCCACGCCGCCGGGCACCTGGACCCCGGCGCCACCGCCGTCGTCGTCTCCTCCGCCATCCGTGAGGACAACCCCGAGCTGGCCGCCGCCCGCGAGCGCGGCCTGCCCGTGGTGCACCGTTCCGACGCGCTCGCCGCCGTCATGGACGGGCTGCGCCCGGTCGCCGTCGCCGGCACCCACGGCAAGACGACGACGACCTCGATGCTCGCCGTCGCCCTGCGCACCCTCGGCCGCGACCCGTCGTACGCCATCGGCGGCGACATCGACGCCCCCGGCTCCAACGCCCACCACGGCACCGGCGACCTCTTCGTCGCCGAGGCGGACGAGAGCGACCGCAGCTTCCACAAGTACGCGCCCGAGGTCGCCATCGTCCTCAACGTGGAGCTGGACCACCACGCCAACTACGCCTCGCTGGAGGAGATCTACGCCTCCTTCGAGACCTTCGCCGACCGCATCGTCCCCGGCGGCACGCTCGTCGTCTCCGCCGACCACCCCGGTGCCCGCGAGCTGACCCGCCGGCTGGCCGGCGGCCGGGTGCGCACCGTCACCTACGGCGAGTCACCCGACGCCGACGCGCGCGTGCTCTCCGTCACCCCTCGCGGCCTGGCCAGCGAGGTCACCGTGGTGCTCGACGGCGCGAAGCACACCTTCGGCGTCTCCGTCCCCGGCCGCCACTACGCCCACAACGCCGTCGCCGCCCTGGCCGCCGGCGCCGCGGCCGGCGTGCCCGCCGCGGAGCTGGCGCCGGCGCTCGCGTCCTTCACCGGCGTCGGCCGGCGGCTGCAGTCGAAGGGCACGGCCGCGGGCGTCCGGGTCGTGGACACCTACGCGCACCACCCCACGGAGATGAGTGCCGACCTGGAGGCCGTACGGGCCGCGGCCGACGACGGCCACGGCGGGCGCTCCGGCCGCATCCTCGTCGTCTTCCAGCCGCACCTGTTCTCGCGCACCCGCGAGCTGGGCGCCGAGATGGGCCAGGCACTCGCCCTCGCGGACGCCTCCGTCGTGCTCGGCATCTATCCGGCGCGCGAGGACCCCATCCCGGGCGTGACCAGCGACATCATCATCGACGCGGCCCGTGCCCGGGGCGCCGACGTCACCCCCGCGCCCGACATGGCCGCCGTCCCGGGGCTGGTCGCAGGAATGGCGAAGCCGGGTGATCTCGTTCTCACCATGGGGGCAGGGGACGTCACCGAGCTGGGCGACCGGATCCTGTCCCGACTGGAGGGCTGAGATGACATACGAGGTCGACAAGCCGGACGAGCAGTGGCGCGCGGAGCTGTCGCCCGAGGAGTACCGCGTCCTGCGGCAGGCGGGCACCGAGCCCGCCTTCACCGGCGAGTACACCGACACCAAGACCGAGGGCGTCTACGAGTGCCGCGCCTGCGGGGCCGAGCTGTTCCGCTCCACGGAGAAGTTCGAGAGCCACTGCGGGTGGCCGAGCTTCTACGACCCGGCGCAGAGCGAGGCCGTCGAGCTGATCGAGGACCGCTCGCTGGGCATGGTCCGTACCGAGGTGCGCTGCGCGCGCTGCGGCTCCCACCTGGGCCATGTCTTCACCGGTGAGGGCTACCCGACGCCGACCGACCAGCGCTACTGCATCAACTCCGTCTCCCTGCGGCTCCTGCCCGCCGACGGGCAGGACCGCTAACGGCCGGAGCCCCCCGGGCCCGCCCCCGATACACGCGGGCCCGGGAGGTGCGGGAGCGCCCCCGTCAGTCCTCGACGCGCTCGAACGGCGTCGGGGTCTCGCCCGTCCAGCGGTAGAGGTAGACCTCGCCCTCCTGCTTCTTCACCCCGTCCTCGGTCACGGCCCGGCCCTCGGCGACGTAGTAGCGGCCGTCGCCCAGCGCGTCGATGCCGTAGTTGCCGTGGAACTCCCAGCCGCGCACGCCCGTCGCCGGGTCGTTCAGGCCCGCGTCGCGCAGCGTCAGCAGCTTGCCCTGCTCCGGCTCGGCCTGGCCCCTGATCTCGCCGCGCACCGGCTTCTTCGAGCCGTCGACGGTGAAGAACGAGTAGTTCGGGAAGCCCTCCTTCACGCCGTCGTAGACCGCCATGATCCAGTTGCGGGTGTGCGGGTCGTACTGCAGGTTCTGCACGCCGTAGGTGGTGTTGCCGGTGTACGCGAAGTACTTGCCGTCCGTCCGCTTCGGCCCGCTGCGGTGCGGGTCGGCCTGCGACAGGGGCCGCTCGTAACGGCGCCAGTCGCGCACGTCGTACTCCAGGACCACCTGGTGGTCGTTGTCCGTGCGCTCGGTATGGGAGTACACCCCGTACGCGACCATCAGCTTCTGCGCCCCGCCGCGCTTGCCGAACTCCGGGCCGAAGGAGACGCCGTCGATGCCGGAGCAGCCGTAGCGGTGGTCGGGGGTGTTCGCGGTGTCGCCGTCGAAGACGCCGTCGCCGTTCATGTCGGCGGTGAAGTCCTCGACGACCTCCTCCAGGTGCACGGCGGTCATCACGCCGTCGGTCTCGGCGTTCATGCCGACCCGGTCGATCTTGTTCACGTCGAAGACGGCGATGTAGAACGCCTCCTCCGCCTTGTATTCGAGTGAGCCGTAGACGCGGCCGTCGCGGTCGTTCAGGTCGATGTCGCCGAGGTGGCCGGTGAGGCCCTCGACGGTACCGATGACGTTGCCGTCGAGATCGGTCTTGACCAGCATCTGCGTGAACGACCAGTAGACATGGCCGCGTTCGGTGTCGACGGTGACCCCCTGGACGTGGCTCGTCGGCCAGGCCCCGCCTTCGATGTGGGTGGGCAGCTCGGGCGGGAGGGGCTTCGCCACGGGGGCGGCGTCCGCGGCCGCGTGGCCTGCCGGGGCGGCGGTGAGGAGGAGGGCGGGGACGGCTATGCCGGCGACGACGGCCGCTGTGGCCGTACGGAACTTGCCGCGCATGCGGGTTCCTTTCCACGGGTTCATCTGGTGAGCACTTCCGGATTCGCGCAGTGGAGCGGTGGCCGGCCGGCCAGGTGGCGGCCGGCCTCGGCGGCGACCATGCCGGCCGCGTTGTGGGCGGTCTGGCGGCTGGCGCCGGCCAGGTGGGGGGTCATCACGACGCCCGGGGTACGGGGCAGTCGCGAGTCGGAGGGCAGCGGTTCGACGGGGAACACGTCGAACGCGGCACCGAAGAGCCGGCCTTCGTCGAGGGCGTCGCAGACCGCGTCGTAGTCGACGAGGGAGCCGCGGGCGCAGTTGACGAGAACGCCGCCGGCGGGCATGAGGCCGAGCAGCTCCCGGGAGATCAGTCCTTCGGTCTCCGGGGTGGCGCGGGCGTGCACCGTGACGAAGGCGGAACGATTCATCAGCTCGGGGAGGCCGACGAGTTCGTCCGGCGCGACGGCCGCCGCGTCGGCGAAGGGATCGGCGACGAGCACGCGGGCGCCGAAGCCGCGCACGATACGGGCCACGCGGGAGCCGATGGCGCCGTAGCCGACGATGCCGACCGTGCTGCCCTCCAGCTCCGGGCCGACGGCCTCGTAGCGGTAGTAGTCGCCGCGCCAGGTGCCGGCCGCCAGATCCGCGTGCACGGCGGGGACCCGGCGGGCGGCGGCGAGCATCAGGGCCACGGCGTGCTCGGCGGTGGCCGTGGCGTTGCGGCCGGGGGCGAAGGTCACGGCGACGCCGTGGCGGGTGGCGGCATCGAGGTTGGCGTTGACGGGGCCGCCGCGGCTGACGCAGAACAGCCGCAGGGCGGGGCTGGCCGCGAGGATCCGCTCGGTCAGCGGAGCCATCTGCGTCACGCAGACCTCCACCCCGTCCAGGGCCTCGATGAGCTGGTCCTCCGTCCCCGACGCCTCGCGGACCTCGGCCACCGGGCCGAAGGGCTCGACGGGCCAGGGCAGGGTCAGCTCGCGGAACGCGGCGTCGGGGGCGACCGGGCGCAGCCGGTCGAGAAGCAGGTCGTTGCGGACGAAGTGGTCGCCGGCGGCGAGGATGGTGGTCACGCGGGCACTCCGGGGGTCACGGGACGGTTCAGCGTCAGCAGCGAGGGGGTGCCGTCGCTGAGGACCAGCTCGTTGAGGGCGCAGTTGGCCAGGTGCGGAAAGCGGCGGCGGTAGTCGCGCAGCGGCAGGTCGAGCAGCCGGCACAGGGTGAGCCGGATGGCGGTGGAGTGGGCGACGACGAGTATCCGGGCGGCGCCCTTCCCGCCGCTGCCGCCCCCCTCGCCGCGCTCCCCGCCGTCGTGCTCCGCGCGCAGGCCGGTGAGGAAGTCGACGTACCGCTCGACGACCCCGGCCGGATCCTCCCCGCCGGGAAAGTGGCTGGCCACGGGGTCGGCCTCGAAGGACGCCACCGCCTCCGGCATCCGCTCGCGCATCTCGGCGCGGGTCAGCCCTTCGGCGACGCCGAAGTCCAGCTCGCGCAGCCGCGGGTCGAGGTGCAGCGGCAGTCCGGCGCGCGCCGCGCTCGCGGCCGCCGTCTGCCGGCAGCGCAGCATCGGGGAGGACCACACGGCCGTGAGGCCCGCCTGCGCCGCCCAGTCGGCGAGGGCGGCGGCCTGGTCGCGGCCGTGGTCGGTGAGGTCGATGTCGGTGGCGCCGGCGTAGCGGTTCTCGCCGTGCCAGACACTCTCCCCGTGCCGGACGAAGATGACGTTGAGGCTCAAGACGCGGTCCTTTCTCGTGCGTGGGCCGCGACGACCTCGGGCAGCCAGCCGCGCCGGGCCAGCAGGTCGACGAGCCGGACGTAGCCCTCGTCGTGGGCGGATCGGTACGTGTCGCGGGGCTCCACGGTGCGGTCGGCCCGGACCATCGCGGCGGCGGCGCGGTCCAGGGCGCCGCCCGCGCCGGGACCGCCTCCCTCGCCGCCGCTGCCGCCTTCGGCGAGGGCGGCGGCGGCCAGCACGGCCATGCCGAGCGCCGGCTGCGCGTTGCGCGGAAGCGTCACCGGGCGGCGCAGGACGTCGGCGCGGAGCTGGTTCCACACCGGGTTGCGGGTCGCGCCGCCGGTGAGGACGACGGCCCCGGTGGCGGGCGCCCCGAGCAGGTCTGCGTAGTCGAAGCAGAGCCGCTCGGCGTACGCGGCCCCCTGCAGCAGCGCCGCGAAGTCCTCGGCGGGGCCCGTGGCCCGACGGCTGCGGAACGCCGTGGCGGCGGGGGCGACGAACGGGAAGCGCTCCCCGGGCGAGACCAGCGGATAACGCAGCAGCCCGGTGGGCAGCAGCTCCGCCGCCTCGGCCGTCAGCCGGTCCAGGTCGGCGCCGGCGAACTCCCGCGCCACCAGCCCGGCCCCGACGCTGGACGCGCCGCCGGGCAGCCAGGTACCGGCGGGCGAGCGGTGCGAGTACAAGACGCCCGCCGGGTCGCGGACCAGTTCGGCGGTCACGCCCTTGAGCACCAGCGTGGTGCCCATGACGGAGTTCCAGCTCCCCACCGCGGTCGCACCGGAGCCCAGTTGGGCCGCGCAGCCGTCGGTCATACCGGCGACCACGGGGGTGCCCGCGACCAGGCCGGTCTCCTCGGCCGCCGCGGCCGAGACCTCGCCGAGCACGGTGCCGGGCGGCACCAGCCCCGGCAGCACCTCCACGGGGATGCCGAGGTCGGCGAAGACCTTCCCGGGCCAGGCCACCGCGGCGGCGTCGGCGCCGGTCTTGAGCGCGTTGCTGGTGTCGGCCGGTACGTCGTGGCCGACGAGCCGGCGGTTGACCACGTCGTTCTGGTGGGCCAGCCGCCACCCGTCCGCCGCGGCCCGCGGATGCCGGTCGAGCAGCCAGAGCAGCTTCGGCAGCCCCCAGGAGCGCTGCATCCGCCGGTAGCCGGCCCGGGTCCACCGGGCCTCGCCGGCCTCGTTGGCCTTCTCGGCCTCGGCGGCCGCGCGCCCGTCGTCGTACATGAGGGCGGGGGTGACGGCGTGCCCGCGCCGGTCGGTCAGGGTGACGGTGCCGGAGGTGGCGTCGACGGCCACGGCCCGGATCCGGCGCGGGTCGGCGCCCGCGGCGCGGGCCTGCCCGACGGCGGCGCAGACCGCGCGCCACCACTCGTCCGGGTTCTGCTCGTGGCGTTCGCCGCGCCGGTCGCTGGTCAGCGGGGCGGTTCCCGTGCCGAGCAGGTGCCCCGCGGAGTCGGCGGCCACCGCGCGGACGCCCTGGGTGCCCAGGTCGATGCCGAGCCAGGCGTCCGGAGCCGGGTCGGTCATGCGCCGGCTCCACCGGAGTGCGCGGTCCCGTTGCCGTCCGCCGTACGCTCGCGGCCCAGCGCCCACACCGGCCGGTGCAGCTCGCGCAGCTCCAGGAACTCGGCGTACCGGCCGTCGGCGGCGCGGGCGTGGTCCGGTTCGTACGCCGCGGCGATCCGCACCTGGTGGGCCGCCGCGGTCGCGAAGTCCGGCTCCCGGCCGGTGGCGACCGCACCGGTCAGCCACGCGCCTCGGGCGCCGATCTCGGTGTCGGCGGGGATCGCCACGGGCACGCCCGTGACATCGGAGATCAGCCGCGTCCAGAACCGGCTGCGGGTGCCGCCGCCGCTGAGAGTCAGCAGGCCGGGCTCGGCGGGGGAGGCGGCGAGGCAGTCGCGGATCGCCAGGGCGACCCCCTCCACCACGGCGCGCGCCACGTCCTCCCGGCCGCTGTCCAGTGACAGGCCGGTCAGGGAGCCGCGGGCGGCCGGGTCGAAGAACGGCGCGCGTTCCCCGGCCGGGGAGAGGTACGGCATGAACCGCACCCCCGCGGTGTCCTCGGCGCCGCGCTCGGCCAGTTCCATCAGCTCGGCGGCCGACGACAGCCCGAGGAGTCTGGCGCCCCAGTCGAGCATGTCGCCGCCGCTCATGGTGGGGAAGGCGCGCAGGTAGTGGCCGGGGACGCCGAGGGGCACGGTGATGCCGACGGGGTCGCCGCCGGCGGGCGGTGCGTCGGTGACGATCTCGGTGGAGAGCGTGGTGCCCAGGATGGTGCACGCGCGGCCCGCGCTGACCGCGCCGGAGCCGATCGCGGTGGCGCAGATGTCGTACGGCGCGAGCACCACGGGGATGCCCTCCGGCAGCCCGGTCTCGGCGCCGGCGGCGGCGTCGAGCGCGGTGACGCGGTGGTCGTCGTCGCGCAGCGGCGGCAGCAGGTCGCGGGCCCACTCCACCCCGTACAGCTCGAACAGCCGGTCCGACCAGGTGCGCCCGGCGATGTCCAGGAACGGCGCCGCGGCCTCCGACTCGTCGACGGCCGGCTGTCGAGTGAGCTGGTAGAAGAGCCAGCCGCCGCAGGTCAGCAGGTGCCGGGAGCGGGCGACGCGGTCCGGGTCGTGCGCGCGCAGCCACGCCAGTACGGCGTTCGGCATGCCCGTGGACAGCCGCGAGCCGCAGATGCGGAACGCCTCGTCCACGGTCCCGTCCCGCTCCCAGTCGCCGACGATCCCGGCGGCGCGGCCGTCGTTCCAGAGCACCGCGGGACCCGTGGGCCGCCCGGCGCCGTCGATCAGCCAGGCCCCGTCGCCCTGCCCGGTCACCGCGACGAACGCGGGCGGCGCGGGCAGCGCCGCGACCACCTCCCGTACGGCGGAGGCCACCGCGTCCCACACGTCGGTCATGTCCTGCTCGGCCCAGCCCGGCCGGGGCCGCGTCACCCGGGTCGGCCGCCGGCCGACCGTCAGTTCCGCGCCGTCCGGGCCGTAGCCGACGACCTTGACGACGGTGGTGCCGGCATCGATCGCGATCGCGGTCGCGTCCTCGTGCGCCATGCCGTCAGCCCCTTCCGTGTGCCTGCCGCGACCGGCGGGCCGCGGAGTCGAGGGCGACGGCGACGAGCAGCACCAGGCCCGTGATGATGAAGCGGTACGAGGAGTCGAGGTTGAGCAGCGTCAGACCGCTGGAGATCGACTGGATGACCAGCACTCCGAGCAGCGCGGCGAACGCCGAGCCGCGGCCCCCGAAGAGGCTGGTGCCGCCGATGACCGCGGCGGCGATGGCGTTGAGGTTGACGTCCGCGGTGCCGGTGGACTGGTTCGCCGCGGCCAGCCGCGCCGCCGCGAGCACGCCGCCGGTCGCCGCCAGCGCGGAGCACATCACGAACGCGGAGGTGTAGACGGCGCGGACGTCGATGCCGGCCCGGCGGGCCGCCTCCGCGTTGCCGCCGACCGCGTAGAGGGAGCGGCCGAACTTCGTCTTGGTGAGGACGTAGTGCACCATCAGCACCAGGCTGACGAAGAGCATGAACATCCAGGGGACGCCGCGGGTGCGGTTGAGGTAGAAGACCGTGAACAGCAGCCCCGCGGCCAGCAGTCCCGCCTGCAGCCCGAGCCACTGCATCGACGCCGACGACAGCCCGGCGCGGCGCCGGCTGCGGGCCCGTACCCAGCCCACGGCGAGGAAGCCGCCGGCCGCCGCGACCGCGAAGACGTAGGCGAGCGCCTCGGGGACGAACCACACCTGCGCGAACTTCACCAGCGGTGAGTCGAACGGGATGTTGATCGCGTTCTGGTCGCGCAGCAGCCACAACTGCACGCCCAGGAAGGCCAGCAGCCCGCCCAGCGTGACGACGAAGCTGGGCACGCCGAAGCGGTTCAGTATCTGGCCGTAGAGCCAGCCGATCACACAGCCGCCGGCGATCGCGACGGCGAGGGCCAGCACCAGCGGCTGCTCGTGCTTGACCATGACGACGGCGGTGGCCGCGGCCGAGACGCCGCTGACCGAGCCGACGGACAGATCGATCTGGCCGACGAGCAGCACGCAGACGATGCCCAGCGCGATGACGCCGAGCGGCACCATCTCGAAGGCCAGGTTCACCAGGTTGGTGCTGGACAGGAAGGTCTGGTTGAGCGCCTGGAAGATCGTCCAGATGACCACGATGCCGGCGACGACGGGCAGCATGCCCAGGTCGCCGTCGCGGGTGCGGCGGACGGCGGCGCGCACGCTGTCGCCGATGCCCTGGGGCGTCGTCAGCCGCTCGTCCTGCAGGTCGGCGGTCTTGCCCAGCGGAGTGTCCAGGGATGTCACGGCAGTTCCTTCTCCTTCCGCGGGGCCGCGTCCGTCCGCGGTTCGCCGGCCGCGGCTCTCCGGGCGGCGCGCTGCGCGACCACGTTGTCCACCGCGCCGGTGATCGCGGCGACGACCTGCTCCGAGGTGACGGTGCGGGCGTCGAAGACGCCGTTGTTGCGGCCGAGGCGGAGCACCGCCACCCGGTCGGCGACGGCGCGTACGTCGTCCATGTTGTGGCTGATCATGACGACCCCGAGGCCGTTGCTCTTCAGCCGCTCGATCAGGTTCAGCACCTCGGCGGTCTGCGCCACGCCGAGCGCGGCGGTCGGCTCGTCGAGGAGGATCACCTCGGGCTTGCCCAGCAGCGCCCGGGTGATCGCCACCGTCTGCCGCTGGCCGCCGGAGAGGGCGGCCACCGGCACGTCCAGGGTGGGGATACGGGCCGACAGCTCGCGCAGCAGCTCCCAGGAGCGGGTCTCCATGGTGACGTCGTCCAGCATCCAGGGCCGCAGCTCCTGGCCGAGGAAGAGGTTCGCCTTGACGTCGAGGTTCTCGCACAGCGCCAGGTCCTGGAAGACGGTGGCGATGCCGATGGCCTGCGCGTCGGCCGGGGAGCCGAGCGAGACCTCCCGGTCGTGGAAGGCGATGGTGCCCCCGTCGGGGGTGTAGACCCCCGACAGGATCTTCACCAGCGTGGACTTGCCGGCGCCGTTGTCCCCGACGACGGCCACCACCTCGCCGGCGGCCACGTCGAGGTCGATGCCGGTGAGCGCGGCGACGGCGCCGAAGTGCTTGCTGACGCCGCGCAGGGACAGCACGCTGGGCGCGGCCGGGGCGGCGGGGGCTGTCATCGTGACCCGTTTCCTTTCGTTTCGCCGGTGGGCAGGGTGCGTACGGGCTAGCCGATCCCGAGGCTCTTGCAGTCCTTCGCGTACGTGCGGGTGCAGACGTCCTCGGTCTTCAGCACGCCGTCGGGGCCGAAGATGACCTCCTTGAGGTTCTCCTGCGTGACGACGGTGGGCTGGAAGAGCTGGGACGGCGTGTCGAAGAGCCGGGTGTCGGCCTTGGGCTTCTCGCCCTCCACGAAGTCGTAGGTGACCTCGGCGGCGGCCTCGGCGACGGTCTTGATGGGCTTGGAGATGGTGTTGAACTGATCGCCCGCGATGATCCGCTGAACGGCCGCAAGCTCGGCGTCGTTGCCGGTCACCGGCGGGACCTGGGCCTCGGCGGCCTTGAACGCGGCGATCGAACCGCCGCCGGTGCCGTCATTGGCGGCGACCACGCCGGCGATGCGGCCGGAGTACTGTGAGATCTGGCCGCTCACCCACTGCTGGGCCTTCTCCGGGGACCAGTCGGGGGTGTCGTATTCGGCGAGCAGCTTGTAGCCGCTGTCGTCGACGGCCTTGTGGATGCCCTTCTTGATCAGCCCGGCGGCGGCGTCCGTCGGCGAGCCGTTGACCTGGAGGATGCCGCCCTCGGCGGACTCCTTGTCGAGGTGGTCGACGAGGGACTGGCCGATGGACTCACCGATCGCCTCGTTGTCGAACGAGACGTAGAAGTCGGCGGCCTTGGTGGGGATCGGCCGGTCGTACGCGATGACCTTGACGCCCTGCGACTGCGCGGTCTGCACGATGGTCGCCGCGGACTCGGAGTCGACCGGGTCCAGGACGATGACCTTGGCGCCCTGCGCCAGGGCGGAGTTGGCCTGCTGCTGCTGGAGGGCGGCGTCGCTGTCGGCGTTCTGGTAGATGACCTTGCACTCGTCGCAGAGTTCGGCCATGCGCTTCTTGAACAGCGGGGCGTCGTACTGCTCGTAACGCGTGGAGGCCAGGTCGGGCATCAGGAACGCGACCTTGCCGGCCCCGGTGCCGCCGCCTTCGCCGTCGCCGCCCGAACTGCCGGGCTCCTCGGCGCAGGCCGTCAGTGCGCCGGTGGCGAGGATGCCGGCGAGAGCAAAACTGGCGAGTCGTCTCATGTCCACTCCTTGCTCGTGTCCTTGCTCATGGGCGCGGGGGGCGCCGGCGCCGGGGGCGCGCTGGATGCGTGGAAGGCGACGCACACGAAACTCGGATGTTTCATTCATGTCAACGGGCCTCAGAAAATGAACAATCAACCCTCGTGACGCACCCCTTTGAGTGTTCGCTCCCTCCGGGGTGGTTAACATCGACACGATGACCGACGCGGTGGGGGGCCATGACACTGCAGGCAGTCGCGTCGCCATCCGCCGTGTACGTCGCCCCGAGCGGCGCGTGGCGTCCGGATAGGGGAATGTTCACTTCACAGAAAGAGAACAGGTGCTTTCATGGGGGCAGAGACCCGGCAGCCGGCCGACATGAGCGGTCGAAAGCCGCGAGAGCGGAGAGACCGCATCAAAGGCCGTGTTGTGGACGAAGGCTTCGTCCGCATCGAGCAGTTGGCCGACGAACTCGGCGTGACCCCCATGACCATCCGCCGGGACCTCGACCACCTGCAGAGCAGAGGCTGGCTCCGCAAGGTCCGGGGCGGCGCCACCGCCCAGCCCTCGACCGCCTTCCACGGCGACGTACGCCACCGCACCCAGGCGATGACGGCCGAGAAGAACGCCTTGGCCCGCGCCGCGCTGCCGCTGGTCAAGTCCGGCCAGTCGATCATCATCGACGACAGCACCACGGCCCTGGCCCTGACCCGGCTGCTCACCCAGCAGGCGCCGCTGACCGTCATCACCAACTTCGTCCCGGTCACCCAGGTCCTCGCCGGCAGCCCCGGCATCGAGCTGATCTCCCTCGGCGGCACGTACTACCCCGCCTACGACGCCTTCCTCGGCCTGCGCACGGTCGACGCGGTGACCAGCCTGTACGCCGACACCCTCTTCGCCTCCACGACGGCGATCACCCGCGGCCACTGTTACCACCAGTCGCAGGAGACGGTGGCGGTCAAACGCGCCCTGATGGAGGCGTGCGCCCGCAGGATCCTCCTGGTCGACCACACCAAGTTCCGCCGCCGGGGCCTGTACCAGCTCGCCCCGGTGACGGCCTTCGACCTGGTCATCGTCGACTCGGGCATCCCGCCGGCGGACCTGGACGCCCTGCAGGCGGACGGGGTGGAGGTGCTGGTCACCCACCCGGAGTGAGAGGGCGCCGGGGGGCACGGCGGGCGCGGGAGGCGGGGCGGACGGGTCCCGCTCTCAGGGGATGTCGTCCGGAGGGCGGGGTTCGTCCTCGTCGACGATGTGGACGGCCGCTTCCTCCGCGGAGGCCGCGGCGCCGTTGATGCCCGCGTCGGAGGCGACCATGTCCTTCTCCTCGTCCTCGTGGGCGCCCTCGTCCGGGGCGATGAGGCGGCCCGCGCGGTAGTCGCCGACCTCGTCGTCGATCAGCTCGCCGTCGGTGTCGGTGACGTCGCCCAGGTCGTCGTCGTCGAGGACGGGCGGATCGGGGATCTCCTCGGCCAGGCGTTCGTCCAGGGACTCGCCGCGGCGCTGCTCGGCGGGGGTGACGCCGGTGCGGTTGACGGCGCGGGGTTTCTCGGGCGGGGAGTAGCCCTCGTCCAGGGGGTCGACGGGGCCGTCGAGGGTGTCCTCGGGCGGCAGCAGCTTCTCGTCGTCCTGAGACCACTCGCCGGGGGCGCCGGAGGCGTACGGCTGGTAGACCTCGTCGCCCGCGGCGCTGTCCTCGTCGCCGTCGCTGCCCGTCACACGCGCCTCCCGTGGAGAAGTTCCCGCTGGGGTCATCCTCGGCGGGGCGGGGGGCCGGGGACACCTGGGTGGGGCGATCGGGTGGTGGCGACCGGGTGAGGGGGGGCGGGGACCTGGTGCTGCGGGGCGGGGGTGCCGGAGCCGGCCACCGGGCGGGCCCGGGCCGCCGCCGGCCTTGGCAGTGGCGAACTCGCACATGCCGTCGGACTACCCGCGTGCCCTCACCGTTCCGCCGGATTGATCCATTGCGGCTGCGACGGGTTCAGGAACCACGACGAGTGCCCCGGCTCCCGTCCCCCGCGCTCCGGCGGCGGTACGTGGTCGAACGCGATCTGCGCCGGGGGCGTTCCGTACGCCTGCACCAGCCCTCGTACGTCCGTGATGAACTGCGCCGGGCCCGCCAGGTACACCCGGTGCTTCGGCCAGTCCCTGTGCGCCGACAGCGCCGCCTCCAGACGGCGCGCGGTCGCGCCCTGGCGTTCCGTGCGCTCCGGCATGATCACCGTGACGTCCACCCACGAGTGGTGCTTGCGCAGCGCCTCGACGGCCTCGGGGTCGTAGAGGTGCGCGGGGCTGCGCGTCACCAGGAACAGCCGGGCCGTGGTCGGCGTCCAGCGGCGGACCATCTCCTCCAGCAGCGCGCGTACCGGTGCCCAGCCGGTGCCCGCCGCGATGAAGGTCACCGGCTGGCCTCCGCGCTTCGGGAGGACCGCCGTGCCCGCCGGGGCGCCCAGGCGCAGGCTGTCACCCGGGGCTGTCCTGTCCACTAAGAGCGGGCTGAGCAGGCCGCCGTCGACCCGGCTGACGTGCAGGTCGATGGTGCGGTCGGCGCGCGGGGCGCAGCCGATGGAGTACGGGCGCCACACCCGCGGCACCTGCGGTGAGGAGACGCTGACGAACTGCCCGGCGCCGTACGGCAGCGTCCGGTCCGGGAGCAGGGTGAGGACCGTGACGCCCGGGGCGGCCCGGTGGCGGGCGACGACGCGGCAGTCCCACCAGCGCGGCGCCTGCTGCTTCTCCGCCTCCTCGCTGCCGCTGATCATCGCCTCGGAGAGAATCTTGTACGCGCCGAGCCACGCCTGCTCCGTCTCCTCGTCCCAGGTGTTCGGCAGACCGAAGCGGAGCGCGGCGATCAGGCTCTCGCCGACCGCCGCGTAGTGCTCGGGGCGGGCGTCGAACTTGCGGTGGTCGCGCCCCAGCGTCGCCAGATAGCGGGGCAGGTCCGGGTCGTCGAGGCGCTGCACGACGAGGGTGAGGGCGGCGAAGAGGCGGTCGCGCTGCTCGGACATGTCCGCGGGGAACAGCTCGCGGACCCCGGGATTGCGGGCAAACAGATGCGAATAGAAGTACTTGGCGACATGATCAGCTCTACGTTCAACTCGGGCAAAACTCGCCCGGATTCGCTCGTTTGCATCCACGCATAGGCACGGTACTGACCCATGGGTCACTTCTTCAACACGGCCCTCGAACAAGTTTCCCAAGTCGCCACCGAATGTCTGTTCCGCCCGGGGCACAGCAAGTGGAACGAGCCTGTCAGAACCGGATCTCCAGCACCCGCCCCGGCCACACCGGCCGCCCGGGGCGCTCCACCGCGAAAGTCCCGCTCGGGGTGAATCCCAGCCGCTCGTACTGCCGTACCAGCGCCCCGTCCCCGCCTCCGAAGCAGTCCACCCGCAGCAGCCCCACCCCGCGCCGCGCCGCCTGCGCCCGCGCGTCCGCCACCAGAGCCGTACCCACCCCGGAGCCGCGCAGCGCCCGGTCCGTCACCAGCAGCCGGACGTACACCTCCGGCTCCCCGGCGGCCGGTACGAACTCCTGCGGCTCGTCCGCGAGTACACACACTCCCGCGACACCGCCCTCCGGCCTCTCCGCCACCCGCACCAGAAAGGCGTCCGCGTACTCCTTCATCTGGGCCACCCGCTCCGGCAGCCCGGAGAACGGCTCCGTGCCCCACTGATCGGTCCGCCCCTGCTCCGCCAGCCACGCCACCGCCCCGTCGAGCAGCGCGAGCATGGCGGGGACGTCTGCCGGGCCTCCGGTGCGTATCTTCATACGCGGAATCTAACCCGGGCCCCGCACCTCGCGCCGACGGCGATTCCGCGGCCCGCTCCGGGCCCCGCACCGGCCGCAGCTCCGCGAGGTTCTCCCGCGTCACCTTCCACAGCGCCCGCTGCCGGTCCAGCACGTCCGCCATCGCCGCACCGTGGCCGTTCAGCCCCGCCTCCGCCCGTTCGCTCGCCCGGCGCCTGCTCCGGCCATGCGGCAGAGGGGAGATGAACACCGCGCGAGGTCGGGTCGCGTGCGCGGACCGCCGCGCACGGCACGTCCGTTGGGGGTACGGGTAGGGTCGGACGGTGCCTGACCGGTACGCGCCCGGGAGCGGCGCGGGCCGGGGGGTGAACGGTCGTGAGGCGCACGGCCGTACGGACCGGACAGTCGACGAAGGGAACCGCCGTGGAGCAACTGCCGCCCGAATTCCTCACCCCCGGCTCGTCCTCTTTCGTGGACTTCCTCGCCGCCCACGCCCCCGAACAGCTCCCCGCCTCCCGCGGACTCCCCGGCGCCGGCTCCGCCGCGATCGACATCCCCCACGGCACCACCATCGTCGCCGCCTCCTACGCCGACGGCGCCCTCCTCGCCGCCGACCGCCGCGTCACCCTGGGCAACGGCATGATCGCGCACCGGGACTTCGACAAGATCTTCCCGGCGGACGAGTTCTCCGCCGTCGGCATCGCCGGCTCCACCGGGATGGCCGAGGAGATGGTCCGCCTGCTGCGCCTGGAGCTGGAGCACTACGAGAAGATCGAGACCGTTCCGCTCTCCCTGGCGGGCAAGGCCAACCGCCTCGGCACCCTCATCCGCGACAACCTCGGTCCCGCCATGCAGGGCCTCGCCGTCGTGCCGCTCTTCGCCGGGTACGACCCGCGCAGCGGGGCCGCGCGGATCTACTCGTACGACATCACCGGCGGGCGCGCGGAGGAGAAGGGCTTCGGGGGCACGGGCTCCGGGTCGGTGTACGCGCGCGGCGCGCTGAAGAAGCTGTACCGCGAGGGCATGGGCGAGGACGACGCCGTGACGATGGCCGTGCAGGCGCTCTACGACGCGGCCGAGGACGACAGCGCCACGGGTGGCCCCGACGCCACCCGCCGTATCTACCCGCTCGTCTACACCGTTACCGCCGAGGGCTGCCGGCGGCTCGACGACGCCCGGGTCTCGGAGTTGTCGCTGGCCGTGCTGGAGGGGCGCCGCAGCCGCCCGGACGGGCCGAACGCACCAACTGGCGTAGGGCGTTTCGGCCAAGCCGCCGCGGGCCACGTCACCGCAGGCCAAGCCGCGGCGGGCGCACGGTCCCGGGCCGGCGCCGCGAGGCGTCGTTCCGGGCCGCGCGCGCCGGTCCGTACCGCCTGCGTCCTTACACCCCCGCCACCTTCGCCAGCAGCCTCGCCTCGTCCAGCGCCCCCGCGCCGCCCGCGACCTGACCGTGCTCCGCGTTCCACAGCGCCGTCTCCACCCGCCGGGCCACCGCCCAGGCCGCCAGCCGCCCGGCGTCCTCGCCCAACTCGTCGGCGAGCAGCGCCAGCCGGGCGGCGACCGTGCGCGGCGGGTCGGCGGTGCCGAAGGGGTCGTCGATCTGCTCCAGCAGCGGGAAGGGGTCGTAGCCCGGGTCGCCGGTCATCGGCTTGGCGTCGATGGCGAGCCACGGGCGGCGGCCCGCGGCCAGGACGTTGCCGGGGTTGAAGTCGCCGTGGACGACCACCTCGCGCCCGGCTCCGCCCGGCAGTTCGCGCAGCAACCGGGCGCCGAGGGCGACGAGCCCCGCGTCGTATCCGGGGCGCAGCCGCTCCATCCGCTCTTCCACGAGGTCGGCCCACTCGGCGCACACGTCCGCGACCCGTTCCAGTCCGCAGTCCCGCGGCACCGGAGCGCTCCACAGTTCGCGCAGCACCTCCGCGCCGAGCCTCAGCCGGTGCTCGGCGCCCAGATCTCCGGCCGCGCCGAGTTCGGTGCCCGGCTTGCAGCGTTCCAGGAGCAGCGCGTAGTGCTCGGGATCGTGGGCGATCAAGCGTACGGCGCCGCGGCCGTCCCAGATCCGCAGGCCCTCCGCCTCGCCGGCGGCCTCGCGGTGCGGCCAGGTCACCTTGAACACCGCGTCCCTGCCGTCCGGCAGTCGCGCCGGCGCCACCCACGAGCAGCTTCCGCCGCTGAACGGTGCACCGAACCGCAGCGACCAGCGCGCACGCAACGTCTCCACCAGGTCCGGCAACTCCGCCAGCCACGCGCGTCCGGAGGCGTGTGCGCGCATCTCGCCGAGGACGGGGAGGCCGGGCGGGAAGAGGGCCGGCGGGAGGTCGCGGGGGAGGCCGGGGGCGTGCGCAGGGTCGCTCATCGTACGCACGCTACCTGCCGGGCACCGGGCCGCACGCGACCGGCCGCCGTCCGGGCCCGCACGCTGCCCCGCGGGCGTGCGGCGCCGGCGCGCTACGCCTCGAAGTCTCCCGACTTGACGCCGTCGACGAACGCCTCCCAGGCCGCCGCGGTGAAGACCAGGGCCGGGCCGTGCGGATTCTTGCTGTCGCGCACCGGGACCAAGGTGGCGTGGTAGCCGTCGGCGACCTCCAGGCATGCGGTCACCGTGGAGTCGCTGTAACTGGTCTTGCGCCACCGGGCGTCACTCAGGTCGAACCGGTCGTTCCATGCGGTCATGCGCCCAGTCTTTCGTCCGCGACCCGAAAGCCGCAAGAGATCACCGGTGGGACATAGCGGCACCCCGCCGCGGGCACGGTGCCCGCGGCGGAGCCCGGCGAAGCGGGGAGGCCGGGGAGGCCGGGGAGGCCGGGGAGGAAGTGGCCGTTCCCGCCCGTGCGTCCGCCCACCCGCTCGCGCGCAGTCAGGCGGGGCGGGCGGGCGGAGAGCGGACGGATGCGCCCGGTCCGGGCGTGCCGGTGAACGGGCCGGGGGCATCCGCCCGGCTTCAGGTGCCGTGCGGCGCGGGGGCCTCAGACACCGGCGATGGACTGGATCCAGGAGCGGTACCGCGTCACGTTCGTGTACGCGGTGGTGGTCTGCCGGTCACTGGTGGACGCGACGCCGACCTGCACGCCGTTGGCCATCATCGGACCGCCGGAGTCGCCGCCGGCCGTGATGCCGTCGCCGCGCCGGGCGCAGATGGCGTCGCCGCCGTAGGCGTCGCTGCAGCCGCCGGTCACGGTGACGTTGGCGACCTTCAGGTACTGCGACTGGCAGTTGATCTCGGAGCCGCACTGTGAGGTGGCGCCCCAGCCGTAGACCTGCACGTTCTGGCCGACCGTCACCGAGCCGGGCTCGCCGAGCGTGGCGTACGTGGTGGAGACGGACCGGTCGATCCGGACGAGCGCAAGGTCGGAGGAGTGGGTGTAGGTCTGCACGCCGTTGGCGAGGGTGCCGCCGCTGGTCTGGTCGAGGCTGCCGATACGGAAGGAGAGCCCGCCGCCGCTGACGCAGTGCTTGGCGGTGAGGATCCAGGTGGGGGCGATGATCGACGCGCTGCACGTCTGCTGGCCGTTGGAGAACAGCCGCGCGGCCCAGGGGCCGCTCTGGGCGTAGCCGCCGCCGATGATCTTCGTGGACGGCGGTCCGTCGGGCGTACGGGCCTGGGCGGCCGCGGGGACGCCGGTGGCGCCGCGGGCGGACGTGTGGTCCGCGGCAACTGCCGTTCCGCCGAGGGTGAGGGCGGCGAGCAGAGCGGCGACGAGCGTGGGGAGTGATCTGGTTATTCGCAAGGTTCCTCGTTTCCGATCGCACACGGGCACGGGTCGGCCCGCGTGGAGGGCCAGGGAAGTACCAGCCATCAGGATTCCCGAAGGCGGGGGTGCGCGGTAATCACAACTTCCCATAACGCGTCGCGATGGCAGCCGCACCGAAGCGCTCCGCGGCGTGCGGCCCGCGGAAAACGCCGCGCGGCGGGCGGACGGCGCGTGCTTGGCTGGTGCGCATGACCACGCAGCTCCTCGACCGCGTTCTCGTCGTCGACGTCGAAGCCACCTGCTGGGAGGGCGCGCCGCCCGCCGGGATGAGCCCGGAGATCATCGAGATCGGGCTCTGCGAACTGGACGTGCCGACCGCGGAGCGGATCTCGCGGCGCTCGGTGCTGGTGCGGCCCGACCACTCCGAGGTGAGCGACTTCTGCACCCGGCTGACGACCCTCACTCCCGAACAGGTCGCAGACGGCGTGCCGTTCGCCGAGGCGTGCGCGCTGCTGCGGCGCGAGTACGGCGCGCGCCAGCGCGTCTGGGTGAGCTGGGGGGACTACGACCGGCGGCAGTTCGAGCGGCAGTGCGCGGCGCGGGGCGTCGCGTACCCGTTCGGCAGGCGGCACGTGAACGCCAAGACGCTCTACGCACTCGCCCACGGGCTCGGCCGCGAACAGGGGATGGCCGAGGCGCTGGCGCACGCCGGGCGGGAGCTGGAGGGCACCCACCACCGGGGCGTGGACGACGCGTGGAACATCGCCGGGCTGCTCGCGGGGATCCTGCGGGACGTACGGACGGCGACGGACGAAGCCCCGCCCGGGGGCGGGGCGTAGCGCCGCGCGGGGGGCCTCGGGCGGGTCGTCCGCAGCTCGTTCGGGGGCAACTGACGGTCGTCCGCGGGCAGTCCGGGGTGCTCCGCGGGCCGTCCGCCCGTCGTGCGTCGTCCGTCCGGATGACAACGACGAAACGCTGCACGGCAGTTGGGTCACCCCTGGCTCGATCAGGATGCGCCCCGGGGATCGTGGCAGTACGCTGCCGTGATCGTGGAGCAGGGCGCGGAAGGCGGTACGGGCGTGGGTGCGGGCGGTCTTGAGCTGCCCCCGGCAGGCGGCCCCGAGGACGGGGACCGTGGGGGTGGCGGCTCGACCGAGCCGCCACCGGGCGCGCCACCGCCGCCCGGGACGGTGTCACTGGCCCGGCCGATGGAGATCGGCGCGGAGATCGGCTGGGGCGAGGACGACTGGGACGAGGTACGCACCCGCGCGGCGCGCGCGGGGAGGGCGTACATCTGGCTGAACGTCGTCGAGCAGCGGCTGCGCTCCGTCGTCGCCGGTGTGCTGCGCCCCGTCTACGAACCGGTGCACGGCGAGGAGTGGGTCGTCGCCGCGGCGGGCCCCGCGGGCCAGGAGTGGGTGCAGCGGGCGGTCGCCGTACGGGAGGTCAGCCGGCGCAAGGGCTACCTGCTCGACCCCGCCGACGACAACGTCATCAGCTTCCTGACGCTGCCGCAGTTGCGCGAGCTGATGGTGCAGCACTGGCCGTGCTTCGAGCCCTACCTCGACGACCGGCGTGACCTGGAGCTGGCGCTCGACGAGCTGGAGGTCGCCCGCAACGTCGTCTCCCGCAACCGCGCGCTGTCCGGCACCGTGCTGGCGCAGGCCGAGCGCGCGGCCACCCGGCTGCTGCGCCTCCTCGGCGCCGACGACAAGCCGCCGTCCGCCGACCGGCTGCCGGTGGACGCGGTGGAGGACCTGGTCGGCGACCGGTACGCGGACGTGGTCGGCGTCCACCCGGACCGGGTCGGGCTGCAGCGCGCGCTGCCCGTGGAGGACCTCTTCGGCGGCGCCCGGCGGCTCGACGCGATCGGCATCGGGCTCAACTTGCTGGTGCAGAACTACTCCGGCCGCCGGCTGGGCCGGCTGGCGGAGGGCGGCTGCCGGATCCGGCTGCTGTTCCTCAACCCGGCGAGCAGCACGGTGCGCCGGCGGGAGCGCGAACTGGGCATGAAGCGGGGCGAGCTGGCGCGGGCGGTGGAGACGAACATCATCCACATGCGCCGGGTCCGCTCCCGGCTCCACCCGCGGGGCGGTGCGGACCCGGCGGGGGCGTTCGACATCCGGGTCTTCGACGAGACGCCGCGGTTCACGGCGTACCTCATCAACGGCGACCGGCCGGACGGGGTCGGCGTGGTGCAGACGTACCTGCGGCGGGCCCGCGGCGCGGAGGCGCCGGCGCTGGTCCTGCGGGCGGCGCGGCGGGAGCTGGTGCACGGGGAGGGCGGCGGTGAGCCGGGGCTCTTCGAGGTGTACCGGGAGGAGTTCGAGAGCTTCTGGGCGGACGCGCGCCCGGTCTCCTGACAGCCGCCGCACCCCCTGTCCGGCCCCCTCTCCACCCGCCCCGGCCCCTCCCCCATATCCGGAATCTTCCGGTCCGGTATGTCAGTGGCGGGTGAGAGTGTGGAGTCACTGGCCACGGAGCAGGGAGGGCGCCCATGGGGTGGTACGGGGAGCTGCTGGTCGGCTTCGACCTGGAAACGACCGGGACGGACCCGGGGGAGGCGCGGATCGTCTCCGCCGCGGTCGTGGAGGCCGCCCGAGGCGTGCCGACGCGCAAGCGGGAGTGGCTTGCCGCCCCCGGTGTCCCGGTGCCGCCGGAGACGACCGCGATCCACGGGATCACCGACGAGCGGGCGACGGCCCACGGCAGGCCGGCGGCGGAGGTCGCGGACGAGGTGGCGGACGCGCTGGCGGGGTACTGGGCGCGCGGCGTCCCGGTCGTCGCGTACAACGCCACGTTCGACCTGACGCTGCTGACCGCGGAGTTGCGCCGCCACGGGCTCGCCTCGATGCGCGAGCGGCTGGGCGGCAGGGAGGAGGGTCCGGTGATCGATCCGTACGCGATGGACAGGACGGTGGACCCGTTCCGGGAGGGCAAGCGGACGCTGGAGGCGGTCTGTGTGGAGTACGGGGTGGTGCTCGGCCGCGCGCACGACGCCGCGGAGGATGCGCTGGCGGCGGTCCGGCTGGCGGTGGCGATAGCCGAGCGGTACGGGGACGTGGCGTCGGCGGGCGCGTGGGACCTGCACCGCGGCCAGACGGACTGGCATGCGGAACGGGCGGAGGGCTACCGCCAGTGGCTCGCCCGCCAGTCCCGCGAGCCGGCGCCCGCGGCGGACGTCGCGGCCGCGGCGGCGGTGGAGCCGGTGCCGAAGAGGGGCTACGGACCGGACGGGGCGGTGGCGTAGCGGCTGGAGCGAGCGGTCGGTGCAGCGACGGGGGGCGCAGCACCGACTGCCCGGCACGGGGGGTGTGACGGCAGGGTGCAGGTCGCCCGGCCCGAAGACGCGGCCCGCCGCCCGCGGAGCGGGCGGCGGGCGCTGTCGCGCGTTGCCGCGCTGTCGCGCGTTGCCGCGCTGTCGCGCGTTGCCGCGCTGTCGCGCGTTGCCGCGCTGTCGCGCGTTGCCGCGCTGTCGCGCGTTGCCGCGCTGACGTGGTGCCGAGGGGCGCCGCGGTGCCGGTGCGCGCGTTGCCTCCGGGGGCCTCCGGTTTCCCGGGGCCGCGGGGCGGGTTGCGCCGCCTCGCGGCCCCGGCCGGGGCCCGGCCGCCGCGCCCCGGGTGTCAGCGCAGCGTCGTGTGCAGGGTCAGCCACTGGGCCGGGGTGGCGTAGGCCACGACCGTGTCCCTGGGGAGGTCCGCCACGCGGAAGGCCCTCGTCAGGCGCGCCGTCGGGTGGCCCGCGCGGCGCAGGGACGCGAACAGGGTGCCGCCCGCGCCGCCGAAGCCCGCCTCCACCATGCGGCGGTACGCGGCCTCCTCGCCCCGCGGCAGCAGCGGCTCCGGGCGGCGGTCGATCCGCAGCACCGCCGAGTCCACCCGCGGCACCGGACGGAAGCTCTCCCGCGCCACCCGCCCGCACAGCCGCCACTCGTGCCACGGCCACGTCCGCACGGTCAGCAGGCTCCAACGGCCGTAGTCCCCGGTCCGCTTGCGGGCGTACTCGCGCTGGGTGACGAACGTCGCCGTCTCCAGCCGTCGCGCGCGCAGGCACCAGTCCACGATCTCGGAGGTCCGTGCGTACGGGACGTTGCCCACCACGGAGAACGGCTCCCGCGGCGGCCGGGCGGCGAGGAAGTCCTGCCCCACGACGCGGACATGGGAGTGGGCCGCGAGCCGGGCGCGGAGCCCGGCCAGCAGCCGGCGGTCGATCTCGTAGGCGATGAGCTCCCGGCAGTGCGGGGCCAGCGCCTCGGTCAGCGCCCCGGTGCCGGCGCCGACCTCGACGACGAGCCGGCCGCCGGGTGCCGCGAGGCGCGCCACGCGCCGGACGACGGCGGGGTCGGCCAGGAAGTTCTGGGAGAGGGAACGGGAGCGGGGGCCGGAGCGAGCGGACCGGCGGGGTTCGGCGCGGGAGCCGCCGGGGGCGCCGCCCCCGCCGGAGTTGCGCCGGGTGGCGGCGCCGGCGGTGTCACGGGACCTGCCGCGGGTGTCGTCGTTCCGGGCGCCGTCGCGGCTCCCGGCGGGGGTGTTCCCGGCGGAGGCGTCACGGCCGGGCGCCGGGGAGCCGCGGCGGCGGTTGGTACGGGCGTTGCCGCCCGTGGTGGTGCGCGCGTCGGTACGGCCGTTCGTATCGGAATCCGCGCGCGCGGACATGCGTCGGTGAGAGCGGGCCACAGCCTGCCGTCCTTCCGGAAAGAAGTGCGTTCCTGGACTGGCGGATGGCCCTGGCCGGGCAGCGGAACGTCGGCCCCGCGCGGGGGCATGCGGGCATGCGGGCACGCGGACGTGTGACGGGAAAGGCCCGGCGCGGGCGCGCTCAGGGCGCGCGGACCGCGGGGGCCGCGACGGGGTCGCTCAGCGGGAATGCCGTCCCGGGCTGCCGGTCAGGGCGCCGGGACCACGCGGGGGCGATACGGCACGAGGGAAAGGAAGGCCGCACGCCGCAGACCTGCGTGGCCACCGAGGCAGCGACGCGTCATCCCGAAGATGCCCGCACAGCAGCAGCCTGCCACGGTGTCTCCTTGCCTCGGATGCACTTCCGCGCCCACCCTAGCCGTCCGCCCACCGCCCGCGCACACCGGTTTTCTCCGGCCCCCGGCGCCCGCCCCGCCCCGTACTCCGCCCCGGGCCCCCACGCTCGGTGCAGGGGCTGCTACGCTCCCGCTGGGCCTGACCCGGGAGCGAGATGACCACCGCTGCCTTTCCCACTTCCCTGCACCGAACGGTGCTCGAGGTGGTGCTGACCGAACTGCGTGCGGACCCCGACGTCCGCGGTGTCCTGCTGTCCGGGTCCCTCGCCCGGGGCACCGCCCGCGCCGACTCCGACCTCGATCTGCTCGTGGTCACCGCCCTCGACCCCGTACGCCGGCCCTCCTGGCGGTCCCGGCGCCGTCCGCTGCCCGTCGACCTCGTGCCCCGTACCGCCGAGCAGTGGCGCTCTGGCTTCGCCCCGCACCGGATCGGCGACGAGTCCTGGGGCTACGCCTTCCTCGACGGCGTGCCTCTGCACGACCCCGACGGCGTCGTGGCCCGGCTCGTCGCCGACGCCGCGACCATTCACGCCGGCTACCGCACCCCGCCGCCGGTCAAGGCGCACTACGCCGAGTTCTGGGCGCACGTCGTACCCAGGATGCAGGCCGTGCGCCAGCGCGGCGACCCCGTGGAGACGGGGTGGGCGGCGGCCGTCATGACCAACGAGCTGATCCGCACCCTGTGTGCGGCCAACGACCTGCCCAACCCCTCCCTCGACCTCGGTTCGTGCCAGCGCCACCTGGACGACCTCAAGGCCCCGGCCGGCGCCACCGACCTGATGCGCGCCGTGCTGCGCGCGGCCCCGCGGGACGCGCTGCGGCTGCAGTTGGAGCTGGTGGGGGACGTCCTCCCGCTGCTGGCCGCGCCCGGCGCGGCGGGCCCGCCGCCGGGCGCGGAGGGCGGAGCATACCGGTAGCGGGGCCGCCGGGGCCGGACGAACGCGCTCCGGTTTCGCCGTGCCCGGGCGGCACGGCAAGCTCCCTCCATGGCATACGCATCCCCCTGGCGCGTGCCCGCCTTCCGACGGCTGTACGCCGCCACCGCCGCCGATCAGATCGGCATTCAGGTCGGTCATCTGGCCCTTCCTCTGGTGGCGCTCGGTCTCGGCGCGAGCCCCGGTCAGATCGGCCTGCTGGCCGCGCTCGGCACCTCCGCGTACCTGCTGATCGGCCTGCCCTCCGGGGTGTGGGTCGACCGGCTCGGCTGTGTGCCGGTGCTGGTGACGGCCGCCCTGGCGCGGGCCGTTCTGCTCACCGCCGTGCCCCTCGCCTGGTGGTTCGGCGCGCTCACGCTGCCGCACCTGTATACGGCCGTGCTGCTGACCGGCTGCGCCACCGTCTTCTTCGACGTCGCCTCGCACAGTTGTCTGCCGGCCGTGGTGGGACGTGAGGCGCTGGTACGGGCGAACGCGGGCGTCGTCAGCCTGTACGCCGTCGGCAGCGTCGCCGGACGCGGCGCGGGCGGGCTGCTGGTGGAGGTGCTCACGGCTCCGGTCGCGGTCGCGGCGCAGGCCGTCAGCCACCTCGCCGCGGCCATCTCGCTCACCGGCATCCGCGACGGCGCCCCGCGCCGTACGCGGCCGGCGCCCCGCCGGCTGGCCGCCGGGATGCGCGACGGGCTGCGGCACGTGCTGGGCAGCCGCGAGCTGCGCCCGCTGGCGCTCGGCGCCGCCCTCGCCAACCTGGGAGCGCAGACGGTCAACACGATGGTCCCGGTGCTCTTCGTCGGCCGGCTCGGCCTGCCCGCCTGGCTGCTCGGCGGGTACTGGGCGCTCTGTGGCACCGCCGCCTTCGTCGGTGCCCGGATCGCCCGGCCGCTCGCCGCCCGCCGCGGGTGCGGGTGGACGCTGGCCACCGCGGGACTGTGTGTGGCCCCGGCGGCGCTGCTCATCCCGCTGCTGAGCCGGCCGCCGCTGCTGTGCGTGGCGGGGGCCGCGGGGATGGCGCTGGTGTCGGTGAAGATCGCCATCGACACCGTCCTGGGGCTCAGCCTGCGGCAGGGGCTGACTCCGGACGCGCTGCTGGGCCGAATGAACGCGACCTTCCGGTTCCTGCTGATGGGTTCGGTCGCGCTGGGCTCGGTGCTGTCCGGGGTGATCGGCGAGTTCGCGGGCGTGCGGGCGGCGCTGTGGACGGGGGCGGTGATCCTGGTGGTGGCGGCGCTGCCGCTGTACTTCTCGCCGGTCCGCACCCGCCGCCACCTTCCGGAGGCGACCGTCGCGGAGCGGGACCCTGTCACCTGACGCCGCGTCCGAACGCCGTGCACCGACACCGAGCCGCCGCCGTGCCGCCGGCGAGGGCGCGACCGTGCCCCGTACGCCTGCGCCGCCCCGACCGTGCGCCCGAAAGGGCTACGCCTCCTGCGCCACCAACTCCCCGCCCTTGGCGCCCTCGTCGCCGCCCCCGGCACCCGCGCCGGCCCCGCCCTCCTCCGCGAACTGCGTCCGGTACAGCTCCTCGTACCGCCCGCCGGCCGCCAGCAGCTCCGCGTGCGTGCCGCGCTCCACGATCCGGCCCTCCTCCACCACAAGGATCTGGTCCGCGGCCCGCACCGTGGACAGCCGGTGCGCGATGACCACCGCGGTCCGCCCCGCCAGCGCCTCCGCCAGCGCCTCCTGCACCGCCGCCTCCGACGTCGAGTCCAGATGCGCGGTGGCCTCGTCCAGCACGACCACGCGCGGCTCCGCCAGCAGCAGCCGGGCGATCGTCAGCCGCTGCCGCTCGCCGCCCGACAGCCGGTAGCCCCGCTCGCCGACGACGGTGTCCAGTCCTTCCGGCAGCGCCGCCATCAGATCGTCGAGCCGGGCCTTGCGCAGCGCCTCCCACAGGTCCGCGTCGCTCGCGCCCGGCCGCGCCAGCAGCAGGTTCTCGCGGACCGACTCGTGGAACAGGTGCCCGTCCTGGGTCACCATGCCCAGCGTCGCGCGTACCGAGGCGGCCGACAGGTCCCGGACGTCCACGCCGCCGAGGCGGACCGTGCCGCCGTCCGTGTCGTACAGCCGCGGGATGAGCTGCGCGATCGTCGACTTGCCCGCGCCCGAGGAGCCGACGAGGGCGACCATCCGGCCCGGCTCCGCGCGGAAGGACACCCCGTGCAGCACCTGCGCGCCGGCCTTGCTGTCCAGCACGGCGACCTCCTCCAGCGAGGCCAGCGACACCTTGTCGGCGGCCGGGTAGCCGAAGTCGACGCCGTCGAACTCCACCGCCACCGGCCCCTCCGGCACCTCCCGCGCGTCCGGCCGCTCGGCGACCAGGGGCTTCAGGTCCAGCACCTCGAAGACCCGCTCGAAGCTGACGAGCGCGCTCATCACCTCCACCCGCGCCCCCGCCAGGGAGGTCAGCGGCGCGTACAGCCGGGTGATGAGCAGGGCGAGGGCGACGACGGAGCCGGCGTCGAGGGTGCCGCGCAGCGCGAACCAGCCGCCGAGGCCGTAGACGAGCGCCAGGGCGAGCGCGGAGACGAGGGTGAGGGCGGTGATGAAGAGGGTCTGCACCATCGCCGTGCGGATCCCGATGTCCCGTACGCGGGCCGCCCGCTGCCGGAACTCCGCCGACTCCCGCTCCGGCTGCCCGTACAGCTTGACGAGCGTGGCGCCGGCCGCCGAGAACCGCTCGGTCATCTGGGTGCTCATCGCCGCGTTGTGGCCGGCGGCCTCGCGCTGCAGCCGGGCGAGCCGGGCGCCCATACGGCGCGCGGGCAGCACGAAGACGGGCAGCAGCACGAGCGCGAGCAGGGTGATCTGCCAGGAGAGGCGGAGCATGACGGCCAGGGTGAGGAGCAGGGTCACCAGGTTGCCGACGACGCCGGAGAGGGTGTTGCTGAACGCGCGCTGGGCGCCGAGGACGTCGTTGTTGAGCCGGCTGACGAGGGCCCCGGTGCGGGTGCGGGTGAAGAACGCGACGGGCATGCGCTGCACGTGGTCGTAGACCGCGGTGCGCAACTGGAGGATGAGCCCCTCGCCGATCCGGGCCGACAGCCAGCGCGCCAGCAGCCCGAACCCGGCCTCGGCGACGGCGATGCCGGCGATCAGCAGCGCCAGGGAAATCACCCGGCCCCGGCCGGAGTCGCCGACGATGGCGTCCACGACCTGCCCGGCGAGCAGCGGCGTGGCCACGGCCAGCGCCGCGGTGATCACGCTGAGCAGCAGGAACCACCTCAGCAGCCGCCGGTGCGGCTGGGCGAACCGCCAGATCCGCCCGAGCCCGGCCCGCGACAGCGGGCGCTTGTCCCGCTGCGCGGTGACCGTGCTGTGGAGCGACTGCCAGGCGGTGGCCTGCATGTCCATTCGGATACTCCCGTCTCGTGGTGCGCGCGGCCGGGTGCGGCGGCCCGCCACCGCAAAGCTAGAACCTGAACCATGGTTCAGTGCAACCGCCGGCAGGGAGGGTCGCCCCTGCCGAACCGGAACGGAGGCGGTTTTATGCCCGGCGCCGGGCGGTAGGGCCGTCCCGGGCGGGCGGCGCCTACGGCCGGGGTGCGCGTACGGCCGGGCGGCGGTGGCGCGGGCCGGCCCCGCTGCCGGGCCGGCGCCGGGGTCAGCGGGCCGTCAGCAGGTAGCGGGTGTGTCCGAAGCCCACCTGGTCGCCCGGCCGCACCGGGGCCTCGCCCGTCAGCCGGCGGCCGTTGATGAACGTGCCGTTCGTCGAACCCAGGTCCCGCAGCAGCCACACGCCGCTCGCGCACCGCAGCTCCGCGTGCATCCGCGAGACCGTCTCCTCCATCAGCCGCAACCCGTTGCGGGGGTCCCGCCCTATGCGCAGCGGGAACGCGCCGGGCGCCGGCAGCATCAGCGGCGGGAGCCGCTCCGCCTGCCACGCCTGCTTCACCCGCACCCCGAGCGACGACGCCTTGGCGACCGTGCCGAGGATCGCCCGCGTCAACCGGCCCTCGCGCGGCGGCAGATCGGCGGTGAGCGCGGCCAGCTGCTCGTGGGAGTGCGCGGCGAAAGCGAGCTCCATCCGGGCCAGGAACGTGTCCTGCGACAGCCGGCCGTCCGACGCGCCGTCGCGCAGCAACTCGATCGCCCTGTCCCGCTCTTCGTCGGAGACACGCGGGGCCCCCGCCGGGTACACGGGGAACGAGGAAGACGTGGGCTGGTCGGAACCGGACACCCTCGAATTGTCGGGCTGGTCCACGGCGGGTGTCCAGTACGCTTCCGTTCCCGTACGGACCCGTGACAAATGATCGACACCCGCCGCCCCGCGCCTCGCCGCACCGCGCGGCGCCTTCCGAGGAGCGGTGCCGGGGCGGGCCTCGCGGCCCGGTGCTCGGCTTTCAGCCGTTCAGCCCCGGCCCGCCTTCTCGGTCACGACGAACTCGCGGTCCGCCGGCGACGTGCCCTCCCGCGTGCCCCGGAGGATCCAGTAGCCGGCCGCCTCCGGCGGATCGCCCGCACGGAACGTGCCCACGACCAGGTCGTCGTACCCGTCCGTGTCGAGGTCGGCGAGGTGGAGCTGCCAGCCGAAGAAGTGGTCCGCGTTCGGGCGTCCCCTCCGCTTCGCTCCCAGATCCTGCGCCGAGACGACCTGCGCGGCCTCCGCGTCGAGGCCGTCGGCGCCGCCCAGGGCCACCGTGACCTCGCCCTCCCCGCGGCCGGCGGAGTGGGACGTGGCGAGGTCGTCCGTCCCGTCGCCGTTCACGTCGCCGACGACGTACCCCAGGCCGACCCGACGGTCCGGACCGGTGCCCGCCCGGCCCGCCCCCGGACCCTTCCGGCTGCCGTAGACGACGGCGGCGCCGTCCCCCTGCCCCTGCCGGACCACGAGGTCGTCCGTCCCGTCGCCGTCGAAGTCTCCGGAGGTCAGCGGGGTGGCGCCCAGGCTCCCCGCGGGGATGCCCGAGGTGACACCCGGGACCGCGCCGGCGAGCCGCAGCCCTTCAGGCGTGCCGCGGTAGAGCGCGGCGTCGAGGACGTCCTCCGGCATGTCCTCCTCGAAGCGCACGTCCTCCTCGTCGTACGTCGCCTTGGTGACCAGGTCGGTGCGGCCGTCGCCGTCGAAGTCACCGGCGGCGACGTCGGTGACGGACGCCCAGCCGCCGAAGCCCACATCGGTTGTCGTCTCGCCGCGCGGCTGCGCACCGGCGCGGGCGAGCGGGCCGCGCAGCACGGTGGCGGGCTGGGCCCGCATGTCGTACTCGCCCCCCGAGTCGGCGAGGGTCAGCAGGTCGAGGGCGCCGTCGCCGTCGAAGTCGCCCACGGCGGCGGCCGGGTCGGTGTCCCGGGGCAGGTCGGTGGCGGCCACGGGCCCCTCGGGGCCGCCCCAGAGGATGCGCTGCCGCCCCGAGTCGGTGCCGTCCGCGTCCCGTACGCCGCGGACGAGGACGTCGGCGTAGCCGTCGGCGTCGAGGTCTCCGGTGAGCTGGACGGAGTAGTCGTGGCCCACGGGCACCTGGTGCAGCGGACCGTGCGGCGGGTAGCACCCGGAGAGGGGGAAGGCGGCCGACGGCTCCGGGCCGCCCTCCGCGGCGCGGAGCACGAAGCGGTTGTTCCGGAACGGCGTGCCGGGCCGGTTGGGGCTCCGGTACCAGCCGTTGAGCACCACGTCGGCGTGCCCGTCGCCGTCCACGTCGTCCCGGCCGGCCGGGTTGCCGGCCCGGCCGGGGGCGCCGCCGGCCCGGTCGGACGCGAAGGTGCAGGCGGTGGCCGTACGGTCGTCGTCCCGGCCGTCCCGAGCCTCGCCGTCGCCGTCCCCGCAGCCCGCGGCCAGCAGCGTGACCGGGAGCAGAAGCGCCGCAAGACGCCGGCCCGGCAGTAAGTGCAGGTACATGCGCACGAGTCTGCGCGATGTGGTGCACGGGCGCATCACGTTCCGATGAGGGTCGCATTCCGGTCGTGCGCGCCAGTCCGCCCCCGCACGCGCCCGCTCAGTGCTCCACCGCCAGCCGGATCCCCAGCGCCACCAGCACCGTGCCGGACACCTGCTCCAGCCGCTTGCGTACGCCCGCACGCGACAGCACACCCTTCAGCCGTCCCACGAACCACACGTACACCGCGTACCAGCCGATCTCGTACACCGCCCACAGCGCCGCGAGCGCCACGGTCGTCGCCAACTGCGGCGCGGACGCGGGCACGAACTGCGGGAGAAAGGACATCGCGAAGACGCCGACCTTCGGATTGGCCAGGTTCAGCAGCAGACCCGAGCGGTACGCGCGCCGGGACGTGACCTCCGGGCCCGCCCGGTCCGCGAACTCCTCCACCGCCCCCCGCCGCGCCGCGCGCAGCGCCTGTACCCCGAACCAGACCAGCACCGCCGCGCCGACCCAGCGCATCACGTCGTACGCCATCCGGGAGGCCGCCAGCAGCGCCGTGAGGCCGAACGCGGCGATCGTGCCCCACAGGAAGACACCCGTCTCGTTGCCGAGGACGGTCATCATCCCGGCGCGGCGGCTGTGCATCGAGTTGCGGATGATCAGGACCGTGCTGGGGCCGGGCGTGGCGGCGATCAGCGTGCAGGCCCCGAGGAAGGCGAGGAGAGTCGCGAGCATGTGCGCCATCCTGGGCCGGGCACAAGCGGAGGCGCCATCGATTTATCGCAACCTTTCCGGCATGGACAGCGCGCCGCGCACCCCGGCAGGCTTGTGTCCGTGAACTCCCCGGTAACGACCGTGATGATGCCCATCGTCCTCGCCTTCATCATGTTCGGCCTGGGCCTGGGCCTCACGCTCGCCGACTTCCGCCGGGTCAGGAAGCACCCCGGAGCCGTCGCCGCCGCGCTGGTGTGCCAGGTGCTGCTGCTGCCCGCCGTCTGCTTCGGGCTGGTCCTGGCCTTCGACCTGGCGCCGGTGTACGCGGTGGGGATGATGCTGCTGGCCGCCTCGCCCGGCGGGGCCATCGCCAACTACTACAGCCGGCTCTTCGGCGGCGACGTCGCCCTCAACATCACACTCACCGCGGTCAACTCCGGTCTGTCGCTGTTCTCCCTGCCGCTGATCGTCAACTTCTCGCTGGAGCACTTCGACGTCGGCGGCGACAACCTGGGCCTGAACTACGACAAGATCCTCCAGGTCTTCGCGATCGTGCTGATCCCCGTCGGGCTCGGCATGCTGACCCGGGCCCGTGCCCCGCGGATCAAGGAGCGCATCGACCGGACGGTCCGGACAGGGTCCCTGTTCGGGCTCTTCCTGGTGATCGTCGGCGTGGCCGTGGCCGAACGGGACCGCATCACCGACTCGTTGGTGGACCTCGGGCCGATCACATTCCTGTTCACGCTGATCTCCCTGGGCGTGGGCTACGGAGCCACCCGGCTGGTGCGCGCGGCGCACCCGCAGGCCGTGGCGTGCTGCTTCGAGATCGGCATGCACAACGTGGGGCTGGCGATGACCATCGCCATCAGCCCCACGCTGCTGGACAGCACCGAGATGGCCATGCCCGGCGCGGTGTACGCCGTCCTCAGCTACGTCGCCGCCACCTCCGTGGGCTACGCGCTGCGGGCCATCAGCCCGGAAGCCGGCGCACGTCGTCCGGCCCCGGCCCGTGCACCGAGCGGTGACCCGACAGCCCCAGGGTGAGGTCGAGGTCGGCGAGCAGGCTGCGCAGCACGTGCGCGACGCCCTCCTCGCCGCCGTGCGCGAGACCGTAGGCGTACGGCCTGCCGTACAGCACCGCACGTGCGCCCAGGGCGAGGGCCTTGAGCACGTCGGCCCCGGTGCGTACGCCCGAGTCGAAGAGCACCTCCAGGCGGTCGCCGACCGCCTCGGCGACCTCCGGCAGCACGTCGAGCGACGCGACCGCGCCGTCGACCTGCCGGCCGCCGTGGTTGGAGACGACGACGCCGTCCATGCCCGCGTCCGCGGCCCGGCGTGCGTCCTCCGGATGCTGGATGCCCTTGAGCAGGATCGGCCCGTCCCAGTGCTCCCGCAGGAACGGCAGCCGGTCCCACGTCCGGTCCGTACCGGTGAACATCGGCACCCAGCGCAGTACCGCGGCGCCCAGGTCCTCCTCCGGCGGCTTCGCGAGCCCCGCGCGGAACGCGGGGTCGGAGAAGGCGACGGCGGTGCCGGCGCCGCGGATGAACGGCAGGTACGCGGTGTCGAGGTCGTGCGGGCGCCAGGCCAGCGTCCAGGTGTCGAGGGTGACGACGAGGGCGGTGAAGCCCGCGGCGCGGGCACGCGCCAGGATGCTGGCGCACACCTCGTCGTCGTTCGGCCAGTAGAGCTGGTACCAGCGCGGGCCCGCCCCGCTCGCCTCCGCGACCTCCTCGATGGTGTACGAGGAGGCCGTGGACATCACCATCGGGACTCCGAGTGCGGACGCGGCGCGGGCCGTGGCCAGTTCGCCGTCGGGGTGCACGATCGACTGCACCCCGACGGGCGCCAGCAGGACGGGCGCGGGGAGCGCGGAGCCCAGCACGGTGGTGGCCAGGCTCCGCTCGGTGGCGCCGGTCAGCATGCGCGGGACGAGGCGGACCCGGTCGAACGCCGACCGGTTGGCCCGGGCGGTGGCGCCCGAGCCGGCCGCGCCCGCGACGTACCAGAACGGACCGTCCGCCAGCCGCTCGCGCGCGGACTGCTCCAGCGCGGTGAGGTCGGTGGTGAACGGCGGCAGCTTGTCCGCCAGCCCGTTCAGATAGATCTCGTTCTGGTAGTTGCCGAACGGCAGGTTCATCGGCGGCTCCCTTCGACCAACCGAGAGTCTGCGGGAACCGGCGGCGGAACGCTACCCATGGGTACCGGCGGCGGTTCGGCGTGCTCCAGGTCGGGCAGCCGGCGCAGCGCCTTCGGGAAGTACCAGTTGCGCTCGCCGAGCAGTGACATCACCGCGGGCAGCAGCACGCCGCGGATGATCGTCGCGTCGATCAGCACCGCAGTCGCCAGGCCCACGCCCATCTGCTTCATGGACTGCATCGACAGCGTGCCGAAGATCGAGAACACGGCGACCATGATGACGGCCGCGCTCGTCACCACGCCCGCGGTGGTGATGACCCCGTGCGAGACGGCGTCCGCGGTGCTCCGCCCCTGCGCCCGCGCCTCCTTGATCCGCGAGACCACGAACACGTGGTAGTCCATGCTGAGGCCGAAGAGGATCACGAAGAGGAACAGCGGCAGCCAGGCGACGATCGCCCCGACGCCCTCGGCGCCGACCAGGCCCGCGCCCCAGCCGTGCTGGAAGACCATCGTGAGCACGCCGTACGCCGCGCCCACCGACAGCAGGTTGAGCAGGATCGAGGTGATCGCGACCGTCAGCGACCGGAAGGCCATCAGCATCAGCAGGAAGGCGAAGGCCACCACGAAGAGGAAGACCGGCACCACCGCGCCGACGAGCTGGTCGTTGAAGTCCTTGCTCCCCGCGACCTGGCCGCCGACGGGCGCCTCGACGCCGTCCACCGCCTCCAGGGTCACCGGCCGGATCTCGTCCCGCAGCAGGGCGAGGCTCTTCTCCGCCTTGTCCTGGTCGGAACCGCCGACGAGGGGCACCTCGATGATGGCCACGTTCCGGTCGTCGTAGACCTGGACATCGATCGGGCCCTTGGACGCACCCGTGTCCAGCGCCTGTTCCTCGAAGTCGGCGATGGCCTTGCGGACGTCGGGCGCAGTGATGTCGTCGGCCTTGACGACCACCTCGGCGGGGTCGGAGCCGCCGGGGAACGCCTCGTTGATCCGGTCGTAGGTCTGCACGATCGGCAGCGAGTCGCCGAACTCCTGGTCCAGCGTGAGGTTCGCGGTGTTCATGCCCACGGCCGGCAGCGCGATCGCCGCGAGCGCGCCGGTGGCCACGATCACCGCCGCCTTCGGCCGGCGCAGTACGCGCGTCAGCACGGCCCGCCACACCCGGCTCTCGCCGCCGGAGTTGGACCGGCCGCGCTTGAGCCGCGACAGGAACGGCACCCTGCCCTTCTCGACCCGCTCGCCGAGCAGCGACAGCATCGCCGGCAGCACGGTCACCGAGCCGACCATGGCCACCGCGACCACCATGAGCGAGGCCACGCCCATCGCGGCGAAGTCGGCGAGGCCGGTGAAGAGCATCCCGCACATCGCGACGATGACCGTGATGCCGGAGACCAGCACCGCGCGCCCGGAGGTGGCCGCGGCGATCTCCAGCGCGGTGCGCGCGTCGCGGCCCTTGGCCCGCTCCTCGCGCTCGCGGCGCAGGTAGAACAGGCAGTAGTCGACGCCGACGGCCAGTCCCACCAGCAGCATCACCGAGTCGGCGACATCGCTCATCGGCTGTACGTGGCTGACCACGCCCATCAGGCCCATCGTGGCCACGATCGCGGTCATCGCCAGGACCAGCGGCAGCAGCGCGGCCACGAAGGCGCCGAAGACGATCAGCAGGATGCCGAAGGCGATCGGCACCGCCGAGTACTCCGCCTTCTTGAAGTCCTCGCCGAAGGCGTCGTCGAAGGTCTTCTCCATGCTGGCGCCGCCGATCTCCTCGATCAGCAGGCCCTGCGACCCGTGCTTGTCCTGGACCTCCGCGACCGCGTCGGTCACGGGTTCCACCCGGTCCGCCGCGGTCTCCGGGTCACCCTTCATCCGGAACTGCACCAGTGCGGAACGCCCGTCCCGCGAGATGGTGTCGCTCTCGTACGGCGAGACGACGTCCGTCACCTCGCCGGTGCCCTCGACGGCCCGTACGACGTCTTCCACGGCCGTACGGAACTCACCGGCCGTCGCCTTCAGCGTGCCCTTGGGCGACTGGACGAGCACGCTCTCCCCGACCGGCTCGTCCACGCCCGCGTCTTCGAGGATCTTCGCGGACCGCCCGGTCTCGCCCGGGACCTCCTCGCTGTCGCTGACCTCCGCCCGTCCCGCCGCGGAGCCGGCGACCGTCGCCAGCACCACGAACAACACCCAGATACCCACCGCGGCCCAGCGGTGGGTGACGCTCCATCCGCCGACGGCCGCGGCGACGCCCTGGCGCCGCTTCGTATGCCTCGGCGCCCTCGGTGCCCCCATCGTCGCTCTCCCTCGTGCGCGGCGGCGGCACACTGCCCCCACCTGCCGCTACGACGCTAAAGAAGCGCGGGCACGGTCCCCATCGTGCTGGCAGGTGAACCCGGCGGTGCTCAGCTCCACCGAAAGAAGGGGGGATAACCCCACCCCGGAGGAGTCGTGTCCCTTACACACAAAACGCCGGGGACCGGTCCGGGCCTTGTCCTTCCGGCCCGGAGCGGTCCCCGGCGGTGTTCGGGGAACGGCTCGCGCTCAGCGCGCCACGAGCAGCCCCCGGTTGCGCAGCACCCGGCGCTCCAGCGGGCCGAACACCAGCAGTTCGATGGCGACGCCGACGATGAGGATCAGCAGGATCGCGTTGAGCACGAGCGCCATGTCCTGGTAGCCGCGGCCGGTCTCCAGCAACTGCCCCAGCCCCACCCCGAGATCGGGGGAGGTGGCGATGATCTCCGCGGCCATCAGCGACCGCCACGAGAACGCCCAGCCCTGCTTGAGGCCGGCGAGATAGCCGGGCAGCGCCGCCGGCAGCAGCACGTGCCGTACGCCGTGCAGACCGGTGGCGCCGATGACCTGGCCGGCGCGCAGGTACAGCGGCGGGATCTGGCCGATGCCGGAGACCAGCCCGTTGGCGATCGACGGGACGGCGCCGAGCAGCACCACCGCGTAGATCATCGACGGGGTGAGGCCGAACCAGATGATCGCGGCGGGCACCCAGGCCACCGACGGCAGCGACTGCAGTCCGGTGAGGATCGGGCCGATGGCGGCGCGGACGAACGGCACCTTGGCGACGATCAGTCCGAGCGGAGTGCCGATGGCGATGGCGATGAGGAAGCCGAGCACGCCGCGGGACAGGCTCGTCCAGATGGTCTCGAAGAGCGTGCCTTCGTACCACTGGTCGGCGAGCGCGTCCCAGACCTGGCCGGGGCCGGGCAACTGGTAGTCGGGCTTGACCTCCAGCACGTACAGCAACTGCCAGACGGTCAGGACGAGGACGATCGCGACGATCGGCGGCAGCACCCGCTGCACCAGAACCTGGCGCAGCGGGGTGCGCGAGGCGGTCTTGGTGTCGAGGGCGTCGAGGCCCGCTTCCAGCCCGGCGAGGCCGGTGGAGTCCGTGCCCGCCCCGGCACCGGCCTTCTCGCCGGCCTTGTCGCCGGAGTCCTCGCCGGCCTTGGTCTCAGTGCTTGCCATGGCGGCGGATCTCCTCTCGCAGCTCTTCGGTGATCTCCAGCGACAGGTTGGCCACCTCGGTGTCCTCGATCCGGCGCGGCTGCGGGATGCCGATGGTCCACTCGCGGGCGATGCGCCCGGGGCGGGAGGACATGAGGATCACGCGCTCGGCGAGCTTGACGGCCTCGCGCACGTTGTGGGTGACGAAGAGCACGGAGACCTTCGTCTCCGTCCAGATCCGGGTCAGCTCGTCGTGCAGGACGTCCCGGGTGATGGCGTCGAGCGCGGCGAACGGCTCGTCCATCAGCAGCAGCCTGCTGTCCTGGGCGAGTGAGCGGGCCAGCGCGACGCGCTGGCGCATGCCGCCGGACAGCTCGTGCACCCGCTTGCCGTACGCGCCGGCCAGCCGGACGAGTTCGAGCAGGCGCTCCGCCTCGCCGCGGCGCTCGGCCTTGGCCAGGCCGCGCATCTTCAGCGCCAGCTCGATGTTCTTGCCCGCGGTCAGCCACGGGAACAGCGCGTGCTCCTGGAACATCAGCGCCGGGCGCTGCCCGCCGGGTACGTCGATGGTCCCGGCGGACGGGGCGTCGAGGCCGGCGACCAGGTTGAGCAGGGTGGACTTGCCGCACCCGGACGCGCCGAGCAGCGTGACGAACTCGCCCGGCGCGACGTCGAGGCTGATGTCGTCGAGGACCAGCAATTGCGCGCCGGGGCGGCCGAAGGACTTGGACACGTGCGTGATGCGGGCCGCGGGCCCGGCCCCGGCCTGCGCGGAGCCGGCCGGGGCGTCGTCGGTCACGGTGGTGGACATCTCTTGCACCTCCCGGAGGTGAGGCGGGCAGAGCTACTCGACGCCGAGGCCGGCGTCGTCGACGGCGGGCCGACCCTCGCTCTTGAGCACCTTGTTGAGGATGGACAGGTCATAGATGCCGTCGGTCTTCGCCTCGTCGAGCAGCCCCGACTTGACGCTGTGGTCGGCCTGTTCGCCGAGGGTGGAGGCCAGCGGATCGTCGGTGACCTCGATGGCGCCGAAGGCGCGGTTCAGCACCGCGTCCGGCAGCGGCTTGCCCGCGTACTCCTTGAGGCTGGCGTTGATCAGGGTCTTGGACTCGTCCGGGTTGTCCTTGATCCAGGCGTTGGTCTTCACCGAGCCGCGGACGACGGCCTCGACCACGTCGGGGTGCTCCTTGAGGAAGTCCTGCGCGACGATGAGGTGGGTGGTGACGAACTCGCCGTCGTCCCACAGCTCCTTCTCGTCCAGCAGCACCTCGCCGCCCTTCTCGACGAGGTTGGAGGCGGTCGGCTCCGGCACCCAGGCGCCGTCAAGGCCGCCCTGCTGGAAGGTGGTCGGGATCTCCTTGTTGTCCTGGCGGATCACGGAGACGTCGCCCTTGCCGGACTGGGGGTCGACCTCCAGGCCCTCGCCGGCCAGGTAGTTGAGCAGGGCCACGTCCTGGGTGTTGCCGATCTGCGGTGTGGCGATCCGCTTGCCTTCCAGGTCCTCCAGGGACGTGACCTTGTCGGGGTTGACGACCAGCGAGGCGCCGCCGGAGGTGGCGCCGGCGACGATGCGCAGGTTGCGGCCGTCCGCCTGGGTGTAGCCGTTGATGGCGGGGGAGGGGCCGATCCAGGTCATGTCGACGGAGCCGGCGTTGAGCGCCTCGATGGCGGACGGGCCGGCGTTGAATATCTGCGGCTTGACGGCGGTGCCGCCCAGCTCCTTGGTGATCAGGCCGTCGTCGCCGAGGCCGACCAGGGGGGTCGCGTGGGTCACGTTGCCGAAGAAGCCGATGTTGATCTCGTCGAGACCGCCGATCTTCTCGCCCTGGGCGGCCGGGGCCGCGTCGTCGCCCTTGTCGTCGCTGTCGGAGCCGTAACCGCAGGCGGTCAGGGCGAGCAGGGGGAGGGCGGCGGTGCCGGCGAGCAGGCGTATGGCCGCGCGGTGGCGGCGTGGTGCAGACACGGGAGGGTCATCCTCTCGGGGTGTTCCGGGATGCAACATCGTCTTTCCGAGTATCCCTATTGACTTAGTAGGGATAAGCCCATCGGGGCAGCCCGGTCAAGGGGGTTCTTGGGACGTGGACGAAAGCCCCGGCATACGGTCAGGATGTTCGTGCGCCTTTGCACGCCTTTGTGCAGGTGAGGCGTTACGGGAGCGTGACCGGCAGTCCGGCCGCGCGCCACGCCTGGAAGCCGCCGATCAGATCGGTCGCACGGGCCAGCCCGAGCGACTTGAGGGAGGCGGCGGCAAGCGACGAGGCGTATCCCTCGTCACACATGACGATCCAGTGCACCTCCGTGCCGGTGGCCTCGGCCACGGAGGCGCCGCTGGCCGGATCGCAGCGCCACTCCAGATGGTTGCGCTCCACCAGAAGCGCCCCGGGCACGGTGCCGGAGGCGCGCCGCTGGAACTCCGGCCGGGTGTCCACCAGCACGGCCCCTTCGGCGAGGGCGGCGTACGCCTGCCGGGGGGTGAGGCGGTCCAGCGTCGCGCGTACGGCGGCGAGCGCGGCGTCGATACCGGGGGTCCCGGGGGCGGCCATCAGCCGGCCACCGGGTCGGTACGCAGCGGGCGCAGGCCACCGCCGGGCAGCTCGGCGTAGTAGGACATGGCCGACAGCGCGGGTGCGTAGGCGTGGATGCTGACGGCCGGTGCCGTCCCGGCGTTGGACACCTCGTGCACGTACCGCGGGCCGAACGAGCGCAGCCCGCCCACGGCCAGCTCCCGCACCTGCGGCGCGCCCGCGGGCGCAGGGAAGGCACGTTCGGTGAGCACCCCTTCGACGACCGTGAACGCGCCCGCGCTGCCGCCGTGGTCGTGGATCTCGGTGCCCTGCCCGGGCAGCCAGGTCAGCAACCAGACCTCGTAGCCGTCGCCGACCCGGAGCCGGGTGTGGAAGCGGTCCGCGGCGTCGAAGCGGACGGCGGAGCGCCAGCGGCCGGGCCGGGCGGCGAGGCCGCGGACGAGCGCGCCGAGCCCGGCGGGCGTCAGGGCGCCGGGTGCTTCGGGTGCGGCGGGCGGGGCGGGGGTCAGCGTCGGCGGGGTGGACATCGGGACCTCGTTCCGGGGGATGCGTACGGCGGGGGAACGACGGGCGGAAAGGCCCGTCCGCGAAAGCACCCGCGGCGTACACCCGGGTGCGGCCGTCTACGGACGGCCGCGGGGACACAGCGCGCTCGCCACGCGCACCAGGTCCACGTGGTGGCGGGTGAAGAAGCGCTGGTCGGTGGGCATGCCCGCACGATCGCAGAGATGCCGCCGTGCACGCAAACCCCGTGCCCCGATTGGGAGTTGCCGACGTAATTCCGAAACAATATGAAGCGTTTGTTACATCTGCCCGCGGGTTTTTCCAGCGCCAGCCGGCGCTCGCCATACTGCGAACCATCGGCAGGGAAACACCGCGCCCGGGGCGCCGCGCATCGCGCGGTGCCCCGGGCGGCGGAGGTACCGGCGCCGCGGGCTAGTGCGCGCCCCCCAGGAGGCCGCGGATGCGGGCCGCCAGGGTTTCGAACTCCGGGGCCGACATGACCTTTCCGTAGTCGCGGGCCGGCGGCAGCTCCACCGGCATCGTCTCGACGATCCGGCCCGGACGGGCGCTCATCACCTCCACCCGGGTGCCGAGGTAGACGGCCTCCGAGATGGAGTGGGTGACCAGCACGATGGTCGTGCCCGTCTCCCGCCAGATGCGGTTCAGCTCGACGTTCAGATGCTCCCGCGTCAGCGCGTCCAGCGCGCCGAACGGCTCGTCGAGCAGCAGCACCGGCGGCTCGTGCAGCAGCGCGCGGCACAGCGCCACGCGCTGCTGCATGCCGCCGGACAGCTCGTGCGGCAGGGCGTCCTCGAAGCCCTTGAGGCCGGTCAGCTCGATGAGCTCGTCCGCCCGGCGGGCCGCGGTCTGCTTGTCCATGCCGCGCATCTCGGCCTGCAGCAGGATGTTCTTCCGCGCCCCGCGCCACTGCAGCAGCGCGGCCCGCTGGAAGGCGAACCCGATGTTGCGCTGCGGGCCCTTCACCTCCCGGCCGAGCAGGCTGACCTGGCCCGTCGTCGGCAGCACGAGACCGGCGATCATCTTCAGCAGGGTCGACTTGCCGCAGCCCGACGGGCCGAGGATGGAGACGAACTCACCGGGCTCGATCCGCATCGAGACCCCGTCGACCGCCGTGGTGCGACGGCGCTTCGTCGTGAACGTGCACGTCACCTCACGGATGTCGATGCTTGCCGACGCCGCCGCGTCGCTCGCGGCGGCCTTCTTCTTTTCGAGCTGCGGCACTGCTCACCCCTTAGCGGCGTACGACGCGTCCCAGTAGTCGGCGGGCTTCTTGGCCTCCTTCAGCATCCCGCCGTCCGACAGCAGGTCGATAGTCTCCTGCCACGACTCCTCGGAGTTGACGCCGATCCCGCCGCCGTCGCCCTTCAGCAGCGGCAGCGTGTCCTTGAGCTGGTTGGCGAGCACGTTGTCCGGCGGCGGCTCGGTCGCGGCCTCGGACATGATCTTCACGGCCTCGTCCTGGTTGGCCTCGACCTCCTGCCAGGACCTGGTGGTGGCCCGGACGAACGCCTTCGCCAGCTCGGGGTCCTCGGCCAGCAGCTTGTCGGAGGCGACGATGCCGGTGCCCAGGACGTTCATGCCGAAGTCGGAGAAGAGGATGTAGTCGACCGTCTCGCCGGTCGTGTTCTCGATCGTCGGGCCCTGGTCGTGGAAGAAGCCCATGATGGCGTCGACCTTGCCGGCGGCGAGCTGGGAGATCTTGTCCGCCGGCTGGACGTTGACGACCTTGACCTTCGACACATCCACGTCGTTGGCTTCGAGCCAGCCGGGGAAGGTGGCGTACATGGCGTCGCCCGGCGTGCCCGCCACGGTCTTGCCCTCCAGGTCGGCCGGCTCCTTGATGTTCTCGTCGGAGACGAACTGCACGGAGGACGGGCCCTTCTGGAGGTACACGCCGAGGCTCTTGACCTCCATGCCCTCGCCGATGCCGGCCATCAGCGGCGGGGTGTCGGCCCAGCCGAAGTCGGTCTTGTTCTGCGCGACCTGCTGGATGGTGGCGCCGGAGCCGTTGCCGGGCTTGATCTCCAGGTCGATGCCCTCGTCGGCGTAGAAGCCCTTCTCCACGCCGTAGTAGAAGGCGGCGTGCTCCCCGTACGGCACCCAGTTGAGGGTCAGCGTGACCTTCTTGCCGTTGCCCTCGCCGCCCGAGTCGCCGCCGTCGTCGTCGGACGTGTCGGGAGCGCAGGCGGCCGTGGCGAGCAGCGCGCTCAGCAGGGTGAGTGTCGCCGCGGTGCGTTTCATGTCGTTGCCTTCCTGGGTGGTCCGGTTCTGCGGGATACGGGCTGCGGCGTCAGTGACGCGAACGGAACGGAAACGGCGGTGCACGGGCCCGCTCAGGTCGTCGCCATCGTCACGCTGGAGCCCTCGCGGCGGCTGGCGTGCCACGGGATGAGCAGGGACTCGGCGACCTCGATGACGACGAACAGCACCACGCCGATCGCCGACATGAGGATCAGGTCCGCGAAGAGCAGCGCGGAGTTCAGGTTGCCGCTGGCGAGCAGCAGGATGTAGCCGAGCCCTTCGCTGGCGCCGACGAACTCGCCGACGACGGCGCCGACCACCGCCAGGGTCACCGCGACCTTCAGCCCGGCCATGAGCTGCGGCAGCGCGCCGGGGAAGCGGACCTTGACGAAGACGTTCCACCGGCTGGCGCCCATCGTCGCGGAGAGGTCCAGCAGTTCGGGGTCGGTGTCGCGCAGCCCGGCGACGCCGGAGACGACGACGGGGAAGAAGGCGATCAGCACCGCCAGGATGATCTTCGGCGACAGCCCGGTGCCGAACCACACGATGAGGATCGGCGCGATGGCGATCTTCGGGATGACCTGGGCGAAGAGGATGATCGGGTAGAGCGAGCGCTCGGCGGTCCTGGAGTAGACGATGAGCACCGCGGCGGCGATGCCGATGAGGGCCGCCAGCAGGAAGCCGATGACCGTCTCGTACAGCGTCACATAGGTGTGCTCCGCCAGCATCGAGCGGTCTTCCCACATGACCTCGAAGACCGAGCCGGGGGTGGGGACGAGGTAGCGCTCGACCATCTCCCGCGCGGTGACGAACCACCAGACGAGGCCGATCACGGCGAGCACGATGAGGGGCCGCCACACGGCGGAGCCGAAGGCGGCGAGCTGGTTGCCGAGGCGCACTCCGCGCCGTCCCGTCCGCTCGGGGGCGGTCGGGACGGCGGCGGGCGCCTTGAGGTCGTCCTGTGCCGTTGTCACTCGAGATGCATCCAATCGAGGTTGAACACGTGGCCGTCGCCGGGGCAGTTCTTGCGGACGGCGGAACGGCTCCCGGCCCCCCGCCCGGGTGGCGTCCGGGCGGTGACCGTGGCGGCCTGTTCCGAAGGTCGTCCTGCGGTCGTGCGGTGAGGTGGTGCCAGGTGGTGCCGAGTGGTGCCTGGTGCGGTGCTGCGACAGTGGCCAAGGCCACAGAAAGCGCTTGCCATAAGCTACGGGCGGCGCCCGCCCGCGGGCAAGGGGTCGTGAGGCAGATTCCTGCACCGCACCCGGGTCCGCAAGGCACCGTGCGCCATGGTCTGATTCCCCTGTGGAGAGCACCGCCCTGACCACCTGGTCACTGGAGCAGACCGCCGAAGACGATCTCCGTCCGGCGGCCGTGCCGGCGGCCGTCGCGGCCGGGGAGCTGACCGTGGTGCGCGCCCGGATCCCGTCGCCGGGGTTCAGCCGTTATCTCTACGGCGCCGTCGGGGCCGACGTGTCGTGGACGGACCGGCTGGTGTGGGACGAGGAGCGCTGGCGCGCCTTCGTCGAGCAGCCGGGGACCGAGACGTGGGTGGCGTACGAGAGCGGGACGCCCGCCGGGTATCTGGAACTGGAGGGGCAGCCGGACGGCGTGGTGGAGATCACCTACTTCGGGCTGCTGCCGGCGTTCCGCGGCCGGCGCATCGGCGGGCACCTGCTCTCCGTCGGCACCGCGCGCGCCTGGGACCTGGCCGGGAGGTGGCCCGGGCGGGCACGCACGCGCCGGGTGTGGGTGCACACCTGCAGCGATGACGGCCCGTACGCCCTGGACAACTACCGGCGCCGCGGCTTCCGGATCTTCGACGTGCAGACGGGGGACGTCGCCGCCGGCGGGGCGGGAAAGTAGCCCCGTCACCCTCATTGTCCATATAACAAGACGGTAGTGTCCGTATGGCGGATCACTGTGGACGATCCACGGCACCCCATGCCACGCTCTCTCCATGGATCGAGCTGGAGTCGCCCTGGTGAGTCGGCGTCACGTCGATCTCGGCCGCATGTCCAGCGCCATCTGTCCGGCGGGCTGAAAGTCACAGCACCGCCGACCTCCCGCCGCCGCCCAGCCGTCCCCACTGTCGCGGACGCCCGCGCGCGCCCCTGCAGCGCCGCCCTGCCGAAGAACCGTTTGCGCAGGTCAATCAGGGTCGTGCGCGCCCACGGCCGGCCCCTTCGCCTGCCCTAAGGACACTCCTGTCATGGCTAACTCCTCCTCGCGCCCCGCCGCGGCCGGTCGCCGCAAGGCCGGCCGCCACCGCGGCGAAGGCCAGTGGGCCGCCGGCCACTTCACGCCGCTCAACTCCAACGAGCAAGTCAAGAAGGACGACGACGGTCTCAATGTGCGGACACGCATTGAGACGATCTACTCCAAGCGCGGCTTCGATTCCATCGACCCCGCCGACCTGCGCGGCCGGATGCGGTGGTGGGGGCTGTACACCCAGCGCAAGCCCGGGATCGACGGCGGCAAGACGGCGGTCCTGGAGCCGCACGAGCTGGACGACGAGTACTTCATGCTCCGCGTCCGCGTCGACGGCGGGCGGCTGACGGTCACCCAGTTGCGGACGATCGGCGAGATCTCGCAGGAGTTCGCCCGCGGCACGGCGGACCTCACCGACCGGCAGAACATCCAGTTGCACTGGATCCGGATCGAGGACGTCCCGGAGATCTGGCGCAGGCTGGAGTCCGTGGGGCTGTCCACCACCGAGGCGTGCGGCGACGTCCCGCGCGTCGTCCTCGGCTCCCCGGTCGCCGGCATCGCCGCGGACGAGATCATCGACGGCACCCCGGCGCTGGAGGAGATTCAGCGGCGCATCGTGGGCAACCCCGCGTACTCGAACCTCCCCCGGAAGTTCAAGGGCGCGGTCTCCGGCTCCCCGCAGCTCGACATCGTGCACGAGATCAATGACGTCGCCTTCGTCGGCGTCGAACATCCGGAGCTGGGCCCGGGGTTCGACGTCTGGGTCGGCGGCGGTCTGTCGACCAACCCCAAGCTGGGGGTGCGGATCGGCGCCTGGGTGTCGCTGGAGGAGGTGCCGGACGTCTTCGAGGGCGTCGTCGGCATCTTCCGCGACTACGGCTACCGCCGGCTGCGCAACCGGGCCCGGCTGAAGTACCTGCTCGCGGACTGGGGCCCGGAGAAGTTCCGCCAGGTGCTCCAGGACGAGTACCTGCTGCGTACGCTCGCCGACGGCCCCGGCCCCGAGGTGCCCGCCGAGCGCTGGCGCGACCACATCGGGGTGCACCGGCAGCACGACGGCCGCTACTACCTGGGCTTCGCCGCCCGCGTCGGCCGCGTCGACGGCGGCACGCTGACGAAGATCGCCGAACTGGCGGCGCAGCACGGCTCCGACCGGCTCCGTACCACGGTCGAACAGAAGATGCTGATCCTCGACGTCGAGGAGGACCGGGTCGCCCCGTTGCGCGAGGCGCTGGAGGCGCTGGACCTCCAGGTCACGCCGTCGGCGTTCCGGCGCGGCACGATGGCCTGCACCGGCATCGAGTTCTGCAAACTGGCGATCGTCGAGACGAAGGCCCGCGGCGCGGCGCTCGTCGACGAGCTGGAGCGGCGGCTGCCCGACTTCGACGAGCCGATCACCATCAACCTCAACGGCTGCCCCAACTCCTGTGCGCGTATCCAGGTGGCGGACATCGGTCTCAAGGGGCAGCTCGTCACCGACGACAACGGCGAGCAGGTCGAGGGCTACCAGGTCCACCTCGGCGGCAGCCTCGGCCTGGACCCGGGCTTCGGCCGCAAGGTGCGCGGCCTGAAGGTCACCGCCGCGCAGCTCCCCGCGTACGTCGAGCGCGTGCTCACCCGCTACACGGCCGGGCGCGAAGAGGGCGAGCGGTTCGCCCAGTGGGTGGCACGCGCCGGCGAGGAGGACCTCAAGTGAGCGGGCGGGCGGCGCCGTTCTACTGCCCGTACTGCGGAGACGAGGACCTGCGCCCCTCGGAGGAGGGGGCCTCCCGCGGAGGAGGCACAGCGTGGGAGTGCAGGTCCTGCAACCGCGCTTTCACACTCTCGTTCCTCGGGCTGCTGGCCGACGGCCTGCGTCCCGACAGCGATGGAGGGAACCACAACCGATGACGGTCATCGAAGAGGCGGATACGGATACCGCGGCGCTTGCCGAGCGGGCCGGCCGTGAACTGGAGGACGCCCCGGCGCTGGAGATCCTGCGCTGGGCGGCGGACACCTTCGGCAAGCGCTTCTGTGTCACCTCGTCCATGCAGGACATGGTCGTCGCGCATCTGGCGTCCCGCGTCATGCCGGGCGTGGACGTCCTGTTCCTCGACACCGGCTACCACTTCCCCGAGACCCTCGGCACCCGCGACGCGGTGGCCGCCGTGATGGACGTGAACGTCGTCTCGCTCACCCCCCGGCTGACGGTCGCGGAGCAGGACGCCGAGTACGGCCCGCGGCTGTACGAGCGCAACCCCGACCTGTGCTGCGCGCTGCGCAAGATGCAGCCGCTGGAGGACGGCCTCGCCGCGTACGACTCCTGGGCCACCGGGCTGCGCCGCGACGAGTCGCCGACGCGCGCGGGCACCCCCGTCGTCGGCTGGGACGCCAAGCGGCGCAAGGTGAAGGTCTCGCCGATCGCCCGCTGGACCGAGGCGGACGTGCAGAGCTACGTCGCCGAGCACGGCGTGCTGACGAACCCGCTGCTGACCGACGGCTACCCCTCCATCGGGTGCGCGCCGTGCACCCGCCGGGTCGCCCCCGGCGAGGACGCCCGCGCGGGCCGCTGGGCGGGCTTCGCCAAGACCGAGTGCGGCATCAACGTCTGAGCCCTCCGGCGCGACCTGACCGATCCCCGACCGGACCGTCCTAGCGTTACGAGTCATGTATCCCGTACTGCTGATCGTCGCCCACGGCAGCCGCGACCCGCGGCACGCCGCCACCGTCGCCGCGCTCGCGGCGCGGGTGGCGGCCGTGCGGCCGTACGCGCGGGTGGAGACCTGCTATCTGGACCACTGCGCTTCGCGTGTGCCGGGGGCGCTGCGGAGGCTGTACGACCAGGGGGTACGGGATGTCGTCGCGCTGCCGCTGCTGCTGGCCCGCGCCTTCCACGCCAAGTCCGACATCCCCGCCGTCCTGGATGAGGTGCGCTCCGCGCTGCCGCGGCTGCGCGTGACCCAGGGCGGCGTCCTGGGCCCGGATGCGCTGCTGACGGCGGCGCTGGACCGCCGGATGGCGCAGGTCCGGCGGTATTCGCCCGCCGAGCGGGCCCGCACGGGCGTCGTGCTGGCCGCGGCGGGCTCCTCCGACCCGGAGGCGATCGCGAGTGTCGCCGAGACCGCGCGGGAGTGGCGGCGTACCGCTGGATGGTGCGCTGTTCGGCCCGCGTTCGCCTCCGCGGCGCTTCCCCGCACGGCCGACGCCGTGCGCGCACTGCGCGCGGCGGGCGCCGAGCGGGTGGCGGTCGCGCCGTACGTCATCGCGCCGGGATTCCTGCCCGACCGCATCGTGCACGGCGCCACCGAGGCACGGGCGGACGTGCTCGCCCCGGTGCTGGGTGCGGCGCCGGAGCTGGCGGAGTTGCTGGCGCGCCGGTACGACGAGGCGTGCGCGGCCCAGCCGCTGCCGCTGTCCGCGTAGGACGCCCGGGCCCGCCGGAACTCCCGGCCACTCGGCGATCACCACGGGCGGACGGCCACGGCCGCGTGGGGCCGGGACGGGTGCCGTCGGTGCCCGGCCGCCGTCGGCCGGAGACCCGGTGCCCGTTGCGGAGGCTGACCGGCTCGCGGGGCGGGGGCGGGTCGGGGCCCACCGCGGCGTACGGTGTCACCGGTCGCGGGCCCCGCTCAGTGGCGGGCGGCCAGGACCGCCGGGGCCGTGGACCGGGGCAGCAGGTCCGCGGGGCGGGCGGGAAGCAGGAGCTGGACGTCGATGTCGTCGGAGAAACGATACGGCCGGTGCGCGAGCAGCCCGCCGACCTTCCGGCGCAGCCGGGACACCTCCGCCCGGACGGTCACCGTGCGCCCCGGGTCGCCGAAGAGCGCGTCGGCCAGTGCCGTGGAGCTGAACCCGTCGCGGTGCACCGCCAGCAGATAGAGCAACTCCGCGTGTCGCGGGCTCACCTGCTGCGACCACCGCCCCGTGCCGCCCAGCACCGCCAGGCTCGGCGACGCCGGCCGGGTCAGGTCCAGCACGACCCGCGTCGGCGCCGGCGCCGAGCCCTCCGGCTCGACCCGTACCAGCCACCCGCCGCCCGGCAGCGGCTCCAGCGCACACCGCCCGAGACCCGGCAGCACGTACGCGCCGGCCGCCGGTGGCTCCGGCAGCGCCACCCGCTCCGGCGGCACCATGCCGGTGGCTGCCGCCGCCCAGCCGTGCTCGTCCACGGCCAGCGCCCGGCCGCCGATACCGGCGAGGACGGGCGCCGCGACCGCCCGCAGCCGTCCCAGCGCCGTCCAGTGGCGGTCCCGCAGCTCGCCCTCCGCGACCCGGCCGACGGCGGTGACGAACGCCAGCGAGATCGTCGGCATCGTGCGCGCCGGGCCGGTGACGTTGACCACGCCCAGCACCCGCCCGTCGCGCGGGTCGGTCAGCGGTGCGGCGGCGCAGCTCCACGTACGGCAGTGGCGCAGGAAGTGCTCGTCGCCGTAGACGCCCACGGGGTGGCCGGTGGCCAGCGCCGTGCCGATGCCGTTGGTGCCCACGGAGTCCTCGCTCCAACTCGCGCCCTCCGCCAGCCCGATGCGGCTCACCGCGTTGAGCATCGCGCGCTCCCCGTCGCGCCACAGCACCACACCGTCGGCGTCGGTGACCACGACGACGTGCTCGGGCACGGTGTCCTCGGCCGGGATCAGCCCCTCGCGCAGCACGTCGCGCAGGACGCCGACCCCCGCCGTACGCCGCCGCCACTCCAGCTCCGCGACGCCCAGCCGCCGCGGCCGGCCGCCCTCGCGGTCCAGGCCGCGCTCCTCCGCGCGGCGCCACGAGTCGATGATCACCGCGCGCTGCCCGTCAACGGGCAGCGGCAGCCCGGGCAGGGGGACGGCGTACGCCTCGGCGGCCCGCCTGCCGGTACGCTCCCCACCGGTACGACCGCCCGTGACTGCGCCGGGGCCGGTCCGCGCACGGCCCCAGCCGGTCCGTGGGCCGCGCATCCGGCCCGCTTGCCGGTGTCCCCGCCCGCCGCCGCCCGCATCCGCACTTTCCGGCACAACACTCCCTGCTGGCATGTTCGTTCAGCCGGTCCGGGGTCAATGGTGCCCGCGTCGCCGCCCCGCGCCCACCTCTTGGACCAAACCGAGCGCGCCGCAGCAGCAAGCTGCAACGGTGTGCAACCTTTGCGTCCGCGTGTGCGCGGGGAGTTGAGTGGACCGGGGTTGACAAGCGGAGGGGGTGCCGAGTCGGCGCGGCACCGCTTTCCGACGCCCTGCACCGCGGAAGGCCGCCTCTCCACCCTGCGCGAGGGGGCCTTCCGCTGTCGCGTCCCGCACCCGCTAGGCGTTCGGCTCCGGCCGGGCCCGGTCCACCACCGCACGCAGATCCAGCCCGTGCGGCAGTGTCCCCGGCGCGGCACCCCACTCGCCGCCCAGCCGCGAGGCGCAGAAGGCGTCCGCGACCGCGGCGGGTGCGTGCCGTACGAGCAGCGTCCCCTGCAGCACCAGCGCCAGCCGTTCCGCCAGCCGGCGTGCCCGCGTCTCGACGCCCTCCAGGTCCGCCAGCTCCGTCAGCAGGTCCTTCACCGCCCGGTCCAGCCGGTGGTCCGCGCCGCGCGCCCGGCCGATCTCGGTGAGCACCGCGTCGAGGGCACCCGGCTCCCGTCCCAGCGCGCGCAGCAGGTCGAGCGCCTGTACGTTGCCGGAGCCCTCCCAGATCGAGTTCAGCGGCGCCTCGCGCAACAGCCGCGGCATCCCCGACTCCTCCACGTACCCGTTGCCGCCCAGGCACTCCAGTGCCTCCGTCACGACCGGCGTGCACCGCTTCGTCACCCAGTACTTCGCCGCCGGCACCGCCAGCCGCACGAAGGCGCGCTCCTCGTCCGTGTCCGCGTCGTACGCCGCCGCCAGCCGCAGCGCCAGCGCCGTCGCCGCCTCCGACTCCAGCGCCAGGTCCGCCAGCACGTTGCGCATCAGCGGCTGGTCGGTGAGCACCTTGCCGAACGCCGTGCGGTACGTGCAGTGGTGCACGGCCTCCGCCACCGCCCGGCGCATCACGGCCGCGGCGGCCGTGGCGCAGTCGACCCGGGTGGCGGCGACCATCTCGATGATCGCCGGGATGCCCCGGCCCTCCTCGCCGACCCGCCAGGCGAGCGTCGTACCGTCGAACTCGACCTCCGCGGAGGCGTTCGAGCGGTTGCCGAGCTTGTCCTTCAGCCGCTGGAGGAGGAAGGTGTTGCGGCTGCCGTCCGGCAGCACGCGCGGCAGCAGGAAGCAGGTCGGCCTGCTCTGCCCGGTGCCGGCCGGTACCTGGGCGAGCACCAGGAAGGCGTCCGACATCGGCGCCGAGCAGAACCACTTGTGGCCCGTCAGCGCGTACATGCCGTCCCCGGCCGGCTCCGCGCGGGTGGTGGTGGCCCGTACGTCCGAGCCGCCCTGCTTCTCCGTCATGCCCATCCCGGCGAGCGCGCCCGCCTTCGCGGCGGCGGGCGCCGGGCCCGGTTCGTACACCCGCGAGGTCAGCAGCGGCTCCCACGCCGCCGCCAGCTCCGGCTGCGCGCGCAGCGCAGGGACCGCGGCGTGCGTCATCGACAGCGGACAGCCGTGCCCCGCCTCGGCCTGGGTCCACACCAGAAAGCCGGCGGCCCGCCGTACGTGCCCGTCCGGCCGGCCCCATGCGTCGGTCAGCCCGGCGGCGACGCCGCGCTCCAGCAGCCGGTGCCAGGCGGGGTGGAAGACGACCTCGTCGAGGCGGTGGCCGTAGCGGTCGTGGGTGTGCAGCACCGGAGGCGATGCGTTCGCCTCGGCGCCCCACCGCTGCACCTCGGCGGAGCCTGCCGCGCGGCCGAGGGCGGTCAGCTCCGCGCGCACCTCGGTGTGCCGCTCGGGCGCGACGTGCCGCTCCACGGCCTCGGTAAGGGCCGCGTCCGCGGCGTAGACGTCGTAGCCCACCAGGGGAGGTGCCTGATTCGTCACCGTATGAGTACCTGCTGCCATGACAGCTACGGTAGGCAGGTGGGAGCAGAACGGGAAACGGGTGCGGAACAGGACGGAAGCGGTGGCCCCCGCGCCCGGCTGCGCCGCGCCCGCGCCCTGTACCAGAACCTGCCCAAGCGCCGCGTGGCGTGGCTGCTGCTGAAGGACACCGTCAACACCTGCATGCAGTACCGCGTGATCGGTCTCGCCGCCGAGGCCGCGTTCTTCAGCCTGCTGTCGCTGCCGCCGCTGCTCCTCGGCCTGCTGGGCCTGCTGGGCTACTTCGACCAGTGGCTCATCGACGTGGAGACCATCCGGCACAACATCATCGACGCCTCCGACACGGTCCTGACCGCCAAGGGCGTCGACCAGATCGTCCGCCCGCTGCTCGACGACGTCACCCGGGGCGGGCGCCCGGACCTCATCTCGTTCGGCTTCGCCCTCGCGCTGTGGTCGGGCTCGCGCGCCGTGAACGTCTTCATCGACACCATCACCATCATGTACGGGCTCGAAGGCCATCGCGGCATCGTCAAGACCCGGCTGCTCGCCTTCGGGCTGTACCTCGTGGCGCTGGTCATCGGCGTGGTCGCGCTGCCGCTGACGGTGGCGGGGCCGGACGCGGTGGTGAAGATGCTGCCGTGGAGCGAGACGGCCCTACGGGTGCTGTACTGGCCGGTCGTCGTCGTGCTGTCGGTCGCCTTTCTGACGACGCTCTACCACGCGGCCGTCCCCGTGCGTTCGCCGTGGCGGGAGGACCTGCCCGGGGCGCTGGTGGCGCTCGGCATGTGGCTGCTGGGCAGCGTGCTGCTGCGGCTCTACCTGCTGAACGCGGTGGAGGGCCCGACGATCTACGGGTCGCTGGCCGCGCCCGTCGCGGTACTGCTGTGGTTCGGCGTGTCGGCGTTCGCGGTGCTGGTCGGCGCGGCGGTCAACGCCGCGTTCGACCGCGTCTGGCCGTCCGTCGCCACCGCCACCGGCCGCGCCGAGACGGCCCGTGCCCGGGAGGAGGCGGCGGCCAGGGTGGTCGCGGCGGCCTCGGCGGAGCGGCAGGCGCGCCTTCGCGGGCTCGACGGGGACGCCTCGGCGGAGGAGCGGGCGCGCGAGCCGGAGCCGGAGCACGCCGAGGAAGAGGAGGAGGCGCAGGAGGAGGAGCGCCGGGCCCGGGCGAAGGACCCGGGCCGGCCGGGGCAGCACCCGTGGGTGGAGCGGGCCGAGCCGGGGAAGTCGGCGGCGCACGAGGAGGGCAAGCGGCACGGGGTGAGGTGAGCGGTCCCGCTGTCGCCTCACGAAGACTTCGCGCGCAGGAAGCGGCGCAGCCGCGCCAGCGGCCACGTGTTGATCACGTCCTCCTTCGTCAGCCAGCCGCGCTGCGCGATACCCACCCCGTAGCGCATGTTCGCCAGGTCCGGCACCGAGTGCGCGTCGCTGTCCACGGCGAACTTCACGCCGTGGGTCCGCGCCCGCAGGATCAGCTCGTCCGGCAGGTCGAGCCGGTTCGGGTGCGCGTTGACCTCCAGCGCCGTCCCCGTACGGGCGCAGGCCGCGAAGACCGCGTCCCAGTCGGCGTCGACCGCCGGCCGTCTGCCCGCCTTACGGGTGGTGGGGTGCCCGATGACCTGCACGTGCGGGTTCTCCACCGCCGCGAGGAAACGGCGGGTCATCTCGTCCCTCGACTGGGTGAAGTGCGAGTGCACCGAGGCCACGCACAGGTCGAACGTCTCCAGAAAGCCGCCCGGCCAGTCGACCGAGCCGTCCGGAGCGATGTTCAGCTCCGTGCCGTGCAGCAGCCGCATCCCGCCCCTGCCACGCCGGTAGCGTGCGTCCAGCTCCGCCACCCTCGCGCGCTGGGCGAGCATCTTCTCCTTCGTCATGCGCTGCATGCGCAGCTCGGGCGCGTGGTCGGTGATCGCGTAGTAGGCGTAGCCGCGCTCCCGGGCGGCTTCCACCATCGCCTCCAGCGTGTCGATGCCGTCGGTGAGGTCGGTGTGGGTGTGCAGGTCGCCGCGCAGGTCGTCCTCCGCGAGGAGTTCCGGCAGCTCGCCGGCGGTCGCGGCCTCGATCTCGCCGCGGTCCTCGCGCAGCGGCGGCGGGATCCAGGGCAGGCCGAGGCGGGCGTACACGTCCTCCTCGGTGGTGACCCGGATGCGGCGGTCGCTGCGGGCGTGGAAGAGGCCGTACTCCGACAGCTTCAGCTTCTTGCGCACGGCGATCTCACGAAGGCGGATGTTGTGCTGCTTGGACCCGGTGAAGTACTGCAGCGCCGCGCCCCACGCTCCCGGCGGTACGACCCGCAGGTCGACCTGGACGCCGTTGGTGGTGCGGATGCTCGTCTTCGTCTCGCCGGTGCCGATGACCTCGGCGACGAGCGGCAGCCCGGTGAACGCCGCCATCAGCGGCGCGGAGTCGCTCGCGGCGGCGAGCACGTCGAGGTCGCCGACGGTCCCGCGGCGCCGGCGCAGCGAGCCCGCGTACGCGCAGCGCTCGCAGCCCGTCGCCGCGGAGAGCCGCGCGACGATGTCGTCGGCGAGCGCCAGCGCCGTGTCGACGGGGATCCGGCCGGTGGACGAGCGCAGCAGGTCGATGCCGTGGAGCAGCTTCTCCTCGCTCTTCGGCCCGAAGCCCTTCAGATCGCGCAGCCGGTGCTCGGCGATGGCCGCGGCCAGCTCGTCGACGGACGACACGCCGAGCTCCTGGTACAGGAGCAGCGCGCGCTTGGGACCCAGGGCGGGGATCGCGATCAGCTCGCGGACCCCGGCCGGGATCCGGGCGCGCGCCTCGTCGATGGCCGCCACCCGGCCCGTACGCAGGTACTCGACGACCTTGCCGGCGATGGAGGCGCCCACCCCGGGGATGGCCTTCAGGTCCTTGGTGTCGAGCCCGGCCACGTCGGCGGAGTGGCCGGCGATCGCGCGGGCGGCGCGCTCGTAGGCGCGCGCTTTGAAGGCGTCGCCGCCGGTGATGGACAGCAGGTCGGCGTACTCCTGCAGGAGCGCGGCGATCTCCTCGTTGGACGCCACGTCGGTCACCTCGGTCCATGTCGCGGGGTCTGGGGGAAGGCGGGCAAGGGGGCAAGGGGGCAAGGGGAGGTCGAGGGAGGTCAGGGGTACGGAGGCGGAGCCGGCACCCGGCGACGCCCCCGTGCCGACAAGCATGCCGCCGATCGCCGCTCCCCGCCGTCCGAGCGCGGCGGGTGTCCCGGCGGCGGGGAAATTCCCTGGCGGGATACGTGCGCGCCTGCATACGCTTTCAGCGCACCACGTGACCGGTATCGACCAGGGAGGTGAGGGCCATGACCGAAGCCGTCAGGGGCACAGTCCCCGCAGGACCGCCGTACGCCCGCTCCTTTCTGAAGGGTCACTCTGTTGACACACCTCCCCGCACCTCGTCGCCTGCTCGCCTACGGCTGGGATGAGGCCGCCGCCGACGCCTTCGCGCCGTACGAGTGCGAAGGACTGATCCCCGGCCGTATCGCCCGGGTGGACCGCGGCTCCTGCATCGCCCTCACCGACGCCGGCCCCGTCCGCGCCACCACCGCCGCCCTCGCCGCCCCCGACCGTGCCGCGGGCCGCACCGCCGACCTCACCCGGCTGCCCTGCACCGGCGACTGGGCGGCGCTCGAACCGGGCGAGCGGTTCGCCGTACGCGCCCTGCTGCCGCGCCGCACCGCCTTCCTGCGCTCGGCGTCGTCCAAACGCTCCGAGGGCCAGGTCGTCGCCGCCAACGTCGACCACGCCGTGATCGCCGTCTCGCTGGCGGCGACGCGCGCCGCGGACATCGAACCGGCACGGCTGGAGCGGCTGTTGTCCCTCGCCTGGTCCAGCGGTGCACAGCCGCTGGTCGCGCTCACCAAGGCCGACCTGGTCGAGGACCCCGTCGTCCTCGGCCACCTCGTCACCGACACGGAGGAGGTCGCGCCGGGCACCCCCGTCCTCGCGGTCAGCGCCGCCACCGGCGCCGGCGTCCCCCGGCTGGCCGCGGCGCTGTCCGCGGGCACTTCCGTGCTGCTCGGCGCCTCCGGCGCCGGGAAGTCCACGCTCGCCAACGCCCTGCTCGGCGCGGACGCGCAGCGGGTCCACGCGGTACGCGACGCGGACGGAAAGGGCCGGCACACCACCGTCTCCCGCGACCTGCTGCCGCTGCCCGGCGGCGGCGTCCTCATCGACACTCCCGGCCTGCGCGGCGTCGGCCTCTGGGAGGCCGACGACGGCCTCGGTCAGGTCTTCGCGGAGATCGAGGAACTGGCCGCGGGCTGCCGCTTCCACGACTGCACGCACACCGCCGAGCCGGGCTGCGCGGTCGTCGCGGCGCTGGAGCACGGCGAGCTGCACCCGCGCCGCCTGGACAGCTACCGCAAGCTCCGGCGCGAGAACGCCCGCATAGCGGCGCGCACCGATCAGCGGGTGCAGGCGGAGCGACGGCGGGAGTACAAGCGCCGGGACGCGGCGGACCGCGAGACGCGAGTACGCAAGGGCAGGGGCTGAGGCGGGGCCGGCGGCAGTGGGCGCGCCCGGCGCCCGCCCCGGGACGTCAGCGGCTTCCGTCCGCCTCGTCCGTGCACCAGCCGCGCTGGTGGGCGTACCAGCCCAGTTGCAGCCGCGTGTGTACGCCGGCGATCTCCATCAGCCGCTTGACCCGCCGCTGTACGGTCCGTAGCCCCAGGTCCAGTTGCTTGGCGGCGCTGGCGTCCGTGAGGCCGGCCAGCAACAGGCCGAGGATCTGCAGGTCCACCGTGTCCGGCACGTCCGGTGCCTGCTCCGCGACCGCGGCGCCGCCCGCGGTCAGCCGGAGCGGCAGCGCCTGGCGCCACAGGCTCTCGAAGAGGCCCGTCAGCGACTCCAGCAGCCCGCTCGCGTGCACCACGAGCGCGGCGGGCTCACCCGCCCCGGCGAACATCGGCACCATCGCCGTCGAGCCGTCCGCGATCACCAGCTTCGTGGGCACCTCGTCCGCGACCCGCAGCTCCTCGTTCCGGCGCAGCGCCGCCGCTGCCTCGGCGACCGTACCGGGGGCCAGCAGCCGGGAGCGCTCCAGCACCACCCGGAACCGTACGCCGCGGCCCGCGGCCTTCTCCTCCGCGGTGTTGTCCTGACTGCGCACGGCCAGCGGCTCCCGCGTGACCAGGGCGCAGACCTCCTCCTCGGCGCCGAGCTGCAGTTGCAGGAACCGGTGCGCCACCGCGCCCGCACCGGTCACCACCTCGACCAGGTCGTGTACGTCGGCCGGCTCGCCGGCTTCCGCGCGATACTCCTCCGCGAGCAGCGCGGCGGCCAGTTCCGCGCGCTCCAGCTCGTGCCGCTGCTGGATCAGCAGCGCCCCCAGCGCGACCGACGGCGGGGCCGCCACCCAGCGCCCCGGCCGCGCCGACGACTGCGCCGCGAGCCCGTGCTGCTCCAACCGCCGCAGCGTCCGCACCGCCTCGGGCTCGGGCAGCGTCAACCGCCGCGCCAGCTCGGGGACATCGGCGGCGCCGAGTGCGACCAGCGCGCGGTAGGCCGACTCCTGCACGTCGTCGAGTCCGATGGCTCCGAGCACCTGCACATCCTGACCGCACCGGTGGGTCGGGTGGAAGGCCCTTGCGGTGATCTTGCGGGTCCTGCCGTTGCGGCGGGGGACGGCGGGGAACAATAGGAGCATGGATCGCCAGGGGGAGACGGCGGGGGAACGCCGCACCGAGGACGAGTGGTGGCACGAGCTGTACGAGGAGGGAGTACCGGACGCGGGTCCGCAGCGCGCGGGAGACACCCTCGACGACCGCTTCGCGTCGGTGGCACGGACGGTGGACGAGGAGACGGACCCGGCTCCCGCGGGATCGGCGCGGCCGTCGCGGCGGTCGGCGGCGGAACCGTACGACCAGATGCGGGACCCCGACTACCCACCGCCGACTGCCTCCGGGGCCTTGGGGACAACCGGGGCCGTGGCGCCGTCGGTGGCGGGCGTCCCGGGCTTCACGGAGCGTCGGTCGGAGGCCCCGGCGGCGGGCCGCGGCTGGACGGACGACGTCTTCGCCGGCCTGCGGGAGGACGGGAGACAGGCCCCCGGGCGGCGGCCCGCGGCCCCGGAACCGGCGGAGCCCGCGGCTGCGGAGCCCGCGGTTGCGGAGCCGGAGGGTACGGAGCCGGCGGAGCCCTCCGGGACGGCCGCGGGAGAGCCCGGCCCGTGGTGGGAGTCGGCGGTCCGCGCCCCGCGGGAAGCGACGGACGGCACCACGCGTGACGCGGCGCTACCCGGCCGGACGGAGCCCGCCGTCGCGGAGTCACCGGCGGCGGGTGAACCCGGTCCGCAGGGCACCGCGTCCGCCGGCCCGCCGGACGACGCCGCGCCGGCCAGGCCCGGGGATGCCGGGGAGCCCGCTCCGGCCGGCACACCGCCACAGTCACCCGCGTCGGCGGACGCCGCGCCGCCCGTCACCGAGAGGGCCGCTGAGGCCGGTTCCGACGGGGCCGCGCCGGTCCAAGGGGCCCCCGGATCACCACAGTCACCCGTACCGGCACCGCCTTTCTCCGGGCAGCCGGCGCCGCCCGGCCCGGCGGAGGCGGCCGGGCCCCGTTCCGGTGAGACCGCGCCGCCCCCGCCGGTCCGGCCCGCCTCCGACGTCCCGCCCGGCCCGGCCCGTCCGGTGCCGCCCCCCGCCCCTGCGGAGGCGGTCGGGACCGGCGACGAGGGCGCGGCACAAGCGGACCCGGCGCGGCCCGTGTCGCCCGGATCCGTACCTCCCGTCCCGGCTCGGCCGACGCCCCCGGCGGCTTCCGCGCCGGTGCCCTCCGCCCGTCCGTCGTCGCCGGACCCCGCCGAGACCACCGACCCGCCCCCTCCGGCCGGTGCTCCCGCGTCTGGCGCACCGGTGTCTGGCGCTCCCGCGTCCGCCGCGTCCGCGGCAAGCGCACCCGCGGCCGGCGGGCCCGCCGACTCCGAACCCCCGCCCTCCACCATGCGCCTGCGGCAGGTGTCCGTCACCGACACCCTCACGGACGCCGAATGGGCCCGCCGCGGCGGGAAGTTCGTCGGCGGCGGGCCGCCCGCCTACGAGGCCGAGCCCACCGCGTTGCCGGAGGTGGCGCCCGGGGCGCTCGGGGATCTGGTGCCCGACACCGTGCTCGACGGGGCCCGGTACGGGTCGTTCACGCTGCGGACCGCCGCCACCCGCGGCGACAGTCCCCGGTACCGCGGGGAGCAGCGGCGCGACGCCGTGCTCACCGCCCGCTTCGGCGGCGGCGACGACGCGCTCGTGTTCGTGGCCGTCGCCACCGGGGCCCGCGGCGTGCCCCGTACCGACCGGGCCGCCGACTCGCTCGTGCGGTGGATGGGCGAGGCCGTCGGCAGGAGCCGGGCGCGGCTGTCGGAGGACATCCGGACCGGGCGGCGCGCCGCGCTGAAAGGCGGGTTGCACCGGCTGACCGGGCGGACGTACGGCCTGATGCGCGCGCAGGCCGAGGAGTTCGGGCTGGATCCCGCCGGCTACACCGCCGGGCTGCGCTGTCTGCTGCTGTCCACCGACCCCGGCTGCCGTACCCGGGTGTTCTTCGGCACCGGCCCCGGCGGCCTCTTCCGGCTGCGCGGGGCGGAGTGGCAGGACCTGGAGCCCACCGCCCGCGACGGGGAGTCCGTGCAGGAGGAGGCCCCGCCCGCCGATCCCCGGCTCACCGTCGATCTCGGCGGCCGGCCCCGGCGCACCGCTCCGGCCGGCCCTCCGCCGCCCGGCTTCGGCGCGCTCGTGGACACCCCCGACCCCGGCGAGCCCGCCCCGTTCGCCTTCCGGGCGACCGAGGGCAGGCCCGGCGACGTGCTGCTGCTGTGCAGCCCGGGGTTCGCCGAGCCGCTGCGCGGCGCGCCCGGGCTGGCGGCCGAGTTGGGGGAGCGGTGGCGCGGCGAGGAGGCGCCGCCCGGGCTCGCGGCGTTCCTGGCGGACGTCCAGATGCGTGCCAAGGGCTTCGCCGACGACCGCGGCGCCGCGGCCCTCTGGGAGAGCTGAGGCGAGGGGCCCGGCGGTGCCGGGCCCCTCCGGCCTCACCGTACGGGCCGCATCCTCAGCGTCAGGATCTGGAACGGCCGCAGGTGCAACGCCACCCCGCCGTCCTCTTCCACCGCCGCGTCCGCCGAGTCGAGCGGCCGCTCCAGCAGATCCGTCACCTGTACGCCGGCGACGGGGAACGACGTCGTCAGTGTCCCCGACGCCCGCCCCCCGCGCGACTCGTACACCCGGACCACCACATCCCCGCTCCGGTCCTCCGCGGCCTTGACGGACTCCACTGTGACGGCCGGGTCGCTCACCGACACCAGCGGTGCCCGCGCCGCCGTGCGCGCCGTGCGCAGCGGCAGGTTCAGCGCCAGGCCCTGCTCCACCGCGGTGCCGACGTCCGCCCCCGGCAGCAGCGCGTAGCGGTACCGGTGGACGCCGAGGTCCGTCTCCGGGTCCGGGAACTTCGGCGCCCGCAGGAGCGTCAGCCGCACCGTCGTGCCGAGACCCGCCTCGTGCTCCTCGCGCGTCACGTCGTGGCCGTACGTGGCGTCGTTGAGCACCGCCACGCCGTACCCCGGCTCGCCCACGTGCAGCCAGCGGTGCGCGCAGATCTCGAACTTGGCCGCGTCCCAGCTCGTGTTGGCGTGCGTCGGCCGGTGCACGTGCCCGAACTGGATCTCGGACGTGGACCGGTCCGCGTGCACGTCCAGCGGGAACGCGGCCTTGAGTACCTTCTCCTCCTCCCGCCAGTCGACCTCGGTGGTGAAGTCCACCCGCCCGCTGTCCGCGGCCAGGCTGATGTCCTGCACGATCCGCGACCTGCCGGTGGTACGGACCACCCGCACGGCGGCGCGCAGCGGCCCCGACTCGGTGACCTCCACCGACTCCGCGTCCACGAGGTCGGTGCGGGTACGACGGTAGAACTTGTCGATGTCCCAGGCATCCCACTGGTTGGGGTGGTCGGGGTGGAGCTGCAGCAGGTTGGCGCGGGCGCCCGGCGCCAGCACCTCGCGGCCGGCGGTCAGGTCGCGGACGGAGGTCAGCAGCCCGTCGCCGTCGACGACGACCCGCAGCAGCCCGTTGTCCAGGACGACCTCCTGGCCCTCCGCAACCGCCGACACCTCGGTGCCGGCGGCCGTCCCCGCCGTGCCCGCGCCCAGCCCCGGAGCGCTCACCCGCGCCAGCCGCCGTCCGTCGCCCAGCGGCTGCGCCACCGCCCCGGGCGGCAGCGCCGCCGACTCGTCGGCGGCCAGCTCCACGACCTCGTCCCGGTGGTACGGCGACGCGTTCAGCACGGCGAGCCCGTCCCCGCCGAGGGCGGTCACGGCCGCAGCGGTGATCCCCGCCAGCTCCTCGGCCACCGCGGCGTACGTCTGTGCCGCCTCCCGGTGCACCCACGCGATCGAGGAGCCCGGCAGGATGTCGTGGAACTGGTGCAGCAGCACCGTCTTCCAGATCCGGTCCAGCTCCTCGTACGGGTACGCGTACGCCGGATCCGCCAGCGCCGCCGCCGTCGCCCACAGCTCCGCCTCGCGCAGCAGGTGCTCGCTGCGCCGGTTGCCGCTCTTGGTGTCCGCCTGGCTGGTGTACGTACCGCGGTGGAACTCCAGGTACAGCTCTCCGGACCACACCGGTGCCGCCGCCCCGTACTCCTCCTCCGCCGCCGCGAAGAAGTCCGCGGCCTTGGCCACCCGGACCCGCGGCGAGCCCTCCAGCGACCGCAGCCGGCGCGCCTTCTCCAGCATCTCCCGCGTCGGTCCGCCGCCCCCGTCGCCGTATCCGAAGGGCACGAGCGACATGCTGGCCCGCCCCTTGTCGGCGAAGTTGCGTTCGGCGAGGGACAGCTCCGCGGCGTGCATGGTCGCGTTGTAGGTGTCCACCGGCGGGAAGTGGGTGAAGACCCGGGTGCCGTCGATGCCCTCCCACCAGAAGGTGTGGTGCGGCATCTTGTTGGTCTGGTTCCACGACAGCTTCTGGGTGAGGAACCACCGGATTCCCGCCAGCCGCGCGAGCTGCGGGAACGCCGCCGTGTAGCCGAAGGAGTCCGGCAGCCACACCTCCCGGGTGTCCACGCCGAACTCCTCGGCGAAGAACCGCTTGCCGTGGATCAACTGGCGCGCGAGCGCCTCGCCGCCCGGCATGTTGGCGTCCGATTCCACCCACATCGAGCCGACCGGCACGAACTGGCCGGTCTGCACGGCGGCGCGGATGCGCTCGTAGATCTTCGGCTGGTTCTGCTTGACCCAGGCGTACTGCTGCGCCTGCGAGCAGGAGAAGACCAGCTCCGGGTAGTCCCCGGACAGCGCCAGCTCGGTGACGTTCGCGAACGTCCGCGACGCCTTGCGCACCGTCTCGCGCAGCGGCCACAGCCAGGCGGAGTCGATGTGCGCGTGGCCGGTGGCGTACGCCCGGTGGGCGCTGGCCGACGCGGGCTGCGCCAGCGCCGGGGCCAGCACCTCGCGGGCGGTCGCGGCCGTGCCGGGCACGTCGTGCAGGTCGAGTACGTCGAGCATGCGGTCCAGCGTGTGCAGGATGTCGTGCCGGCGGCCGCGGTCCACCGGCAGCTCGTGCATCAGCTCCGACAGCACCTCGATGTCGAGGATCAGGTGCCACACCTCCTCGTTCAGCACGGCGAGGTCGGCGGAGCGGAAGGTGTACAGCGGGGCGTCACCCGCGGTGCGCAGCTCGCCGAGGAGGGTGGGCGTGAAGTCCTGGAGGACCGCGGGGTTCGCGGCGGCCTCCAGCAGCAGCCGGACGGGCTCGCCGCCGGCCGCGGGGGACGCGATCGGCACATGCCGGTTGCGCGGGTGTACGCCCTTGACGGGTGCCCCGGCCGCGTCGTAGACGAGCCCTTCGGCCTGGAAGCCGGGCATCTCGGTGCCGAAGCCGGGGTCGATGACCGCCTCGACGCGGCGTCCCGCCCAGGCCGCCGGCACGGTGCCGGTCAACCGGAACCAACTGGTCGACCACGGCGGCCCCCAGGGGGTGCCGACGGCGAAGGGCTCGTACTCCTCCGGGGGGACCTTCAGCGCCTCGTCCGCCGGCACCGGCTCGCCGGGGCGGTGCCACACCGACAGCTCCAGGGGGACGCGCTCGGTGTACTGGGCGGGGCGGATGAACTGGCGCAGCGCGCGGTCCAGCCGGCCCTCTGCCAGCAGTCGGTCGTCGTGCATCGCGGCTCCTCACAGTCGTCGCTGTGATCTGCCTAACCTGCCCGTGGCCGACCGGGCAAGAGGCACCACCACCTCGATCGTCCGAGGAGCCCCGTCAGCGGAGCTGGTTCTCCATGGCCGTGAGCCTCTGCTCCAGGGTGTCCAGCGGAGCCGACAGCTCCTCGTCCCGGCCCCCGGGCGCCGCGCCGGGCTTCGCGGGAGGCGGGCCGCCCGGCCGCCGGCCGCCGCCCGGGGGTCTGCCCTCCCGCGCCGGACGCGACCGCGGCGGGAAGTGCGCCGGCTCCGTGACCGGCTCCGGTGGCAGCGCCACCGACGGCTCGGCGCGGGCCGTGGTCAGCTCACCGGGGGCCAGCCCGCGCTGGTGCTTGCCGAGGGCCTTGAGCCGGGCCCGCTCCAGCCGGGCGTGCTCGCGCTCCTCCGCCCGCCGGCGAGCCTCGTCCCTGCTGTCCCGGCGCACCTCGTCGACCGCGTCGTCCAGTGTGCGAACGCCTTCGAGCAGCATCAGCGACCACGCCCGGAACGTCTCCCGCGGCGCCCGCAGCCAGCGGACGAACCGGATCTGCGGCAGCGGGCGCGGCACGAGCCCCTGCTCGCGCAGCGCCGCCCGGCGGGTCTGCTTCAGCGCCCGGTCGAAGAGCACCGCGGCCGACAGCGACATGCCCGCGAAGAACTGCGGCGCGCCCGCGTGGCCCGTACCGCGGGGCGCGTGCACCCAGTTGAACCAGGCCGCCGCGCCCGCGAACGTCCACACCAGCAGGCGGGAGCCGAGCGCCGCGTCGCCGTTGCTGGCCTCGCGCACGGCGATGACCGAGCAGAACATCGCGGCGCCGTCGAGCCCGAAGGGAACCAGGTACTCCCAGCCGTCGGACAGGCCCAGGTTCTGCCGGCCGAAACCGACCAGGCCGTGAAAGGAGAGTGCGGCGGCGACCGCGGCGCAGCAGAAGAGCAGGAGGTACGCGAGCGTGCCGTACATCGCCTCCCTGCGGCGGCGGCGCTGCTCGCCGGCCTCCCGGGAGTCCGCGGGCTCGTCGGCCCTCTGCCTGCCGCGCACCACGACGGCGACGGCCGCGAGCACGCCGAGCAGCAGCACGGCGGCCGGGAGCGCCCAGCTCAGCGGTATCCCGTTGAATTCCATGGCAGTCCCTTGCCTCGCCGGATGACGGGTGACTCGGGCACTGATACTCGCGGAAATCCCGTGTGTTTCCGGAGGAAACGAAAGCAGCCACTCAAAGGGGTGGCTTCCGTGCTAAGAGGTTGCGACGAGACGGGCGACGCGCTCCGTGTCGCAGGTGCGCGGGCAGGTGACGCAGGTGTCCTCGGGGCGCAGCGTGTAGTACATGCAGCAGCTCGCCCGGTCCCGGGTGGCCAGGGGCTGCCCCTCGGGACCGGTGAGGGTACGGAAGGACGCCCCGCCGGCGTACGGGGCCGTGGCCGCTCCCGTGCCCGGCAGGAGCAGCGCGGCCTCGGCCATCGCCCGCTCCTCCTCGCCCAGCAGGTTGCCCAGATACCACAGACCCTCGACGATCTCGTCCGTCGCCGTCCCCCACAGCGCCCGCGGCCCGCGGCGCATCCGCGGCCCGAACGCATCGAGCACCGGCTCCAGATGCCCGGCCACGGCCGACCGCACCTCGGCGCGCAGCGCCTCCTCGCCGGGGACGACGCGGGCGCCGGGCAGGCCGGCGGCGGGGTCGTCGGGCAGGCAGGCGAACGCGCCGCCCCGGACGGCGACGCGGGTGCGGCTGCCGTCGTCGTTGCAGTGCACCGCCACGGCGTCCAGCGGGACGCGGGGGACGCGGCGCAGCAGGAACCAGGGGAGGGTGACCAGCAGGCAGGCCGACCAGGCGTAGCGGTGCAGGCCGAAGCTGGCGACCACGTCGGGGCGGGCCTCCTGCCCGTACGTGCGGCGGACCTGCTCGGCGTCCCAGGCGAGGAAGTCGTCGAGCGCGGGGCCGCCGGCGGCGAGGTCGGCGGCGGCCACCCAGCCGGGGCCGGTGGGCAGCGGGTCCGCGGGGCCGAGTTCGGTGACGGCCAGGAAGGGCAGCACCTCGGTGAGCCGTGCGTACGCCGCGGTGACCGGGGTGCCGGTGTACCGGGCCGGCGGAGCGTCGGCGGTGTCCAGCGGCTGGGGCACTGCGGGTGCGGACATCGGTGCGGTGACCACCCTGGGCTCGGCGGGACGTGACGGTACCTCGACCCGTCGACGGGTTGAGGTAAGCCTAACCTTAACCCGATTGATCGGGGAACAGGCAAGGGGCGAGGGGTTACCGTGGGGCGCGAGCGTCGCCCGGCGGGCGTCACTCCGTCGTGGATCGGGAGAAACTGTGGAGCAGGCGCCGCACACGCCGGCGGCACCGGGCCGGGCCCGGGACCCGGCACGGGTGCGCAGGCAGTCCGTACGCGGCCAGGTGCTCGACGCGCTGCGCGCCGCGGTGCACGACGGTGAACTGCGGCCCGGCGAGGTGTACTCCGCGCCCGCGCTCGGCGAGCGGTTCGGTGTCTCGGCGACCCCGGTGCGCGAGGCCATGCAGCAACTTGCCGCGGAGGGTGCGGTGGAGATACTGCCGAACCGCGGCTTCCGGGTTCTCGCGCCCAGCGCGCGCGACCTGGCCGAGCTGGCGGAGGTGCGTGCGCTGCTCCTGGTGCCGCTGCTGCACCGGCTGGCGGCCGGGCTGCCGCCGGAGCGCTGGGTGGCGCTGAGCCGGCTGGTGACGGACGACGCGGAGTTCCACGAGGCGCTGGTGGCGCTCTCCGGCAACCGCCAGTTGGTGCGCGTCGCGGGCGAACTGCGGGACAGGGCGCGGCCCCCGGTGCCGCCGCAGGCGCGGCGGCAGGCGCTGGTCGACGCGCTTGCGTCGGGGGACACGGCGGCGGCCGAGACGGTGCTGCACGAGCTGCTGGACGCCCCGGAGCGGCCCTGAGGGGCGTACGGCCGCGGGCGCCGCGCCGTACGCCCGCTGCTCCTACACCTGCAGCCAGGCCAGCGAGGTCACCCGGTGGTCGTTGCCGCCGCCCTCGTGGCCGTTCCACCGGTAGACCTCGATGTCCTTCGGCCCGGCCCAGTGGTTGTACGAGGCGAAGACCGTCGACGGCGGGCACACCTCGTCCATCAGCGCGACCGAGTACAGAGCCGGGATCCGCGCCCTGGCCGCGAAGTTGAGCCCGTCGAAGTACGACAGTGTCCGGAACACCCGCTCGTCCGCGCCCCGCTGGGTCGCCAGGAACAGGACCAGCTCCTGGTACGGGTGCTTGTCGGTGAGGGTCACCGCCCGGCGGAAGTGGTTGAGGAACGGCACGTCGATCATCGCCGCCCGCACCGCCGGGTGCAGCCCTGCGACCGCGGTGGCGATCGCGCCGCCCTGGCTGCCGCCGCTGACCGCGATCCGCTCGCCGTCCACCGCCGGGTGCGCGGCGGCGGCGTCCACGGCGCGTACGGCGTCGGTGAAGACGCGGCGGTAGTAGTACTCCTCCGGGTCGAGCACGCCGCGCGTCATGAAGCCGGGCGTCTGCGCGTTGCCGGTGCCGTACGGGTCGGGGGTGGATCCGGCGTTGTCGCGGTGGGCGGCGCCCTGGCCGCGGGTGTCGACGACGAAGACCGCGCGGCCGGAGGCGGGCCAGAACAGGTGGTCGTGCGGCAGCCCGCGCCCGCCGCCGTAGCCGATGTAGTGCATGACGCACGGCACGGGCCCTCCGGCGCCGCGCGGCAGGACGAGCCAGGCGGAGATCCGGTGGCCGCCCCAGCCGGCGAACGACACGTCGTACACGTCGACGGCCGTCAGGCCCGTGGGGTACGGCCGGAACTCCGCCGCCGCGCCGCTCGCCGCGCCCTCGGCCTCGGCGAGGGTCCGGCTCCAGAAGTCATCGAAGTCGGCGGGCTCCTCGCGCTCGGGGCGGTAGTCGCGCAGCTCGGCCAGGGGCAGGTCGAACAGGGCCATCGGGATGCTCCAGTCGGTCGTGACGGCGGTGCGGATGCCGGGGGAGGGGACGCCGGGCAAGGGGTGGGGCGTGTACGGAACGCCGGTGTCCGAGCGTACGGAACGTCTCCGGAGGCGGGGCGCGTCCCCGTGCTCAGCGGGCCGGCGGCGGACCCGTGGACGCGCGCACCGTCAGCGTGGTCGCCAGCTCCACCTGCTCGGGCTGCGCCGCCCCGCCCTCCCCGTGCAGCCGGAGGAGCCGGAACGCCGTGGCCGCCATCGCCTCCAGCGGCTGGACGACGGTGGTCAGCGGCGGCGCCGCCCACGCGGCGACCGGGGTGTCGTCGAAGCCGGTGACGCTCACGTCCGCCGGCGCCCGCAGCCCCCGTTCGGCCAGCGCCTGGAGCACGCCGAACGCCTGCCCGTCGTTCGCCGCGACCATCGCCGTCGGCGGCTCGGGCAGGTCGAGCAGCGCCAGCGCCCCGGCGCGGCCGTCGGCCGCGAAGAAGTCGGCATGGTGGACCAGCGCCCCTTCGACCGGCAGCCCGGCCTCCAGCAGCGCGGCGCGGTAGCCGTCGAACCGGGCGCGGGCGGACCAGGTCGCCTGCGGCCCGGTGATCGTGGCGATGCGGCGATGGCCCAGCTCGATGAGGTGGCGGGTGGCGGCGAGGCCGCCCTGCCAGTTCGTGCAGCCCACGGAGCGGACGCCCGCACCCGGCTCGGCCGGCGGGTCGATGACGACCAGCGGGATGCGCTTGGCGGCCAGCTTCGCGCGGGTCTCGGGCGCCGGCACCTGGTGGACGAGCAGGACGCCGTCGCTGCCGCGCGCCATGATGCGCTCCAGGGTGTGCCGCAGGACGTCGGCGCTGTCGGGCACGCTGTCGATGACGATCCGGCAGTCGGCCTCCGCGCCGGCCTCGACCGCGCCGGTGACCAGCGCGTCCGCCCACGGGCTGTTGAGGCTGCCGATGACGAGGTCCACGACGCCGGCGCCGCGGGACGGCCGGTAGCCGTGGTCGGCGAGCAGCCGGGCGACCCGCTCACGGGTCGCGGGGGCCACGTCGGTGCGGGCGTGCAGGACCTTGGAGACGGTCGACACCGAGACGCCGGCGCGGGCGGCGATGTCGCTGAGGGTGGCTTGTTCGGGCGGCATGGATGGTGTCCTTTTCGAAAACTTCGGCCAGCCTGGCTGTCGACATCCGACCCTGTCAAGAGTGTTGACGGGGATCGGCATGGCTTCTAGCGTCATCCGGCGAGCGAAAAATTGTCGAAAAGACGGAGGAGACCATGAGCCCGTCCCTGGGCGTGCAGCTCTACACCGTTCGCGACGAGATCGCCGCCGACCGCCCCGGCACGTTCGCCGCGCTGGCCGGCTTCGGCTATCGCGAGGTCGAGTGCCACGACGTGCTGACCGACCCCGAAGCGCTGCGGGCGGACCTCGACGCGGCGGGCCTCGCGGCCGGCTCCGTCCACGCACACGTGCTGGCCGGGCCCGAGCAGGCCGAGGCCGCGTTCAAGGGCGCACGCACGGTCGGCGCCGACACCGTCTTCGTGCCGTATCTGCCGCCGGAGCGGTTCGCCGACGCCGACGGGGTGCGCGCCGTCGCCGGCGAACTGGCCGAGGCCGCGAAGGGCGCCGCCGGACACGGCCTCGCGCTCGGCTACCACAACCACGAGTTCGAGCTGGCCCAGCACGTCGGCGGCGCTCCCGCGCTGGAGGTGCTGGCCGACCTGCTCGCCGGACTCGACGCCCCGGTGCAGTTCGAGGTGGACACCTACTGGGCGGCGGTCGGCGGCCAGGACGTGCCCGCGCTGCTCGGCCGCCTCGGCGACCGTGTCACGCACCTGCACATCAAGGACGGGCCCGTCACCAAGGACGACCCGATGACCGCGGTCGGCGCCGGCCGGATGCCCGTCGAGGCGGTGCTCGCCGCCGGTGCGCACGCCCGCCGGCACATCGTCGAACTCGACCGCTGCGCCACCGACATGCTCACCGCCGTCCGCGAGAGCCACGACTGGCTGGAAGGGAAGCGCCGATGACCTCCGGGGAGCCCCTCGGCGTCGCCGTGGTCGGCTGCGGCACGATCAGCGACCAGTACCTGACGAACCTCACCGCCTTTCCCGACCTGCGCGTGCTGTTCTGCGCGGACCTCGACACCGGGCGCGCCGCCGCGCAGGCCGCCGCCTACGGCGTACCGGCGCACGGCACCACCGAGGACGCCCTGGCCCACCCCGGCGTCGACCTGGTCGTCAACCTCACCGTCCCCGCCGCCCACCACGAGGTGGCCACCGCGGTGATAGACGCCGGCAAGCACGTGTGGAACGAAAAGCCGCTGACCCTCGACCCCGCCTCGGGCGCCGAACTGGTCGCCCGCGCCGCCGGGGCCGGTGTACGCCTCGGCTGCGCCCCGGACACGTTCCTCGGCGCCGGGCTGCAGACGGCGCGCCGGCTGGTCGACGAGGGGGCGATAGGCACGCCGCTGAGCGGCCTCGCGCTGATGCAGACCCCCGGCCCGGAGTCGTGGCACCCCAGCCCCGAGTTCTACTTCCGCCGCGGCGGCGGGCCGCTGTTCGACATGGGCCCGTACTACCTGACGTGTCTGGCGACGCTCTTCGGCCCGGCCGAGCGGGTCGCGGCGGTGGCCCGCCGGGGGCGCGACAAGCGGGTGATCGGCTCCGGCCCGAAGGCCGGAACCGAGTTCCCGGTCGAGGTGCCCACGCATGTCGCGGCGCTCGTCGACTACGCCTCCGGCCAGACCGCGTCGCTGGTGGTCAGCTTCGACTCCCCGCTGAACCGGCAGGGCTTCGTGGAGATCACCGGCACCGAGGCCACCCTCGCGCTGCCCGACCCCAACCACTTCGACGGCACCCTGCGGCTGCGCCCGACGGGTTCGGCGGAGTGGACGGAGATCGAGGCGGTCGGCGCGACCGCCGGGCGCGGCATGGGCGCGCTCGACATGGCCCGTGCGCTGGCCGCAGGCGAGCCGCACCGTGCCTCCGGCGAGCTGGCGCAGCACGTGCTGGAGACCATGGCGGCGGTCGAGCGGTCCGCGCGCGACGGGGCATTCGTCTCCGTCGGGGGCCCCGGGTTCGCCGTGCCGGCGGCGCTGCCGGCCGACTGGGATCCGGGCGTACGGATGCGTTGACGTCCCACCGGGGCGCGGGCACACTCCGGAACCATGGCAGAGAAAGCGCTTTCTAGACGTGGTTTGCTCGCTGCGGGCGGCGCGGGTCTCGCGCTGCCCGCCCTGGGCCCGGGGGCGTACGCCGCCGCGGGCCGCGGTCCCGCCCGGGCCGACCTGGTGGTCTACGGCGGCACCTCCGCCGGCCTGATCGCCGCCGTGCAGATGCGCCGGATGGGCGGCACCGCCGTGGTGCTGGAGCCCACCCGGCACCTCGGCGGCCTCACCACCAGCGGCCTCGGAGCCACCGACACCGGCAACACCTCCGCCATCGGCGGCCTGGCGCTGGAGTTCTACCGCCGGGTGTACGCCAAGTACCACGGCACGCCCGTCACCGACGACTCCCCGGCCCGCTACACCTTCGAACCGCACGTCGCCTCCGAGGTCTTCGCCGACCTGCTCGCCGAGCACGACGTGCCCGTGGTCACGGACGCCCGGCTGCGCTCCGTCGACCGCCGCGGCGGTCGCATCCGCGCGCTCGTCACCGACGACGGCCGGGCGTACGCGGGCGGGGTGTTCCTGGACGCGACCTACGAAGGCGACCTGATGGCGCGCGCCGGGGTCGACTTCACCACCGGACGCGAGGGCAACGCCGCGTACGACGAAACGCTCAACGGCGTCCAGCACCGCGACAAGCACCAGTTCGTCCACCCCGTCGACCCCTACGTCACCCCCGGCAGCCCCGCCAGCGGCCTGCTGCCCGGCGTCTCGGCCGGCGAGCTCGCGCCGGACGGCACCGCCGACGACGCGATCCAGGCGTACTGCTTCCGCATGTGCCTGACCCAGGCCGAGGACCGCATCCCCTTCCCGAAGCCGTCCGGCTACGACCCGATGCGCTACGAACTGCTCCTGCGCTACGTCCAGGCCGGCTGGCGCGGCCCGTTCTACACCACCCACCAGATGGGCGGTGGCAAGACCGATTCCAACAACAACGGCGCGTTCTCCACCGACAACATCGGCTTCAACCACGGCTACCCGACCGGCACCCACGCCGAGCGCGCCCGCATCCACGCGGAACACGTCGACTACCAGCAGGGCCTGATGTGGTTCCTGGCCAACGACCCGCGGCTGCCGGAGTCCGTGCGCGCCCAGACGGCCGCGTGGGGCCTGCCGCGCGACGAGTTCACCGGCTCCGGCGGCTGGCCGCCGCTGCTGTACATCCGCGAGGCGCGCCGCATGGTCTCCGCATACGTCATGACCGAGCACGACTGCCGCGGCACGGTGAGCGCCACCGACTCCGTCGGGCTCGCCTCGTACACGATGGACTCGCACAACTGCCGCCGCCTCGTCGTGGACGGCGTCGCGCGCAACGAGGGCGACGTGCAGGTCGGGGTGCGGGCGCCGTACGGCATCAGCTACCGCTCGCTGACGCCGAAGCGCTCGCAGTGCACCAACCTGCTGGTGCCGGTCGCGCTCTCCGCCTCGCACATCGCCTACGGGTCGATCCGGATGGAACCGGTCTTCATGATCCTCGCGCAGTCCGCGGCGACCGCCGCGCGCATGGCGCTCGACCGCGGCGGCGTGGTGCAGGAGGTGCCCGTCGCCGCGCTGCAGGCGCGGCTGCGCGCAGACGGGCAGTTGCTGCAGTGGCCGCCGACCGAGCCGGGCGAGATCGTCGTCGACAACGTCTCCGCCACCGGCGTCACCTCCGCGGGCACCTGGCTGAGCAGCACCTCGATCTCGAACTACTACGGCTCGGACTACGTGCACGACGACAACACCGGCAAGGGCACGGCCTGGATGCGCTTCCGGCCGGAGCTGCCGGACGCCGGCGAGTGGGACGTCGCGGTGTGGTGGACCGCCGACGCCAACCGGGCGTCCAACGTGCCGGTGGACGTGGAGCACGCCGGGGGGAGCCGGACGTACACCGTCGACCAGCGCTCGGGCGGCGGGCAGTGGGTGGTGCTGGGGCGGCACACGTTCGCGGCGGGGACGGCGGCGGGCGTGCGGATACGCAACGACGCCACCGACGGCTACGTGGTCGCGGACGCCGTGCGCTTCACACCCGGCGGCTAGGAGCGGCTCCCGGCGGGCGGTGATCCGCGGGCGCGGCCGTCCCCGGGGAGCCGCGCCCGGACCCGGTGCCGTTCCCGCCCGGGGCGGCCTCCGCGACCGCGGTCCGGTGCGCGTCCCGGCGAGGTGATGCCCGCGTGCCCGCGGCCGTCCTGCTTTCTCAGCGGGACCAGGCCGGCGCCCATGTCCCGGCGACGTCCTCGGGCGCGTGCCGCGCGCGGCGGGCGGCGAGATGGTCGCGCAGCAGGGTGAGCGCGGGGTGGGTGTTGCCGGCGTGCCAGTGCAGCAGATGCGGGTAGACCGGGGTCGGGTCGAGCAGCGGGATGCGGCACAGGTCGTGGTCGACGGGCCAGACCAGCGGCGTCCGTTCGCTGAGGAAGGTCCCCACCGTGGCGGACTCGGCGATCGTGTCCAGCAGGCTCTCGACGCCGAAGTCGGGGCCGACCGCGTCGATCTCGACGCCGAAGCGGGCGGCCAGCTCGTCGTAGTACGCGGCCCACTCGGTGCCCGGCGCGTTGCCCGGCATCCAGATCCGGCGCCCGGCGAGCTGGGCGGGGGTGACGGAGCGGGCGCCGGCGAACTCGTGCGCGGGTCCGATGACGAGTTGCAGCGGCTCGTAGAGCACGGGCTCGGTGACGACGTCCTCGGGCAGCCGGCGGCCGGGCGGGGGCAGGGCGCGGAACGTCGCGTCGATCTCGCCGTCGCACACGGCGGCCACCGCCGGGGCGCCGCCGTAGATGGTGACGACGTCCAGCTCGACCTCGGGGTGCGCGCGATGGAAGTCGCGCAGCAGCCCGGCCGTGGCGACGCGCCGCCCGACCACGTCGATGCGCAGTGCCCGGCTCCCCGGCATGACGGAGGCCGCGGCGCGCTCCGCGGCCCGGAGCAGGGCGCGGGCGTGGGGCAGGAACGCCTGGCCGTCGATGGTGAGCTTCGCCCCGCGCGCGGTACGGGTGAACAGCCGCACCCCGAGGCTCTTCTCCAGCCCGGCGATGCGCTTGGAGACGGCCTGCTGGGTGAGCATCAGCTCGGCCGCCGCCTCCCGGAACTGGCCGGTGTCGGCGGCGGCGACGAAGGTGCGTACGGCATCGAGGTCCACGGCCGGCAACCCTAGACGCTGCGGGACCCGGCCCCCCGCTCCGCCCCCGGGTCCCGCCTCAGGTCCCGCCGCCGTCCTCGTCCGCGTACGCGTGCAGCCCCGGCGTCCGCGGCGGCACCGCCGTGGACTGGACGATCGACGTCGTCGTCTGGCCGTGCAGCAGGAAACGGTCGAGCACCTCCTCGAAGGTGTCGAGGTCCGTCGCGTGCACCTTGAGCAGGAAGCAGTCCTCGCCGGTGATCCGGTGGCACTCGCTGACCTGCGGCAGGCTCCGCGCCAGCGCGGCGATTCGCGGCAACTGCCCCGGTCCCGGCCGCACCCGGACGAACGCCGCCACGGGGTAGCCCAGGGCGGCCGGGTCGATGTCGAGACGGTAGCCGCGGATCACCCCGGACTCCTCCAGCCGCCGCACCCGCTCCCGGGCGGTGGGCACGGAGACGCCCGTGCGCCGGGCCAGCCCGGCCATCGAGAGCCGGGGGTCGGCGTCGAGTTCGGTGAGGATCGAGCGGTCCAGTGCATCCATCGATTCACTTTCGCACGGATGCGGCCCGTTTCGTAGTTCGAAGCGAAAAGCGATCGGCACTTCGGCTTTCCGGTTCGTCATGGCCCGCGGAGGCGGGCGTTGCGACGATTTCTCCGTGGCCGACTCCCTGTCCCGCAGCCCCGCCGGCGCCTCCGCCGGCCGACTCGCCCTGGCCGCCGAGCGTGTGCCGCCGCCGGCGTTCCTCGTCTCCTCCGCGGTCTTCCACTACCTCGGTCCGGCGTGCGCCGTCCTGCTCTTCGCCCGCGTCGACGTCCTCGGCGTCGCCTGGCTGCGGATCGCCTCCGCGGCGCTGGTCTTCGCCCTGTGGCGACGGCCGTGGCGCGACTGGCGGGCCGCGACGCCCCGCCGGCGGCGGCTGCTGGTGGCGATGGGCGCCGTGCTCGCCACCATGAACTGCACGTTCTATCTCGCCCTGGAGCGGTTGCCGCTGGGGACGGTCGGGGCGGTGGAGTTCCTGGGGCCCGTGGCGCTGGCCGCGGCGGGGGTACGGACCCGGCGGAACCTCGCCGCGCTGGCGCTGGTGCTCGCCGGTGTCGCGCTGCTGACCGACGTGCATCTGGTCGCGGAGCCGCTCGGTCTCGCGCTGGCGTTCGGCAACTGCGCGCTGTTCGTGCTCTACGTCGTCCTCGGCCACCGGCTCGCGGCGGACGGCGGCGTGTCCGGCGTGGCCGGGCTCGGGGTCGCGATGCTGGTGGCAGCGGTGGCCGCGGCGCCCGTCGGGGTCAAGGACGCGGCGGCGGTCGTGACATCGCCGGTGCTGCTGGCGGCGGCGTTCGGGGTGGGGGTGTGCTCGTCGGTGATCCCGTACGTGTGCGACCAGCTCGCCATGGCGCGGGTGCCGCGGGCGACCTTCGCACTGATGCTGTCGCTGCTGCCGGCGACCGCCGCGCTGATGGGCGTGGCCGTCCTCGGTCAGGTGCCGGGCGCCGCCGAGGCGGCGGGCATCGCGCTGGTCGTCGCGGGCGTCGCCCTGCACCGTGAGCGGGCCGCGGCGGCGGGCGCGTAGCCACCCGTACAGGCGGCGGAAGACGGCCGGAAAACGACTGTTCTCCGAACTGCGAACCTGCCCCTGCCGCTCAGCCCTCCGCCGCGGGAACCCGCCGTGGCTCCTCGCCCAACTGCTCCGCCAGCCACGTCGGCACCCCGTCCAGCAGCCGCACCAGCCGCGTCGCCTCCGCCCGCAGCCGGCCCGCCTCGGGCTCCGGCTCGACGTCGGCCAGCGCCATCAGCGCCGGCGCCGTCCCGATCAGATAGCCCACTTCCTCGCGCAGCCGCAGCGACTCGCGGAAGCCGTGCCGCGCCTCCGCGAGGTCACCGGCGTCGTGTGCGAGCGAGGCCAGATGGCGCCAGGTGAACGACGTCAGCAGCAGGTCGCCCTGCTCCAGCGCGCCCGCGTGGGCACGGCGGAAGGCCGCCAGCGCCGCGGTCGCGTTCTTCGTCAGATGCTGGGCGACGAGACCGCGCCGGAAGTCCAGCATCGGCCGGTGCGGCGACGTCGGCGCCAGCAGGGCGGCGGCCCGGCCGAGCGCCGCCCGGGCCTCGTCGGAGCGGTCGCGCTCCTGGAACAGGGTGGAGGCGTACGCGAGATAGCCCCGCTCGCACGCTGTGACGCCGCGGTTCTCCCCGTCCGTCGACACCGCCTCCGCATTGCGCACCGCGTCCTCGGCACGTTCCCAGCCGGCCGCCGTGAACATGCACTGCTCGACGAGGAGCACCGCGCGCCGCCACGCCGCCTCGGCGTCGGTCCTGGCGGCGTCGTCGAGAAGCGCCGCGGCGTCGTTCCAGCAGCCGCGCGAGCGCAGCCGCCAGATCGCCCGCTCCAGCGGATCCTCCGACATCACCGATTCCGGCCGTGCCATGGCGGTATCCGCCACTTTTGCCTCCCCAACGCGCCGTCGAGCCAAGGAACAACGCAGCCCACTGTGAGTCGCATCTCAGCACGAAGTCTGCCCTGGGCCAAGGGCTCGCGTGAACGACTTCACAAGATCTTGGCCAACCGATTGCCCGAGGCAGGGCCGTGACGGCGCACGCACACGTCTTCGATTTACCTCGATGGGGGGCGGCTGCCGCCGTCGGGTTCAGCGCATGCGCAGCGCGAGGAAGAAGTCCAGCTTGTCCTCCAGCCGCGCCAGGTCGCGGCCGGTGAGCTGCTCGATCCGGCCCACCCGGTAGCGCAGGGTGTTGACGTGCAGGTGGAGGCGGGCCGCGCAGCGGGTCCAGGAGCCGTCGCAGGCGAGGAACGCCTCCAGTGTCTCCACCAGTCCGGCCCGGTGGCGGGTGTCGTAGGCGCGCAGCGGGTCCAGCAGCCGGGCGGTGAACGCGCGGCGTACGTCGTCGGGGACGAAGGGCAGCAGCAGCACGTGCGAGGCCAGCTCCTCGTGGCCCGCGGCGCACACGCTGCCCGGCCGGGCGGCGGCGACCCGGCGCGCGTGCCGGGCCTCCTCCAGGGCGCCGCGCAGCCCTTCCGAGGAGTCCACAGCGGCGCTGACGCCGAGCGTGAGGCGGCCGTCGTCGCCGAGTCCGCGGGCCAGCGGCTCCCGTACGGCCGCCAGCAGCGCCGCGGCACGCAGCCCGCCGTCGTCCGCGGCCGTCCCCCGGCCGTCCTCGCGCGCGCGGCCGGGCCCGGCGTTCTCGGCGGCGCCCTTGCGGGGGCGTACGGCCGCGGTGCCAAGGTCCGCACCTCCGGCCTCCGGTGCACCGTCCGCCCCCGTGCGCGCCGTGAGCGCCGGCAGCGGGAGCAGCGCCACCGCCTCGTCGCCGGTGTGCGCGACCGCGATCCGGCCGGCCGGGTCCCGGTCCCCGCCCGCGAGCAGTTCCTCCAGCATCGCCTGCGCCACCGGCCCGCCTGCGATCCCCGGCCGCCCGGGCGGGACCTCCCACTCGACCCGCGCCACCACCACCTGCCACCGCGGCGCCGCCCCGGCCCCCGGCAGCAGCACCGGCGCCGCCACCCGCAGCCGCGCGGCGATCTCCCCGGGCTGCGCTCCGGCCTGCACCAGCTCCAGCACCTCCTGCGCCAGCCGCCGCCGCACCGACCGTGCGGCGTCCCGCCGTTCCCGCTCGACGGCGATCAACTGCGCGACGCCGTGCACCAGATCCAGCCGCTCCGGCGGCCACTCCCCGGCGTCCGCCTCCACGGCCAGCAGCCAGTCGGACAGCACGGTCTCGCGCAGGTCCCGCCCGCCGCCGACGGGGAACAGCGAGTACGTCACGGCTCCCCCCGTCGCCGGCAGCGTGACCCGGTGCGGCCCCGGCCTGCCGCCGCGCAGCGCCCCGAGGTGCTCGCCCGCCAGATGAGCCCGCACCTGCGCGGGCAGCCGGCCCCCGGCCGCGCCGGAGGCGGTGCCGGCGATCTGCCGGCCGGTGGGGGAGAGCACCCAGGCGCGCAGGTCAAGATCGGAGCCGAGGAGGTCGAGCACGACGTCGGGGCCGCTGCCCGCGGGCCCGGACGCCATCAGCCTGCGGTGCCGCTCCACCACGGCCGCCAGATCGCCGGCCCGCTCACCGGAGACCTGCCGTACGACGTGCTCGGTGAGGGTGGCGAACGCGACGTCCTCGTCCACCGCGAACAGCGGCAGCCGGTGCCGTGCGCACGCGCGCACCAGGTCCTCCGGCACCCCCGCCCCCGCCAGCTCCGCCTCGCCCGCAGCGAGCCCGGCGACGCCGGCCGCGGCCAGGATCCGTACGAAGGGCTCCGAGTCCTGCGGGCCGTGCCGCCACGCGAGCCCGGTGAGCACCAGCTCACCGCCCGACAGATAGCGGCTCGGGTCCGTCAGGTCGGTGGTCATCACGCCCCGCACCGGGCGGTCCAGCTCGTCCTCGCCGCCGAGCAGCGTGAGGCCCAGCGCCTCGGAATCCAGGAGTGCCCGCAACCTCATGAGCGTTCCCTTGCTGTCGGTTCGTGCGTCGGTGCGTCCGCCCCTGCGCGGAGGACGCCGGGCGGTCGTCGTGGGGAGTCCCGCAGGGGAAGGATGCCCCGCACTTCGTCGGAATCTACAAGAAGCGGGTTCTGGCCTGCCCCTTGCTTCATGTTTTCCGTGACTGCACCCGGACGGCGGCGTTTCTGTGTACTTGGGCCAGGTTCCGTCAACAGCTCAAGAACGCACCCGCACGTTCGAGGGAAGGCCGAGAGGACCCATGGAATTCCTGCGCCCCGCCGGCTGGGCGGAAGCGCTCGCCGCCAAGGCCGAGCATCCCACGGCCGTACCCATCGCGGGCGGCACGGATCTCATGGTCGAGATCAACTTCGACCACCGCCGCCCGGAGTACCTGCTCGACCTCAACCGCATCGCGGAGCTGCGGGAGTGGGAGACGGCCGACGGGAGCGTGCGGCTGGGAGCCTCCGTGCCGTACACGCGCATCATGGCGGAGCTGGGCGGGGCGCTGCCGGGTCTGGCGCGGGCGGCACACACCGTGGCGTCCCCGCAGATCCGCAACCGCGGCGGCGTCGGCGGCAACCTCGGCACCGCCTCCCCGGCGGGCGACGCGCACCCGGCGCTGCTGGCCGCGGGCGCGGAGGTCGAGGTGGAGTCCGTACGGGGCAGCAGGCGGATCCCCGTCGAGGAGTTCTTCACCGGCGTCAAGCGCAACGCGCTCGCGCCCGACGAGCTGATCAAGTGGGTGCACATCAAGAAGGCCACCGGACCCCAGGAGTTCTCCAAGGTCGGCACCCGCAACGCGATGGTCATCGCCGTGTGCGCGTTCGGCATCGCGCTGCACCCCGACACCCGCACCGTGCGCACCGGAATCGGCTCGGCCGCGCCCACGCCCGTGCGCGCCACCGCCGCCGAGGAGTTCCTGAATGCGGCGCTGGCCGAGGGCGGCCACTGGGACAGCGGCCGGACCCTGCCGCCCGCCCTCGCCCGGCAGTTCGCCGAGCTGGCGGCCGGTGCCTGCAACCCCATCGACGACGTGCGCGGCAGCGCGGGCTACCGCCGCCACGCGGTCGGCGTGATGGCGCGCCGCACGCTCGGCTGGACCTGGGAGTCGTACCGCCGGGGCACGGCAGGACCCACCTCGGGGAAAGGAGCCGCGTGATGCGGGTGACGTTCACCGTCAACGGCCGCGAAGAGCAGGCCGACGACGTCTGGGAGGGCGAGAGCCTGCTCTATGTGCTGCGCGAGCGGATGGGCCTGCCGGGCTCGAAGAACGCCTGCGAGCAGGGCGAGTGCGGCTCCTGCACGGTACGTCTGGACGGCGTGCCGGTCTGCGCCTGCCTGGTCGCCGCCGGGCAGGCCGAGGGCCGCGAGGTCGTCACGGTGGAGGGCCTGGCCGAGGACGGCCTGTCCACGGTCCAGCAGGCGTTCGTGGACGCCGGCGCCGTGCAGTGCGGCTTCTGCACCCCGGGTCTGCTGGTCGCCGCGGACGACCTGCTCCAGCGCTGCCCCTGGCCGGCGGCGCCGTCGGACGCCGACATCCGCGAGGCCCTGTCCGGCAACCTGTGCCGCTGCACGGGCTACGAGAAGATCCTCGACGCGGTCCGGCTCGCCGCCGCCCGCCGGGGCGAGGGGGCCTGATGTCCGACGTCACCCGTCTCCCGGCCGCCCTCGGCCGGGGCTCCGGGACCGCCGGAGGCATCGGCGAGTCCGAGCTGCGCCCGGACGGCACGCTGAAGGTCACCGGGGAGTTCGCCTACTCCTCCGACCTGTGGCACGAAGACATGATCTGGGGCCACACGCTGCGCTCCCCGCACGCGCATGCCGAGATCGTCTCGGTCGACACCTCCGCCGCCCTCGCCCAGGCCGGGGTCTACGCCGTGCTCACCCACGACGACCTGCCCGCCGCGCAGAAGAACTACGGCCTGGAGATCGCCGACACCCCCGCGCTCGCCGCCGGCCGGGTGCGCCACCACGGCGAGCCGGTCGCGCTGGTCGCGGCCGACCACCCCGAGACCGCCCGCCGGGCCGCGGCGAAGATCCGCGTCGAGTGGCGGGAGCTGCCGCTCGTCACCGACGAGGAGTCGGCGCTCGCCCCCGGCGCGCCGGTGCTCCACCCCGATCGCGCCGACGCCCACGCGCGGCACGTACCGCACCCCAACGTCGTCCACCGCCAGCCGATCGTCCGCGGTGACGTCGCCGCCGCGGCCCGCCGGGCCGACCACATCGTCACCGGCGAGTACGAGTTCGGCATGCAGGACCAGGCGTTCCTGGGCCCGGAGTCCGGCCTCGCGGTGCCCGCGGACGACGGCGGCGTCGACCTGTACGTCGCCACCCAGTGGCTGCACGCCGACCGGCGGCAGATCGCGCCCGTGCTCGGGCTGCCGGAGGAGAAGGTGCGCATGACGCTCTCCGGCGTGGGCGGCGCCTTCGGAGGGCGCGAGGATCTGTCGATGCAGATCCACGCCTGCCTGCTGGCGCTGCGCACCGGCAGGCCGGTGAAGATGGTCTACGACCGCTTCGAGTCCTTCTTCGGCCACGTGCACCGCCACCCCGCCAGGATCCGCTACGAGCACGGCGTCACCGCGGACGGCCGGATCACCCACGCCCGCTGCCGCATCGTCCTCGACGGCGGCGCGTACGCCTCGTCCACCCCGGCCGTCGTCGGCAACGCCGCGTCGCTGTCCGTGGGCCCGTACGTCGTCGAGGACGTCGAGATCGAGGCGATCGGTCTCTACACCAACAACCCGCCCTGCGGGGCGATGCGCGGCTTCGGCGCGGTCCAGGCATGCTTCGCGTACGAGGCGCAGATGGACCGGCTCGCGGCGGCCGTCGGCATGGACCCGGTGGCGTTCCGGCAGGTGAACGCCATGTCGCAGGGCTCGCGGCTGCCCACCGGGCAGCAGGTCGACTCCCCCGCCCCGGTGGCGGAGATCCTGCGCCGCGTGCAGGCACGGCCGCTGCCGCCGGAGCGGCAGTGGGAGAGCGCCGGTGCCGGCACGGACGTGCGGGCGCTGCCGGGCGGGCTGTCCAACACCACGCACGGCGAGGGCGTCGTACGCGGCGTCGGCTACGCGGTCGGCATCAAGAACGTCGGCTTCTCCGAGGGCTTCGACGACTTCTCCACCGCCCGGGTGCGGCTGGAGACCGTCGCCGGGGAGCCGGTGGTCACCGTGCACACCGCGGCGGCGGAGGTCGGCCAGGGCGGCGTCACCGTACAGGCACAGATCGCCCGCACCGAACTGGGCGTCGCCCAGGTGGTCATCGCCCCGGCCGACACCCGGGTCGGCTCCGCCGGCTCGACCTCGGCCTCCCGGCAGACCTACATGACCGGCGGCGCGGTACGGAACGCCTGCCGGGCCGTGCGCGAGCAGGTCCTCACCCTCGGCCGGCGCAAGCTCGGCACGCACCATCCCGCGTGGGGGACGGCCGAACTGCTGCTGGAGGGCGGCAAGGTCGTCACGGACGGTGGTGAGGTCCTCGCCGATCTGGCCGAGGTGCTCGACGGCGAGCAGCCCGTCGACGTCGAACTGCCCTTCCGGCACCGGCCCACCGAGCCCTTCGACATCGAGACGGGGCAGGGCTTCGGGCACGTGCAGTACTCCTTCGCCGCGCACCGCGCGGTCGTCGAGGTCGACACCGAACTCGGCCTGGTCAAGGTCGTCGAGCTGGCCTGCGCCCAGGACGTCGGCAAGGCGCTCAACCCGCTGTCCGTCGTCGGGCAGATCCAGGGCGGCACCACCCAGGGCCTGGGCATGGCGGTGATGGAGGAGATCGTGATCGACCCGGTGACGGCGCGGGTGCGCAACCCCTCGTTCACCGACTATCTGATCCCGACGATCCTCGACACCCCGGCCATCCCCGTCGACGTGCTCGAACTGGCCGATCCGCACGCCCCGTACGGCCTGCGGGGCGTGGGCGAGGCGTCGACGCTCTCGGCGACCCCGGCGGTGCTCGCCGCCATCCGCCAGGCCACCGGCCTGGCCCTGACCAAGGCTCCGGTACGGCCGGAACACCTCACCGATTCATGGCGATGGCCTGCACCTGATGCTCAACCCGCTGACCCCGGGCGGCGAGGACGCGGCGGGCCACCTACGTGACCCGTCCGGTCCGATCACCGCCACGGCGCTGGCCGCCGCGGCCACCACGCTGTCGTCGTCGGCGCCATGAGGACGGCGAACGCCCGGCACGTGGACTGGGCGGACCGGGGCGTGGCCGTGCCGGTCCTCCTCACGGTCGTGCTGATGCCGTTCGCGTACTCCCTCACGGCGGACGTCGCCGCCGGCGTCGTCTCGTACACGGCGATCGGGGCCGCGCAGGAGAAGTGGCGTGAACCGGGTCCCTTCCCGTGGGTTCTGACCGCCGTCTTCATCGTCTTCTTCGCGCTTCACCCGATCGAGCAGCGGAGGGGTGTCAAATAGGACCAGCGGCCTTGGGAGGAGCTGATCAGCATGCTGGACATCGCTGCCGACCTCGTCCGGTGGTGCGCGGAGGACCGACCCTTCGCCGTCGCCACCGTCGTGGGCACCAGCGGCTCCGCGCCGCGCGGCCCGGGCGCCGCGCTGGCGGTGGACGCCGAGGGCACGGCGGTCGGCAGCGTGTCTGGCGGGTGCGTCGAGGGCGCGGTGTACGAGCTGTGCCGGGAGGTCGTCGAGACCGGTGAGGTGGTGCTGGAGAGGTTCGGCTACTCCGACGAGGACGCCTTCGCGGTGGGCCTCACCTGCGGCGGCGAGATCGACATCCTCGTCACGCCGGTCCCGGCCGGAGGCGTGCTCCGTGCCGCGCTGACCGCCGCCGCCGACGGCGGGACGGCGGCGGTCGCCCGGGTGGTCCGGGGCCCGGACGCGCTGCTCGGCCAGGCGCTGCTGGTGCGCCCCGACGGCACGTACGAGGGCCGCTTCGCGGGCCCGCTGCCGGACCTGCCCGACTGGGACGGCGCCGCGCTGGAGCGCACCGCCGCCGCCGAGGCCACCGCCCTGCTCGACGCCGGGCGTACGGACACGGTGGAGGTCGGCGCCGAGGGCGCGCGCTGTGGGGAGCCGGTGACGCTGCTGGTGGAGGTGAGCGTGCCGGCGCCGCGGATGGTGGTCTTCGGCGCGATCGACTTCGCCCACGCGCTCGTGCGCATGGGCAAGTTCCTCGGCTACCACGTCACCCTCTGCGACGCCCGCCCGGTCTTCGCCACCGCCCGCCGGTTCCCGGAGGCGGACGAGGTGGCGGTGCGCTGGCCGCACGAATACCTGGCCGACGCGCTGGCCGCGGGGGAGCTGGACGGGCGCACGGTGCTCTGCGTGCTCACGCACGACGCCAAGTTCGACGTCCCGCTGCTGACGGCCGCGCTGCGGCTGCCCGTGGCCTACGTCGGCGCGATGGGTTCGCGCCGTACGCACCTGGACCGCAAGCGGCGGTTGCGCGAGGCGGGCGTGACCGACCTCGAACTCGCCCGGCTGCGCTCGCCGATCGGCCTCGACCTCGGCGCCCGCTCCCCGGAAGAGGTCGCGGTCTCCATCGCCGGCGAGATCGTCGCGGCCCGCCGGGGCGGCACGGGGGTGCCGCTGACGGGGGCGCACACGCCGATCCACCCGGAGCCACGGGCGCCGGGTCGGATGGGGGACGTGGCCTGAACCGGTCGGGCCGTCGGGCCGTAGGGAAGGCGCCCCCGTGGCCCGGGCGTCACGGTCCACGCGGACCGGTGCCGGCCACGGCTCAGCGCACCTGCAGTTCCACGAGCACCGCGCGGTGGTCGGTGCCGGCCAGCTCCGGGAACGCGATGCCCGCCGGGCTCAGCCGGTCGCTCACCAGGACGTGGTCGATCTGGGCGCCGAAGAGGGGCGCCGTCGACGCGGGCCAGGTGGGGGTGCGGGAGCGGCCGAGCAGCATCGCGCTGTCGCGCAGGCCCGTGTCGAGGATGTCGCGGAACGCCTCGTGGTCCTGCGAGGCGTTGAAGTCGCCCCCGAAGACGGTGGGCACGATGCCGCGCGCGGCGGCGGCGTCGCGGAGGCGCCCGAGTTCGGTGCGCCAGGCGTCCATGGACCCGGGCGTCGGCGGCATCGGATGCACGACCTGCAGCAGCACCCGCTCACCGGCGATCCGCGCGGTGGCCGCGGGCATCGACAACGTGCCGCGCACGCCGGGCTCCTCGGTCAGCGGGTACCTGCTGAGAACGGCGGAGCCCTCGGCGGGATCGCCGGCGTCGACGACGCGGTACGGGTACGCGGCCCGCAGCGCCGGAGCGCGCAGGGCATCGACGCAGCGCGCGTCGCACTCCTGCACCAGCGCGACGTCCGGCTCGTACCTGAGCAGCGCGTCCCGCAGGGCGGGGGTGGCGTCGCCGAACCTGAGATTGGCGGTGAGGAGCCGGAACTCGGCCACGGGCGGCGAGGACGGCGGATCGGCGGCGGACTCGTAGGGCCGTACGAACCACGCGGTCGCGCCGAGCACGACGAGCGCCCACACGATGCCGGCGCGACTGCGGGCGAGCGCCATGAGCAGCAGCCCGGTACCGCCGGGCACGAGCAGCCAGGGCAGAAAGGCGGCAAGCTGCGGCAGGGGCGTCACACCGTCACCGCCGCCGGCCCGGAACGCGAGTACGCAGGAGACGACGAGCAGGGGCAGCCCTCCGGTGACGCCGAGCACGACGCGCAGGCGACGCGTCGCCCGCCGCCGGACGGGGACGTCACCGCGTCGCGCGGGGGCGGGGTCCTCGGTGTCCTTGGCATCGGCGGGCCCCGCGGACTCCGTCGCGCCGTGCGGATCTCCGGTCTCCACGGGTGCGGCCGTATCCCCGGCGGGCCGGGCAACGCCGGCCGCCCGGCCGCCGGTGCCGCCGTCCGTGCCGGGGGCCCCGGCGGCGGTGTGCGGTGGGGCCGCGGCAGCCGCGTGACCGTTGCGCTCCGCAGGCGCCCGCAGGTCACCGCTTCCTCGCGAGTCCGTCCGGTCCGCGGCACCGGCCGTGTTCCCGCGCCGGGCGCTCCCCGCGTCCGCGCGGGCGTCGCGGCCGGACGCCGCCTGCGCGTCCCCGCCTCCGCCGCCGGCGCTCCCGCGTCGTCCGTCGAGCGTCGCCACCGTCGTCCCCTGTCGTCTCCGTACCCGCCCGATCCTCTCAGCCCGTCGGTGTCCCCGTCCTGAGGACAGGAACTGTTCGCAACGGCCCGTGGCGTGGCCGGCATGACGACGACCTGCGGACCCGCCACCCTCCCCACCCGCTGCCTCATCCGTGCTCTCCCGGCCCGGCGACTGCTGCTCGACCGCGGCGCCGACTCCCTTACCGGTGCCGTGGTCCGGCGACGACGGACCTGGAGACGTACGTGCCGCCGACGCGCGGCGAGCGGACGCAGACCGAGCGGAGGCGGCGGGGGTACCGGAGATGCCGGCGCGGGCGGCCGTCAGGAGCTACGGGGCGACGCGGCGCGCGGGGCGGAGACGAGGGCCCGTCAGCGGGCCGCCGGCTGCGGGGGAGCCGGGGACCGCGGCGTGCATTCCGGCCGCGGATCCGCGTGGTGGTGGACGTAGGGCCGGCGTGCGGTGAGCAGGGGGTCGACGGTGATCCGGAATATGCCCAGCGGCGCGGTCAGCGCGCGCAGCGCCGGCTCCCCGATGCGGACCCACTTGTGCTCGGGACCGAGCGCGCGGACCAACGCCGCCCGGCTGGTGAAGGCCACCGCCGTGCGCGTGCCCAGCGGCGTGCGGAACATCCGCAGCCGCACTCCGCTCCCTCCGTCCCGCACGGGAACGTACAACTGAGCGTGCTGACGGGGCGTGAGGGCGTGTCCGGAGGTGTCCACATGATGACGGTACGGGGCCCCGCCCCCGGCGGCACCTGCGTTCCGTCATGCGAGACGACCCCACGGGAACCACCTGGAACAGCGGCTGGTCAGCCTGGCCGGGGCGGTGGCCGGAAGGGGCGCACAGGGTCCACATTCCGGACAGGAGCCCTGATTCCAGGCCACCGCGCCCGGCGTGCGCCATCCGTTCACCTCAGGGCCGCCCGCACGCCCGGGGCCGTCGGTCCGTATGCCAGGCGACCCGGCACGGCGGCCCGTTCGCGGCCGGCGTGCGCCTCATGCCGCCGCCGTCAGCCGCCACAGCGACGTCACCTCCGCCGCCCGCGCCGCGTGCAGCGGGTCGGACGGGTCGGTCGCCCGGCGATGGCGCGGACGCGTGTCGTGCCGGGCCGCCACCCGCAGGCCCGCCGCCTCGATCTCCGCCAGCAGCTCCGCGCGGCTGCGCAGGCCCAGGTGCTCGGCCAGGTCGGACAGGACGAGCCAGCCCTCGCCGCCCGGCTCCAGACGGGCCGCGAGACCGGTGAGAAAGCCGCGGAGCATCCCGCCGCCGGGGTCGTAGACGGCGTGCTCCAGCGCGGAGGTCGGCTTGGCGGGCAGCCAGGGCGGGTTGCAGACGATCAGCGGCGCCTGCCCCGGCGGGAAGAGGTTCCCCTCCACCACCTCCACCTGCTCGGCCAGCCCCAGCCGCCCGACGTTGTCGCGCGCGCACGCCAGCGCGCGCGGGTCCGTGTCCGTGGCGACCACCCGCTCCACCCCGCGGCGCGCCAGCACCGCCGCGAGCACCCCGGTCCCGGTGCCCACGTCGAACGCGAGCGACTTCGACGGCAGCGGCGCCTCGGCCACCAGGTCGACGTACTCGCCGCGCACCGGGGAGAACACCCCGTAGTGCGGGTGCACCCGGGCGCCCAGCGCCGGTATGTCCACGCCCTTGCGGCGCCACTCGTGCGCTCCCACCGCGCCGAGCAGTTCGCGCAGCGCCACCGCACCGGGCTCGGTCACCGGACCGTACGCCCCGGCCACCGCCCCGCCCACGTCGGGCGCCCGCCGCAGCGGCACGGCCGGGCCCTTCGGGCCCGGTTCGAGGGGGACGAGCAGCATGCCGAGGACGCGGGCCCGGTGGCCCTGGGCCTGCCGGTGCCGGTGAAAGGCGTCCGCCGGGCCGGTCGCCCGGCCGCCCGCCGGCGCGGCCGGCCGCCGGCCCCGGCGGGCCGAGCGGCGGTCGATGCGGCGGCCGAGCGCGGCGAGGAGCTGGCGTCCGCCGTGGTAGTCGCCCTGCCACAGGACCGCCGTGCCCTCGCACACCAGCCGGTACGCGATATCGGCGCACATCCGGTCGTCCGCGGGCACCACTCGCCGCGGCGGCGGGGTGCCGCCCGCGGCGTACCAGCGGGCGGTCCGCGCGCGCCCGTCCGCGATCCAGGTCAGGTGGGGATGTTCTGCCACGGTTCCATTTTCCCGCGTGCCCGCCGTGACGTCTCCCTCGGGGAGGTGCGTGCTGCCATGCGCCCCCGGACGCGCGCGGACGGCCGCGCCTGCGCGGCGGTGCGCGGCATGCCGGACATGTGCGCCCCCGACGCCCCCCGGCGCTCCCGGCGCGCGTCCGGCGACGCGCGCGCCCCGCCCGCGCGCGGTGGCGTTGTCACCGGCGGCGGGTAGCCTCCGCGGCATGGGCATCAGGAGGGTCGTACCCGACATCAAGACCGAGTCCTTCGAGGCCAGCCGCGAGTTCTACCGGCAGCTCGGCTTCGAGGAGGTGATGAACCTGGGGTGGGTGATGGCGCTGGCCGCGCCCGGCAACCCCACCGCGCAGTTGATCTTCATGGACCGGGACGCCTCCGCGCCGGTGGAGCCGGACATGAGCATCGAGGTCACGGACGTCGACGGGGCTTACGAGACGATGCGTGCCGCGGGTGCGGAGATCGTGCACCCGCTGAGCGAGGAGGAGTGGGGTGTGCGGCGGTTCTTCGTCCGCGACCCCAACGGGCAGGTGGTCAACGTCGTCGCGCACCGGTGACGGCGCCCCCGGCAGGACGTCCGCGGCTACGGGAGCAGCCCCGCCCGGCGTGCGGAGGTGACCGCCTCCAGCCGGGTGTGCGCGCCGAGCTTGCGCATCGCCGAGCGCAGGTAGCTCTTCACCGTCTCCGGCCGCAGCCCCAGCCGCTCGCCCGCAGCGGCGTTCGTCGCACCGGTCGCCACGCACGCCAGCACGTCCAGTTCCCGCGGCGCCAGGACGGCCCGGTCCGGTCCGGCCGTGGCGGGCGGGGCGACGGTGACGGCCGCGGCGGCCAGCCGGTCGCAGAGCGACAGCAGTTCCGCGCGGAGCCCTTCGTCGGTTATACGCGGCACCAGCGTGCGCAGGTCGCGGTGCGCGGTGCGGACGTTCTCCCAGGCCGCGGGGTCCGCCGCCCGCTGCGCCGTGGGCGTGGCGACGGCGAGCAGCCGGCGGGCCTCGTCGCGCACCGCGAGGGTCTGCTCCAGATGGCGCGCCGTCTCCACCGCCGCGGTCAGTGTCCGGTCGCCCAGCGGCAGGGAGTCGCGCAGGGCGCCGTAGAGCACGGCACGGACCCGGCCGCGTACGACGACGGGCACCGCCAGCACCGAGCGCAGCCCCTCGGCGCCCACCGGGCCGTCGTACTCGTGGCTGATGGCGCGGGACGTGGTGTAGTCGGTGACCGCGCAGGGCCGGGAGAAGGCGATGGCCTTGCCGCCGAGGCCGTTGCCCGTGGCCACCCCGAGTCCCTGCAGGGACAGTGTCACCGTCCCGCTCAGCTCGCTGATCCGCAGCTTTCGGCCGCCGTCCGTGAGCAGCCCGCCGAACGCGACGGGCACGCCGCCGCCCCGGCGCAGCCGCGCCAGCGCGCCGCGCACCTCCGCTGCGTCCACGGTCTCCGGCATTGTCGCTCGCTCCCTGAAGCCGACGGGGACCGCCGGCCCGGGCCGGCGGGAGGGCACCCCCGTATGGGGGTAGTGAGGCGTACGTCACTCGCAGCACGATGCTAGCGAGCCGCCGCCGTACGAGGAGGACATGTGACGGCATCGAATCCGACCGCGGACTTCCGGTCCGCACGGGACTTTCTGCTGCGGCGGAGAGAGGACTACGAGGCCGCCCGCGCCGGCTTCTCCTGGCCCAGGCCGGAGCGCTTCAACTGGGCACTCGACTGGTTCGACGCCATCGCCGCGGGCAACGAGCGCACGGCCCTCCACATCGTGGAGGAGGACGGCAGCGAGACCCGGTTGAGCTTCACTCGCATGAGCGAGCGGTCGAACCGGGTGGCGAACTGGCTGCGCGCGCGGGGCGTGCGCGCCGGTGACCGGATCGTCGTCATGCTCGGCAACCAGGCCGAGTTGTGGGAGACCGCGCTCGCCGCGATGAAGCTCCGCGCCGTCGTCATCCCCGCCACGCCGCTCCTCGGCCCGGCGGACCTCACCGACCGCATCGAGCGCGGCCGGGCCCGCCACGTGCTCGTACGGGCCGCCGACGAGGGCAAGTTCGCCGACGTGCCCGGCGACTACACCCGCATCTCCGTGGGCGGAAGCGGGGCGGGATGGCTCGCGTACGAGGACGCCTACGAGGCCCCGGCGGACTTCACCCCCGACGGCCCGACGGCCGCCGACGACACCCTGATGCTGTACTTCACCTCCGGCACCACCGCCCTCCCCAAGCTCGTCGAGCACACCCATGTCTCGTACCCCGTAGGCCATCTGGCGACGATGTACTGGATCGGCATCCGCCCGGGCGACGTCCACCTGAACATCTCCTCACCCGGCTGGGCCAAGCACGCCTGGTCCAACCTCTTCGCGCCGTGGAACGCCGAGGCGACCGTCTTCCTGTACAACTACACGCGCTTCGACGCCGGCGCGCTGCTCGCCGCCATGGACCGCGGAGGGGTGACAACTTTCTGCGCCCCGCCCACCGTCTGGCGGATGCTCGTCCAATCCGACCTGAGCGGTCTCACCACCCCGCCGCGTGAAGTCGTCGCCGCAGGTGAGCCCCTCAATCCGGAGGTCATCGAGGCCGTCCGGCGGGCCTGGAACCTGACCATCCGCGACGGCTTCGGCCAGACCGAAACGGCGGTGCAGATCGCCAATTCCCCCGGGCAGCCCGTCAAGCTGGGTTCCATGGGCCGTCCCACTCCCGGATACGACGTCGTGCTCCTGGACCCCGTCAGCGGCAAGCCCGCCGACGAGGGCGAGATCTGCCTCGACCTGACCGCACGCCCCGTGGGCCTGATGACGGGCTACGAGGGCGACCCGGCGCGCACCGCCGAGGCCATGGCCGACGGCTACTACCGCACCGGCGACATCGGCGCCCGCGACGCCGAGGGCTACGTCACGTACATCGGCCGCAGCGACGATGTCTTCAAGGCCAGCGACTACAAGATCAGTCCTTTCGAACTGGAGAGCGCGCTGCTGGAGCACGAGGCGGTCGCCGAGGCCGCCGTCGTGCCCGCCCCCGACCCGCTGCGGCTCGCCGTGCCCAAGGCGTACGTCGTGCTCGCCGCCGGCTGGCAGCCCGGCCCCGCCGCGGCGAAGGCGATCTTCGCCCACTCCCGCGCGGTGCTCGCCCCGTACAAGCGCGTCCGGCGGCTGGAGTTCGCCGATCTGCCCAAGACCGTCTCCGGCAAGATCCGCCGCGTGCAACTGCGCGAGGCGACCGCGGCCGGATCCGCCGACGAGTACCGCGAGGAGGACCACACATGACCGCAGAGCCGTCCTACACCGGCGGCACGGGCACCACAGCGCTGCTGGGTGACACCATCGGTGCCAACCTGGACCGCGCCATCGCCGCCCACCCCGACCGCGAGGCCCTGGTCGACGTGCCCTCCGGGCGCCGCTGGACCTACGCGGAGTTCGGCGCCGCCGTCGACGAGGTGGCACGCGGGCTGCTCGCCCGCGGTGTCGCCAAGGGCGAGCGGATCGGCATCTGGGCGGTCAACTGCCCGGAGTGGGTGCTCGTGCAGTACGCCTCGGCCCGCATCGGCGCGGTGATGGTCACCATCAACCCCGCCTACCGGGTGCACGAGCTGGAGTACGTCCTCAACCAGGCCGGCATCTCCCTGCTCGTCGCCTCGCTGACGCACAAGTCCAGCGACTACCGCCGGATGGTCGAGCAGGTACGCGGCAGTTGCCCGGCCCTGCGCAACGTCTTCTACATCGGTGACGCGGGCTGGGGCCGGCTGATCGAGGCCGGCCGCACGGTGCCCCCGGAGCGGGTCCGTGAGCGTGAGGCGCTGCTGTCCTGCGACGACCCGGTCAACATCCAGTACACCTCCGGCACCACCGGCTTCGCCAAGGGCGCGACCCTCTCCCACCACAGCATCCTCAACAACGGCTTCTTCGTGGGCGAGACGCTGGGCTACACCGAGCAGGACCGCGTCTGCATCCCCGTCCCGTACTACCACTGCTTCGGCATGGTGATGGGCAATCTCGCGGCCACCAGCCACGCCGCGTGCATGGTCATCCCGGGCCCCTCCTTCGATCCCGCCGCCACCCTCGCGGCCGTCGAACAGGAGCGCTGCACCTCCCTGTACGGGGTGCCCACCATGTTCGTCGCCGAACTGGCCCTGCCCGACTTCGCCCTGTACGACCTGACGTCGCTGCGCACCGGCATCATGGCCGGCTCGCCGTGCCCGGTCGAGGTGATGAAGCGGGTGGTCAGCGAGATGCACATGGCGGAGGTGACGATCTGCTACGGCATGACCGAGACCTCCCCCGTCGCCACGCAGACCCGGCGCGAGGACGACCTGGAGCGCCGCACCGCCACCGTCGGCCGCGTTCTGCCGCACATCGAGGTCAAGGTCGTCGATCCCGTCACCGGCGTGACCATGCCCCGCGGTGCCACGGGCGAGCTGTGCACCCGCGGCTACAGCGTCATGCAGGGCTACTGGGAGCAGCCCGAGCGCACCGCCGAGGTGATCGACGCCGGCCGCTGGATGCACACCGGCGACCTCGCGCGGATGCGCGCGGACGGCTGCGTGGAGATCGTCGGCCGGATCAAGGACATGATCATAAGGGGCGGTGAGAACGTCTACCCGCGCGAGATCGAGGAGTTCCTGCACACCCACCCCAAGATCGCCGACGTGCAGGTGGTGGGCGTGCCGGACGAGAAGTACGGCGAGGAGATCCTCGCCTGCGTGATCCTCAGCGATCCGCAGCACGGGCTCTCCCGGCGCGAACTCGCCCATTACTGCGAGAACCGGCTCGCGCACTACAAGATCCCGCGGCATGTGCAGATCATGGAGGAGTTCCCGATGACCGTCAGCGGGAAGGTGCGGAAGGTCGAGCTGCGGGAGCAGTTCAGTGCTGCGGAATAGCGGTGGCCCGCGGGTCCTTGGCACTGCCATGACGATCTTGCACTACGTCGGCGGCCCCACCGCGCTGCTCCGGCTCGGTGGGGTCCGGCTGCTGACGGACCCGACGTTCGACCCGCCCGGCGAGTACCTCGCCGGCGGCCGGCGGCTGGTGAAGACCGCGGGCCCGGCGCTGGCGGCGGCCGACCTCGGCCCGGTCGACGCGGTGCTGCTCTCGCACGACCAGCACCCCGACAACTTCGACCGGGCCGGGCGCGCGTGTGCCGCCGCGGCACCGCTGGTGCTGTCCACGGGGTCCGCGGCGGAGCGGCTGGGCGGGCCGGTGCGGGCGTTGCCGGCGTGGGAGTCGTACGAGATCGGGCCCGTCCGCGTCACCGCCGTGCCCGCGCTGCCCGGCCCGCCGGGCAGCGAGCACGTGACGGGCGAGGTCACCGGCTTCGTGCTCACCGGCGAGGCGCTGCCCACGGTCTACGTCAGCGGCGACAACGCCTCGCTCGACGTGGTCCGTACGATCGCCGCCCGGCTCGGCCCGGTGGACATCGCCGTGCTCTTCGCCGGCGCCGCGCAAACCCCGCTGCTCGGCTCCGCGCACGCCACGCTGACCAGCGAACACGCCGCCGCCGCGGCGGCGGCGCTCGGGGCGCACGACGTGGTGCCGCTGCACTTCGAGCACTGGGGGCACTTCACGCAGGGCGCCGACTCGCTGGTGGCCGCCTTCGAGGCGGCGGGCCTCGGGCACCGGCTGCGGCTGCCGCGGCCGGGCGAAGCGGTGGAACTCTGAGGCGAACCCGGCGTCAACCCGCCGCGGGCGCCGGAATCTTCAGCTCCGCCAGCCGCCGGAAGGACTCCAGCCTGGCGTCCTCGTCAGGGGTGTGCAGGGAGACCAGCAGTTCGTCGGCGCCGCTGCGGGCGACCAGGTCGCCGAGGGCGGCGGCGACCTGTGCGCCGGTGCCGGACACCTGCGACATGCGGGCCTCGTCCAGATAGCGGGCCTCGCGTTCGGTGAGCGTGCGGGCCCGTATCTCCGCCGCGTGCTCCAGTGGCGGGAACTCCCCGCGGGTGCGCGACCAGACCGTCGCCCACGCCTCCGGCAGCAGCAGGTCGGCGGCCCGGTCGGCGGAGTCGGCCACCGCGGCGGCGAGCGCCACGATCACGTACGGCCGGGCCTCCTGCGCCGAGGGCGTGAACGCCTCGCGGTAGCGCTCGACGGCCCGCAGCATCTTCTCCGGGCGCCGGCCCGCGCCGATCACCAGCGGCAGCCCGTATGCGGCGGCGATGTCGGCGCCGCCGTCGACCGCCAGCACGTATGCCGGCACGCGCAGCCCCTCCGCGGGTACGGCGTGCACTCCCGGATACGACGGCTGCGCGCCCGCGAACCACCCCAGCAGCTCCGCCAGCGCCGCCCCGAAGTCCTCCGCGTCCGCCACGCCGTGGCCCAGCGCCCGCCGGATGCCGTCGGTGAACCCCAGCGAGCGGCCGAGGCCCATGTCGATCCGCTCCGGGAACAGCGACCCCAGCACCCCGAACTGCTCGGCGACCACCAGCGGCCGGTGGTTGGGCAGCATCACGCCGCCGGTGCCGACCCGGATGGTGGACGTGGCCGCGGCGACGGCGGCGGCGAGCACGGTCGGCGCGGAGCCGGCGACGCCCGGGACGCTGTGATGCTCGGAGACCCAGAAGCGGCGGAAGCCGAACCCCTCCGCCCGCCGCGCGAAGCGCACGGTGCCGCGCAGCGCGTCCGCCGGGTCCTGGCCCTTGCGCCGCAGCGACCGGTCCAGCACGGAGAGAGGGATGTCCATGATCCGTACAACACCGTGGCCGGCTCAGGATTCCCGGGCCGACTCCCCGGCGTCGTGGACGAGAAGGGCGATCTGCACGCGGTTGTTGAGGTCGAGCTTGGTGAGGATCCGCGACACATGGGTCTTCACGGTGGGCACGCTCATGTACAGCTCGGCGGCGATCTCCGCGTTCGACAGGCCGCGGCCGACCGCGAGGGCGACCTCCCGCTCCCGTTCACCGAGCGCGGCGAGGCGGTCGCGGGCGCGTTCCCGGGCCGCCCCCGGCCCGCCGGTGTCGGCACCGGAGACCTGGGCGATGAGCTGCTGGAGCACCGCCGGCGACAGCGCGGGCTCGCCGGCGGCGACCTTGCGTACGGCGGCGACGATCTCCCGCGGCGGGGTGTCCTTGAGCACGAACCCCGCGGCGCCCGCGCGCAGGGCGCGCAGCACGTGCGCGTCGGTGTGGAACGTCGTCAGCACCAGCACCTCCGGCGGCTCCGCGCGCCGCCGCAGCGCCTCCGTGGCGGCGAGGCCGTCGACCCGCGGCATGCGGATGTCCATGAGCACGACGCCGGGCTCGTGCGCGGCCACGAGCGCCGCCACCTCGCTGCCGTCCGCCGCCTCGCCCACGACGTCGATGTCGCCGGCCCCGCCGAGCATGAGCCGCAGCCCGGACCGGACCAGGGGGTCGTCGTCGACGAGAAGGACGCTGATGCGGGCGGCGGGATCGGCGGTCTGGTCGGGCACGCGCCCACCCTAGGCCCTGTCCGGCACATGGTGCCCGCGTCCCCGGGTACCGCACGCGCGAGCCGCGCGCTGTGGGGGAGTCCGTACGGGTCCCCGCCGCATTGCCGGGCCCGACCGGCCGGGCCCCCGCGGGGACGGCTCCTCCCCGGGGATCGCCCGCGCCGGGCGCCGCATCACCGTCCGGGGTAGCGACGGTGCCGTGTGCCGTCGGGACCGGCCCCGCCGGGCCGGGGCCTCACTCCGCAGGGGCCGGGCGGTCCCAGGGAAGCCAGGCGCGCAGGCGGAAACCGTCCGCCCCGGCCGTGTGCGCGAGTCGTCCCCCGGCCAGCGCGGCGCGCTCGGCGAGCCCGACGAGCCCTTGACCGGCCCCGGGAATGGGGCCGGAGCCGCCGACCGGGTCGCCGGGCCCCGGCACCGCGCCCGGCGCGTCTGCGTGGCCGCCCGCGCTCCGCGGTTTCGCCGCGAGGGCGGACACCGCGGGCCGGCCGGCGCCGGGCGTGCCGTCCCCGGCCGGCCGGCTGCTCCCGCCGGCCTCGGGGCCCCGTCGTCCGGCCGGTTGTCCGCCGGCCGGGGGCCGGCCGTTCCGGGGCGGGGCCGGGCGCCGGCCGCTCGCCCCGCGCCCGCCGTACGCGGCGGCACCCGGGCCCGGCCACGGCTGTCCGGCCGTCGCGGCGCGTGCGCCGCGCCCGTCCGGCCCCGTTTCCCCGCTTCCGGGCGGCAGCGCGTTGCTCACCTCCACCGTCAGCCCCGACTCCGGGCCACCGGTCAGCGTCACCGTCACCTCCGTGCCCGCCGCGTGCTTGCGGGCGTTCGTCAGCCCCTCCTGCACGATGCGGTAGGCGGTGCGCCCGGTCGCCGCCGCGACCGACTCCGGTGCGGCGGCGTCCGCCGCGTACGCGATGCGCATGCCCGACTCACGGGCCTCGGCCACCAGCCGGTCCACGTCCCGCAGCGTCGGCTGCGGGCGCCCGGCGGCCGGACCGGAGCCCGCACCCGTGGGGGCGCGCAGCACGCCGATCACGTCCCGCAGATCCTGCAGCGCCTCGTGCGCGCTGTCCCGGATCACCCCCGCCGCGCGGGCGACCTCCGCGGGCGGGGCGCCCGGATGGAACTCCAGCGCCCCCGCGTGCACGCTCAGCAGCGACAGCCGGTGCGCCAGCACATCGTGCATCTCCCGCGCGATCTCCTCCCGCGCCCGCCGCTGCGCCTGCTCCGCGCGCAGAGCCGCGTCGGCCTCCGCCTGCTCGGCGCGCTCCCGCAGCGAGGCGATGAGCTGGTGGCGCGAGCGCCGGTAGAGTCCCCAGGCCATGGCCGCCGTGACCAGGGAGAAGTACGCCACCCCCGCGGTCGTCCGCGGATCCTCCGGGTCCGGGGTGGTGGCGAGGAATCCGACGAGCCGGACGAGGACGAGGGCCGCGATCCAGCCGGTGGTACGCAGCGGGCGGTGGGCCGCGACGGTGAAGAGAGCCACCAGCGTCGGGCCGATGAAGAAGTGGCCGAAGGAGTCGGCGACGAGCATCGTCACCGCGAGGGGCACGGGCCACCGGTGGCGCAGCGGCAGCGCCAGGCAGGCCGCGCCGGCGGCCACGGCCTCGGCGACGAGCACGTTCCCCGAAACACCCTGGCCGTCCTGGGGCAGCGTCGAGTCGGCGGACAGCAACGAGAAGGCCCCGGCGAGGAGGACGAGGCCGGCGTCGGTGAGCCGGGCCCGCCGGGAGCTGCCGGCGCGGGGCTCGGGGGCGGCACGGGGCATACCGGCCAATCTACGTCCGCCCGCCCGCGGCCGGACCCGCGCGGGCGGCGCCGAGACCTTCGGACGACCGCGGCGGCCCGGCCGCATACTTTGGTCGCCCGCCGCGGGCCGTTCCCTCAGCCCCGCGGCGCGGCGCCCGTGCGGATCAGCTCGTCCCCCGGGTCGTTGACCGGCTGCGGGGTGCCCGTGAGGTCCATCACATAGAGCGGCAGGCGCAGTTCGTCGGCCCGGGTGCGGGCTTCGCGGGTGTAGCCGGCGAGGGAGAAGAAGACGGCGAGCGCCGAGGCGTTCATGCCGCTGAGCCACACACACTCGACGTCCCGCAGCGCCGTGGGCGTCGTGGTCGGGTCGACGTGGGCGACCACGCCCGCGCCGCGCACGTCGACGCCGGAGGCGGGCCGGTCCTCGTTCTTCACCAGGTCGGTGAAGCCCAGCCAGCGCAGGTACTGCGCGGCGGCCGTGACCGCGTCGCCGGTGTTGCGGATCGTCACCGGCCGGAACGCCGGCCGCCGGGGCGCCGCCGCCGGGCGGGGAGGGCCGGGCGCGGCCGGCGCGGTCGCCGGTGCGGGCGGGGCCGGCGGTGCGGGTGGCGAAGGGCGGGGGCGGCGGGACCGCGCGGCGGCCACCGGCAGCCGTACCACCGCGCCGCAGTCGCACGACAGTTCCGGCCGCGGCCACTCGTCGCGCCGGTCGCAGACGGGACAGCACACGGTCACCCATGAGTCGCGCCACGTGCGGTGCTTCAGCTCCACCGGCACCCCGCCGCGCAGCAGCGGCAGCGTCAGCGGGGCGCCGCAGGCGCAGGGGAACGTGCCCGGGGTGTACGCGTGCTCGCGCCGGCAGGCCGGGCAGCGCACCGGCACGCTCTCTGGCATGGGACATGCTCCTGGTTCGGGGCCGCGTGGTGGGTTCCGCACTCCAGCATCCCTCACGCATCCGGCTCTTGACGCCGACTCGCCCCGCTTCTGGGTTGCTTCCGAAGAGCGAAATCACACTTCCGAGACGGCGGTGGAGATCCTCACGAAGGAGGATTTCCAGGCCGTCGCCGTCGCCGCCGTCGCCGCCCCCGTCACCAGGAGGCCCCCGTCCCGGGGACGGGGGCCTCCGCTCGCCGTCTTCGTGCCGTACGGGTCAGACCCCGCCGCCGGAGAGACGCTCCACGCCGCGCAGCAGCGCGGAGTGGTCCAGGCCGCCGTCGCCCTGCGCGCGCAGGGCGGCGACGAGTTGGGCGACGACCGCGCCGACCGGCAGCGCCGCGCCGACGTTCCGGGCGGCGTCGGTGACGATGCCCATGTCCTTGTGGTGCAGGTCGATGCGGAAACCGGGCCGGAAATCGCGGTTGAGGAAGTTGTCCTTCTTGCGGGCCAGCACGGTGGAGCCGGCCAGGCCGCCGCCGAGGACCTCGAGCGCCGCCCGCAGGTCCACGCCGGACTTCTCCAGGAAGACCACGGCCTCGGCGCAGGCCTGGATGTTGGCCGCGACGATCAGCTGGTTGGCGGCCTTGACCGTCTGGCCGGCGCCGTGCGGGCCGCAGTGCACGATCGTCCTGCCCAGCGCCTCGAAGAGGGGCCGGGCCCGCTCGAAGTCGTCCCGCTCGCCGCCGACCATGAGGGACAGCACCGCCTCGACCGCCCCAGCCTCGCCGCCCGAGACCGGGGCGTCGAGCACCCGGATCCCGCGTTCGGCCGCGTTCTTCGCCAGGTCCACGGAGGTCTGGGGGGTGATCGAGGACATGTCGATGAGCAGCGCGCCGCGCCGGGCGTGCGCCAGGATGCCTTCGGGCCCGTACGCGACGGCTTCGACCTGGGGCGACGCGGGGACCATCGTGATGATCACGTCCGCGTCGGCGACGGCCTCGGCGATCGAGCCCGCGGCCGTGCCGCCGGCCTCGGCCAGCCGGTCGAGCTTGTCCTGCTCCCGGGTGTAGCCGGTGACCTGGTAGCCCGCCGCGATCAGGTTCTCGGACATGGGCGAGCCCATGATGCCGAGGCCGATCCAGGCGATCGCGGGCCGGCCGGCGCCGGGGGCAGGGGAATCGGTGGTCATGGGGTCGTGCCTTTCTGGTCTGGCCGCAGTGCGCGGGGCCGGGCGGACGGCGCGTTCGGGGGATGACCGACGACGGACGGCAGGGGACGGGGGGACGGGGGGACGGGGGTCAGCGGGGGAGCCAGCCGAAGGTCTCGGCGCTCGGCCGGTCGCCCGGCTTGTACTCCAGGCCCACGTGACCGTCGTACCCGGCCGCGGCAAGCCGGTCCAGCAGCGCGGCCAGCGGCAGCGTGCCGGTGCCGGGGGCGCCGCGGCCGGGGTTGTCGGCGATCTGGACGTGGCCGGTGCGGGCCGCGTGGTCGTCGATGACCTGCTCCAGGTCCGCGCCGTTCATCGAGAGGTGGTAAAGATCCATCAGGAAGCGGGCGTTGCCGAGGCCGGAGGCGGCGTCGACCCTGTCGGCCACCGCGACCGCCGCCGCCGCGTCGAGCAGCGGGTAGTGCGGGGACTCGGGTGCGTTGAGCGCCTCGATCAGCAGGACCGCCCCGGCCCGGTCGGCCGCGCGGGCGGCGCGCACCAGGTTCTGCAGTGCCAGCAGGTCCTGTTCGGCGGCGGTGACGCCCTCGACGCGGTTGCCGTAGAGGGCGTTGAGCGCGGTGCAGCCGGTGGCGGCGGCAAAGCCGGCGGCCACGTCGAGGTTGGCGCGGAACCGCTCGGACTCCGCGCCGGGTACGGAGAGCGCGCCGCGGTCGGGTCCCGGCAACCGGCCGGCGTAGAAGTTGAGCCCGGTCAGCCGGGTACCGGCCTCGTCCAGAGCCTTCCGCAGGGCGTCCAGCTCCGCAGGGTCGGGGACGGGCGCGTCGGGCCAGGGCCACCACATCTCGACCGCGTCGAACCCGGCGGCGGCCGCCGCGGCCGGTCGTTCGAGCAGCGGAAGCTCGGTGAACAGGATCGAGAGGTTCACGGTGAAGCGCTGGTTGCCGAAGCCCATGAGCGATGCGCGGCCCTTTCGTACTTCGGAAATCTCATTCTGGATAACGGAAATGCTGACGGTTCGGTGCGAGCACTGTCAAGGCCCGGCAACGTCACCGACCGTGCTGCCGCGCCTATCGTGCGTGAGGATGACCTACTTGGGGAGGAGGCGCATGGCACCCGGTGCCCCCTATGGTCCTCCCGTGCGCAGCGACGGAAGCGACGGGGACACAGCACGGCACCACCGACCGCGGCGGCGCGGCCGGGTGGTGCCGCCGGATCTGATCGCCGCCACCGGGTTCGCGGGCCTGACGGTGCTCACCGCGCTCGCGCCGCTGCCCGGACGCGGGCACGCACCGGTCTGGCTCGTCGCCACCGTCGCCGCGGCCACGGCCGTCGCGCCCGCGCTGCGCCGCTTATACCCGCTGCCCGCCTGCTGCGCGAGCCTGGCGGTCGCGGTGACGGCATGGCCGCTCGGCTGGGGCGCGGCGGGGTTCGCGGCCGTCGCGTACACCCTCTACCCGGTGGCGCTCACCCGGCCGCGCCGCGACGTGCCCGCCGGCGTCGTGGCCGCAGCGCTCGCCGGCGGCCCGCTGTGCCTGGGAGCCGCCGCGCTCCCGGGCGACGCACCCGCGCACCCGCGGACACTCGGCTTCGCCGCGCTGCTGCCCGCCGCCGCCTGGATCGCCGGCCGCCTGATACGGGACCGGCGGCTGGCCGCGGCCCGGGCGGCGGAGGAGCTGGCGCTGCGGGCCGTCGCCGGCGAACGGCTGCGCGTGGCCCGCGAACTGCACGACGTCGTGACCCACAGCATCGGCCTCATCGCCGTGAAGGCGTCGGTCGCCAACCACGTGGCCGCCGAGCGGCCCGCCGAGGTCGCCGACGCGCTGCGGGCCATCGAGTCCGTCAGCCGTGAGGCGCTGGCCGAACTGCGCAGCATGCTGCGGCTGCTGCGGGTCGACACCGACCCCTTCCCGGACTCCTCCGACCTCGGCCCGACGCCGAGCGTCGGCGGCCTCGGCGCGCTCGCCGACCGGGTACGGGAGGCGGGCGTCGCGGTGGAGCTGACGACCAGCGGGCTCGGCGACGTGCCCGCGGGCGTGGGCCTGTCGGTCTACCGCATCGCGCAGGAGTCGCTGACCAACGTCGTCAAGCACGCCGGGGTGGCGACGTGCCGCGTCGACGTCGAGGCCGACGGGAAGGACGTACGGATCGAGGTGACCGACGACGGCCGCGCCGCACCCGACCGGCGTGCGCGGACGGGCGGCGGCCACGGACTCGTCGGCATGCGCGAACGCGCCGCCATGTACGGCGGCGTACTCGACGCGGGCCCGACGGCCGTCGGCGGCTACCGGGTGAGGGCCCGGCTGCCGTACGAGCCGGCGCCCGGAGACGGAGTCCGGTGGGGCGTGCCGGGACCCTGAGCCCGGGGAACGGAGACACGCACAGGCGACGGGGGGGAAGCGATGGTGACACGGTGGAGACCCATGCCGCGGTGGAGGAGCGCCCCGAGCCGGGCCCCCAGGCCGCGTTGCGATTACTCGCCGCACGGATACGCGACGACGTGCGGCCGGCGGAGGCGGCCGCGCTGGCCTGCGAGCTGGCGGTCGCCCACCTCGGCGCGGCCGGCGCCGCCCTGCGCACGCTGCGGAGAGGAGCCGCGGACGGCTGCCGCGCCCGCGCCGGAGAGTCCACGGCGCCGGCCGTGCGCCGGCCGCTGGTCCACCAGGGCGAGGTCTACGGGGTGTTCAGCTTCTACGCGCCGCCGCGCGGCTGCGGCCTCGACACGTACGTGGACCAGCTCTCCCCGATGGTCGCGGCTCTGGTGCTGCGCGAGGAGCTGCGCCGCAGCGGCGACCAGGTCGTCGCCGCCCGCGAGGCCGAGCGGCACCGGCTCCGCCGCGACCTGCACGACGGTCTCGGCGGCAACCTCGCCAGCATCCGGCTGCGGCTGGAGACGGCGGCGGAACTGCTCGCGCACGAGCCCCGGGGGCGCCGGCTCGTCGACGACGCCGCCCGCACGGCCGCCGGCATCACCGCCGAGATCCGCTCGGTCATCGACGACCTGCGGCCCCCCGACCTGGCAGAGGCCGGACTCGCCGGAGCGCTCGTCCGGCTCGCCGACCGCCACGACGGCACAGGCACGGAGGTACGGACTCTTGTGCCGCGGCGGCTGTGCGCGCTGCACCCGGCGGTGGAGGTCGCCGCGTACCGCATCGCCGCCGAGGGGCTGACCAACGCGCTGCGGCACGCCGCTGCCCGTACCGTCCAGCTCGGGGTGTGGACCTCGGCCACGGCGCTGCGCCTGGACATCGCCGACGACGGCCCCGGCCGCCCGCCGCGGCGCCCGCTCGGCCTGGGCATCGCGTCGATGGCCCGGCGCGCGGAGGAGGTGGGCGGCACGCTGCGGATCCTGCCGCGGACGGACCTGCCGCACGGCACGCTGGTGCGCGCGCTGCTGCCGGGCGGGCAGGGATGAGCGCGGTGCGGGTGTACGTCGTGGACGACCACCCGGTGTTCCGGGACGGGGTGCGGGTGGCGCTGGAGAACGTGCCGGACCTGGAGATCGCGGGCGAGTCGGGGGCGGGTGAGGACGCGCTGACGGCGCTGGCGGAGCCGGACGTGCGGGTGGACGTGGTGCTGATGGACCTGCATCTGCCGGGGTGTTCGGGGGTGGAGGCGACGCGGCGGCTCCATTCCTCGCGCCGCGGCGGGCCGGCGCCGCGGGTGCTGGTGATGTCGGCGTCGGTGGAGGACGACGCGGTGGTCGCGGCGCTGCGCGCGGGTGCGTACGGGTATCTGGACAAGGGCGCGTCGCGGGCGGAGCTGCTCGGGGCGGTGCGGTGTGTGGCGGGGGGCGGCGCGGTCTTCAGCCCGGCGGTGGCGGAGCGGCTGAGCCGGTACTTCTCGGCGCTGCATACGGTGCCGGCGGGGCGCGCGTTCCCGCAGTTGACGCAGCGGGAGCGGGAGGTGCTGGACCTGATCGCGCGCAGCTACAACAACCGGCGGATCGCGCGGGAGCTGGTGCTGTCGGAGAAAACGGTGCGGAACCACATCTCGAACATCTTCACGAAGCTGGGTGTGCGGGACCGGATCGCGGCGATGCTGCGTGCCCGGGAGGCGGGTCTGGGGGAGTGAGGTGCGGTGGGTCCCGGGGTGGGTGTCCGCCCGGATCCGCCCCGGAGGGGATCAGCGGCGGGAGGGGGTCACCAGGCCGGTTTCGTAGGCGGTGATGACCAGTTGGATGCGGTCCCGGGCGTGTAGTTTCGTCAGCAGGTGGCTCACGTGCGACTTCACCGTCGGCAGGCTCAGCCCCAGCCGGTCCGCGATCTCCCCGTTCGCCAGACCGCGGGCCACCAGCACCAGCACCTCCTGCTCCCGCACCGTCACCCGCGTCAGGTCCCGCGGCAGGTCGGGCAGCGGCTCCGGCAGCCGGCTGAAGTGGCGGATCAGGCGCTGCGTCACCGACGGTGCCAGCAGCGCCTGCCCGCGCGCGACGACGCGTATCGCGCGCAGCAACTCCGCCGGCGGGGTGTCCTTGAGGAGGAAGCCGCTCGCGCCCGCGCGCAGGGCCCCGTACACGTACTCGTCGAGGTCGAACATCGTCAGGATCAGCACCCGGACACCGGCCGTCCCGGCGGAGCCGCAGATCTGCCGCGTCGCCTCGATGCCGTCGACCTCCGGCATCCGCACGTCCATCAGCACCACGTCCGGCAGCTCCGCCGCCGCCATACCGACGGCCTCCGCACCGGTGGCCGCCTCGCCCACCACGCTGAGTCCGGGCGCCGTCTCGACCAGCACCCGGAAGCTTCCGCGTAGCAGCGCCTGGTCGTCGGCGACCACGACTCGGATCGACATGTATACACGCCCCGTCCCCGGCCCCTGCGGGCGTGACGATACCGGCGGTGCGTCACCGGCTCGTCACGGGGGGTGCAACTCCGGCCAGGGGCGGACCCCTTCCCCCGCCACGCGACAACGGGGGAAGGGGTCCCTGCGGCCCGCGAGTTCCGCGGGGGCCGCACGCCGTCTCGGACCGGCGTGGCGGGCGCGGAGGGCCGGGGGAGGGCGGGGAGCCGATGCGAGGCCCAGTCGCACCCCTCGCCGCGCCGCCGCCTGCCGCCCGCGGGCCGTATGGCCCGGTGCCGACCCCCGGGCCGTCCTTCCCGGCGCCCCGCCCCCCAGACGGGGCGCCGGAGTCGTGGCCTGCCGTCAGCCCGGCAGGTGTTCCTCGATGTCGTAGACCTGCGCCCAGGTGATGTCCGGTACGGCCGCCGGCCGGAACGCGTTGGCGCGCGAGCCGAGCTGCACCCGGGCGGTGTGCGGCAGCCGCAGCGCCTCGTACCGGCGCAGCGCCTGCGCCGGGGCGGGGGCCGTGGCCAGGTGGTGGGCGAGGGCCACGGCGTCCTCCAGGCACTGGCTGACTCCCTGCCCGAGGTACGGCAGCATCGGGTGCGCTGCGTCGCCGAGGAGCGTGACGCGCCGGCTGCTCCACCGCTTGAGCGGAGCGTGGTCGTACGGCGTCCACGACCGTATGCCGCCCGCGGCGGCGGTGATCGCCTTGACGTCCGGCGCCCAGCCGCCGAAGTCCGACGCCAGTGCGGCGGGCCGGCCATGCGCCGGGCGCTGCGGGGGCGTACGGGTGCGGGACGGCACTACGGCGACGAAGCCGAGCTGTTCGCCCTGCACCACCGGGGCGCCCACCATGCGGGATTCCGGGCCGAGCCACACCGTGACCCGGTCGCGGGCCAGCCCCGGCACGTCGTCGGCCTGCAGCGCACCGCTGTAGGCGGTGGTGCCGTGGTAGACGCGCCGGGGCGTGCCGATCAGCCGGGAACGCACCAGTGAGCGCACGCCGTCGGCGCCCACCAGCACGTCCGCCGTCGCGCTGCCCCCGTCCGCGAACTCCAGTTCCACGCGGTCAGCCGACTCCGTGAATCCGGAGAGCCTGCGGCCCAGCCGGATGCGCTCCTGCGGCAGCCGGGCCAGGAGCAGGTCGTACAACTCGTCGGTGAGCAGCGTGCAGTACGGGGCCGCGAAGGCTCCCGGGCCCATTCTGCCGAGCGGCTGCCGCCAGGTGAGCGAGCCGTCGTTCCAGTTGCGGAACTCCATCGCGACCGGCTGCACGGCGAGCGCGAGCAACTGTGCGCCCAGGCCCCAGCGCTGGAGGATGCGGCTGCCGTTCGGCGCCAGGTGCAGGGCGGTCTCGTCCTCCGGCAGCCGGGGGCGCTGTTCGTAGACGGTGACCTCCAGGCCCTGCCGGACGAGTGCCGCCGCGGCGGCGAGCCCGCCGAGCCCGGCGCCTGCGACAGCCACCCGCGGGGTCCTTGTCATGGGTTACCTCCCGGAATCACGCGGCTACGCTAGGCAACCCGCTGTCCCGGGCACCTGGGAGCGGCGCCCCGGCGCCGCCCGGCCTGCCTCGACGCCGTGACCGGGCACGTATGCTGCTCGGATGCGACTCAGGGTGGAGTTCACGACCGAGCCGTTCGACCTGGAGGAGCCCCCGCCGCACGCGGTGGCGGCCCGGGATCTGGTGGAGTCGGCGGAGCTGGACACCGTGGACGTCGGCCCGTTCGGCAACAGCGCGGAGGGCGGCGCGGAGGTCGTGCTCGACGCGGTCGACGAACTGCTGCGCAGGTCCCTGGCGTCCGGGGCGACCCGTATCTCGCTGCAGGTGAGCGTCGTCGGGGACGCGCCGGAGGAGACCGGAAAGGACGGCGCATGACGGTGCCCGCGGACCACCCGTTCGTCGCCGCGGTCAAGCCGCTGGTCGACGCGATGGGCGGGGAACTGGTCCCGCCGGAGGCGGCCGGAGGCGACGACGTCGTGCTGTCCTGGGAGGGCCGGGAGGTGGTGGCGGTCCGGCTGCCGCATCTGGCGGACTCGCTGGACCACATGCTCGCGGAGCTGGAGCGCCGCCACGGCGTGCCGCTCGCCCGCCTCGACCGCCGGACGAAGCAGCAGGTCGTACGGGTCCTGGAGACCCGCGGCGCGTTCTCCGTGCGGCACGGGGTGGAGACGGTCGCCGGCGCGCTGGGCGTCAGCAGGTTCACCATCTACAACTACCTGAACCGGGAGGCCGGGCAGGGCCGGCCGCGGGAGAGCGGCCGTCCTGGCTGACCCACGAAAATTCAACAAACTGTTGACGCGATGCGCCGGGGCTCATAGCTTGCGGCTGTGACTTCGCGCGTTCCGCCGGGCCTCGCCCGGCTCAACTCCGCCGGTGACCAGGCCGTTGCCGCTCTGCTGCACGAGGTGTGCGCGGCCGGCCCCTGGGTCGCGGCCGTCGCCGCCGGCCGGCCCTATCCGGACCCCGCCGGGCTGTACGACGCGGCCGACGGCGCCCTCGCCGCGCTCGACGACGCGGGGCTGGCCGAGGCGATGGCCGGCCACCCGCCCATCGGCCGGCCGCGGCCGGGCGATCCCGTCTCGGCGCACGAGCAGCGGGGCATGGCGAGGGCGCCGGAGGCGCTGCGAACGGAGGTGCGGGAGCTGAACCTCGCGTACCAGGAACGCTTCGGGCACGTCTTCCTGATCTGTGCGACGGGCCTGAGCGCCGGGCGGATGCGCGACGCGCTGCGCACGCGGCTGGACAACCCGCCGGAGCGGGAGCGGGAGATCGTGCGCGGCGAGCTGGGCAAGATCAACCGTATCCGGCTGACCCGCCTCGTCGAAGCAGAAGGAGCCTGACCATGAGCGCCGGCGCCACGTCCGTCTCCACACACATCCTGGACACCAGCGTCGGCCGGCCCGCGGCCGGGGTCGCCGTCGAACTCTTCGTCGCGGCCGGCGGAACGGGCGACGCGGACACCGGCGGCTGGACCGCCCACGCCGCCTCCGCCACCGACGCCGACGGCCGCGTCCGGGACCTCCCGGCGCTGCCGGCGGGCACCACCCACGTACGGCTGGTCTTCGCCACCGGCCCGTATCTCAGCGAACCGGGAGCCGAGGACCCGCAGGACGCCCCCGCGCACCGGGACAGCGGCCCGTTCTTCCCGGAGGTGGCGGTGGTCTTCGCCGTCCGCCCCGGCGAGCATTATCACGTGCCGCTGCTGCTCACCCCGTTCGGCTACTCCGTATACCGAGGGAGCTAGCAGATGGCAGACCGCCTCCAGCCCGCCCGGGCCCGCCGCGCGGTGCTCGGCCGGAACCAGTACGGCAAGGCCGAGACCCGTGTCGTCAAGGTCACCCGCGACGGCGGCACCCACCATGTCCGGGACCTCAACGTCTCCGTCGCGCTGGCCGGCGACATGGACGAGGTCCACTACTCCGGCACCAACACCCACGTGCTTCCCACCGACACCACCAAGAACACGGTGTACGCCTTCGCCAAGAGGTACGGCATCGCGTCCCCCGAGGCGTTCGCCGTCCACCTCGCCCGCCACTTCACCGCCACCCAGGAGCCGATCCACCGCGCCCGCATCCGGGTCGAGGAGTACGCCTGGGAGCGGATCGACGCCCCCGTCGGCCACTCCTTCGTACGCCGCGGCCGGGAGACCCGCGTCGCCCAGGTCGCCTTCGACGGCGAGCACGTCGAGGTGCTGAGCGGGCTCAAGGACCTGGTCGTCATGAACACCACCGCCTCGGAGTTCCGGGGCTTCGCCAAGGACGCGTACACCACGCTCCAGGAGGACCACGACCGCATCCTCGCCACCGAGGTCTCCGCCTGGTGGCGGCACCGCTGGACCGGCGCCGGTGCGGAGCCGCCGGGCTGGGACGAGTCGTACGAGCAGACCGCGAAGCACCTCCTTGGCGCCTTCGCCGACACCTACTCGCTCTCGCTGCAGCAGAGCCTGTACGCCATGGGCGCACGGGTCGTCGAACACCGCCCCGAGATCGAGGAGATCCGCTTCTCCCTGCCCAACAAGCATCACTTCCGTGTCGACCTTGAGCCCTTCGGGCTGAAAAACGACGCCGCCGACGGCGCCGTCTACTTCGCCGCCGACCGCCCGTACGGTCTGATCGAGGCAACCGTTCTGCGCGACGGTGCGGACGCCCGGATACCCGACGACATGACCAACCTCTGACCGCCGGCCCCCGCCGCGCGGTCCAGGAAGCCGAGGAACCCATGGCAGCACGCCGCACCGTCGTCGAGAACTGCGCCATCGCCACCGTGGACGCCGACGACACGGAGTACGCCTCCGGGCATCTCGTCATCGCGGACAACCGCATCGAGTCGGTGGGCGCTGGCCCGGCACCGGCCGGGCTGACGGGGGTCACGCGCCGGATCGACGCCACCGGCCATCTGGCCACGCCCGGACTCGTCAACACCCACCACCACTTCTACCAGTGGCTCACCCGCGGCCTCGCGCAGGACGCCCACCTCTTCGACTGGCTCGTCGCGCTCTACCCCACCTGGGCGCGCATCGACGAGCCGATGTGCCACGCCGCGGCGCAGGGCTCGCTCGCGATGCTCGCGCGCGGCGGTGTGACCACCGCATCGGACCACCACTACGTCTACCCGCGCGGCGCGGGCGACCTGGCCGGCGCCATCATCCGCGCCGCCCGCGAGACGGGCGTCCGCTTCACCTTCGCCCGCGGCTCGATGGACCTCGGCGAGAAGGACGGCGGCCTGCCGCCGGACTTCGCGGTCGAGACGCTGGACGGCGCGCTGGCGGCCACGGAAGCGGTCATCGATGCGTACCACGACCCCGCGTACGACGCGATGGTGCAGGTCGCGGCGGCGCCCTGCTCACCGTTCTCCATCTCCACGGAACTGCTGCGCCAGGGCGCGGAGCTGGGCCGGCGCAAGGGTGTTCGGCTGCACACGCACGGCAGCGAGACGGTGGAGGAGGAGAAGTTCTGCCACGAACGGTTCGGCATGGGGCCGACGCGCTACTTCGAGTCCACGGGCTGGCTCGGCGACGACGTGTGGATGGCCCACTGCGTCCACATGACCGACACCGACATCGCCGCCTTCGCCCGTACCCGCACCGGCGTCGCCCACTGCCCGTCGTCCAACGCCCGCCTGGCCGCGGGCATCGCCCGCGTCCCGGACATGCTGGCGGCGGGCATCCCGGTCGGCCTGGGCGTGGACGGCAGCGCGTCGAACGAATCCGGCGAGCTGCACACGGAGCTGCGCAACGCGCTGCTCATCAACCGGCTCGGCGCGCACCGGGAGAAGGCCCTGACGGCCCGCCAGGCGCTCCGCCTCGGCACGTACGGCGGCGCCCGGGTCCTGGGCCGCGCGGACGCGATCGGCTCGCTGGAGCCGGGCAAGCTGGCCGATCTGGTGCTGTGGAAACTCGACGGCCTGGCCCACGCGTCCATCGCGGACCCGGTGGCGGCGCTGGTCCTGGGGGCCCCGGCGCCGGTGACGCTGTCGCTGGTCGACGGGGAGCCGGTGGTGCAGGAGGGCCGGCTGGTCACGGTCGACGAGGAGACGGTGGCGGGAGAGACCAGGCGGCAGGCGAGGCGGCTGGCCCGGCTGGCGGCGGGGGACTGACGGAACGGAACCCCCGGCCGGGGGGACGGCCCGGCCCGGCACCCTGCCCCGCGGCGGGCGTGGAGCCCGGAGACCGGGGCCTGCCGCAGAGCCCCCGGGGGAAGCCGCGCGGGGTTCTGAGCGGCGCCCCGTCGGCGCGGCGACGGGGCGCCGAAAACGGGCGGGGCCGGGGGAGCACCCCCGGACCGCCGCGCCGTCACAGCTCCGGGATGCGGCCCCCGTAGCGGGTGAAGTTGCGCCGGTTCGCCTCGTCCCCGCCCGGGACGTTCGCACTCACCCACCGCGGCAGCTCCACCCCCCGCTCCGCCGCCCGCTCGTCCAGCTCCGCCAGCAGCAATGCCCACATATACGCCCCCAGCACCGTCGACACCGCCGCCGTGTGCGGCGACTCCGGCGGATGCACCACGTCGCCCGGCGGCACGCGGGTGTCGAGCACCACCGTCGCGTGGTCCGCCAGCCTCGTGCTGGACCGCGCCGTTGCGCTCGCCGAGGCCGGCATCGACGTCACGGCGATCACCGGCACCCCGCGGGCGATGCACTCCTGCGCGATCTCCACCGGGTACGGGTTACGGCCGCTGGTGGAGAAGACCACCACCACGTCCTGAGGGCCCGGCCGCACCCGTTCCACCACCGCCCGCCCCGAGCCCGGCCGCCGCTCCGCGGCCGTGCTGGCGGTCGCGCCGTTCAGCGGCAGGATCTCCGGGTCCCACACGGGCCGGACGCAGGCCAGCCCGCCCGCCCGGTAGAACGTCTCGCAGACCATCGCCAGCGAGTGCCCGGCCCCGGCCGCGTACACCAGGCCGCCCGCGGCGACGGCGTCGAGGATCAGCGTGGCCGCGTCCGCGACCGCCGTCCCCGAGGTCCGGTCGAGGTCGTCGAGCAGGCCGCGGAAGCGGCCGGCGACGGCGGCGCGGGCGGTGCCCGGGGAAACCTCTGTCTCGTCGGTCATGGCAGCATGCGACCACGTGCCGCCCCCGCTCCGCCAGAGGGGGGCGAGGGCGGGCAGTGCGCGCGTCAGTCGAGCAGTTCGTACGCGGGCAGGGTGAGGAAGTCCGCGTAGTCCGCGTCCAGCGACACCTGGAGCAGCAGGTCGTGCGCCTGCTGCCACCGGCCCGCCGCGAACACCTCCGCCCCCAGCTCCTCCCGGAGGGCCGACAGCTCCTCCGCGGCGATCTTCCGGACGAGTTCCTCCGTCACCCGCCGGCCGTCGTCGAAGACGACGCCCGCGTTGATCCACTGCCAGATCTGCGACCGCGAGATCTCCGCCGTGGCCGCGTCCTCCATGAGGTTGAAGATGGCCACCGCGCCCAGGCCCCGCAGCCACGCCTCGATGTAACGGATGCCCACCTGCACGGCGTTGACCAGGCCCGGGTACGTCGGCTTCGCGTCCAGCGAGTCGACGGCGATCAGGTCGGCGGCGGCCACGGACACGTCCTCGCGCAGCCGGTCCTTCTGGTGCGGCCGTTCGCCGAGCACCGCGTCGAACGACTCCATGGCGATCGGCACCAGGTCGGGGTGCGCGACCCAGGAACCGTCGAAGCCGTCGTGGGCTTCGCGGTCCTTGTCGGCCTTGACCTTCTCGAAGGCGACTTCGTTGACCTCCGGGTCCCGGCGGGAGGGGATGAACGCCGCCATGCCGCCGATCGCATGCGCGCCGCGCTTGTGGCAGGTGCGCACGAGGAGTTCGGTGTAGGCGCGCATGAACGGGGCCGTCATCGTCACCGCGTTGCGGTCCGGGAGCACGAACTTCGCGCCGCCGTCGCGGAAGTTCTTCACGATCGAGAAGAGGTAGTCCCAGCGGCCGGCGTTGAGGCCGGAGGCGTGGTCACGCAGCTCGTAGAGGATCTCCTCCATCTCGTAGGCGGCGGTGATGGTCTCGATCAGGACGGTGGCCCGCACGGTGCCCTGCGGGATGCCGCAGTAGTCCTGGGCGAAGACGAACACGTCGTTCCAGAGCCGGGCTTCGAGGTGGGACTCGGTCTTCGGCAGATAGAAGTACGGGCCCTTGCCGAGGTCGATCAGGCGCCGGGCGTTGTGGAAGAAGTAGAGCCCGAAGTCGACCAGCGCGCCCGGCACGGGGCGGCCGTCGACGGTGAGGTGGCGCTCGTCCAGGTGCCAGCCGCGCGGCCGGGTGACGACGGTCGCCAGTTCGGCGGCGGGCCTGAGGCCGTAGGACTTGCCGGAGGCCGGGTCGGTGAAGTCGATGCGGCGCTCGTAGGCGTCGACGAGGTTGGCCTGGCCCCCGATGACGTTCTCCCAGGTGGGCGCGGAGGCGTCCTCGAAGTCGGCGAGCCAGACCTTGGCGCCGGAGTTGAGGGCGTTGATCGTCATCTTGCGGTCGGTGGGGCCGGTGATCTCCACCCGGCGGTCCTGAAGCGCGGGCGGCGCGGGTGCGACGCGCCAGGTGTCGTCGGCGCGGACGTCCGCGGTCTCGGGGAGGAAGTCGAGTGTCGCGGTGCGCGCGACGGCCGCGCGGCGTTCGGCACGGCGGGCGAGCAGTTCGTCGCGGCGGGAGGTGAACCTGCGGTGGAGTTCGCCGAGGAAGGCGAGGGCGGCGTCGGTGAGGACGTCGTCCTGGCGGGGCGCGGGCTCGGCGGCGGCGACGACTGCGGACATGGCTGTCCTTCCTTGGCGGCACGGGGTGCCGGGCGCGGCGGAACGTGGCGTGGGCGGCCGGAAGCGGATTCCAAGCCCTTCTGGCTTGTGGAGAATAGTTTCCTTATGCCGGAAGTTCAACGGTCTGTTGATATCGAGAGGCTTGTCGGTGCGGGCACGGCGGCGCTCAGTGCCGGCCTGCCCGCGGCTCGTCGAGCAGCGCCAGATCCGCGGCCGTGTCGACGTCGTCGGGCGCGGCCACGTCGCCGCACTCCACCAGCGCCAGTCCGCCCCGGCGCGCCGCGCGGGCCAGCACGTCACGCGCCCCCCGGTCGCCGGTGGCGCCCGCCGCGACCTCCGGCCAGTGCCGGCGGCCCAGCAGCACGGGATGGCCGCGCACCCCGGCGTACGTGGCCGCCGCCAGCTCGGCGCCCTGCGCGAACGCGGCGGCGACGCGGGCGACGGCCGCGGACCCGATGCGCGGCTGGTCGACCAGCAGCACCACCGCCGCCGCGGCGGCCGTCGGCTCCAGCGACGCCAGTCCGGCGCGCAGCGACGAACCCATGCCCGATTCCCAGTCCGGGTTGGACACCGGTACGCAGCCGGACAGCCGCGCTCCGGCCCGTACCGCCTCCTCCGCCGCCCCCAGCACCACGTGCACCGGCGCGCAGCCCGCCGCCCGCAGCGCTTCCGCCGCCCGCTCCACCAGCGGCCGGCCGGCCGCTCCGGCCGGCAGCAGCGCCTTGGCCCGCCCGCCGAGCCGCCGCCCGCCGCCCGCGGCGAGCAGCAGACCCGCGACGGCGGTGCCGGGGCCGGGAGATCCGGCAGTAGCGTTCATCTGAAGTACCCGTCCCAGTGGTGTGGTCTACCGGCCGTGCGGTCGGGCCGTCCGGCCGCCGGTTCAGTCCGCGCCGGCGGTCGCGTCCGTCAGGGCCGCCGACAGCTCCCGCGCGACCTCCTGCAGGACCGGCACGATCCGCTCGGTCGCCGCCTCCGTGACCCGTCCCGCCGGCCCGGAGATCGAGACCGCCGCCGCCGTCGGCGCGCCGGGCACCGCGACGGCCAGGCAGCGCACGCCCATCTCCTGCTCGTTGTCGTCCACCGCGTAGCCGTCCGCACGGACGGCGGCCAGCGCCTTGAGGAAGGCGTCCGGCGAGGTGATCGTCCGCTCCGTCGCCGCCGCCATCCCGGTGCGGGCCAGCAGGGCCCGTACTTCCTCGTCCGGCAGATGCGCCAGCAGCGCCTTGCCGACCCCGGTCGAGTGCGGCAGCACCCGCCGCCCGACTTCGGTGAACATCCGCATCGAGTGCCGCGACGGCACCTGCGCCACGTACACGGCCTCGTCGCCGTCGAGCAGTGCCATGTTCGCGGTCTCCCCGGTTTCCTCCACCAGTCGCGCCAGATGCGGCCGGGCCCAGGTGCCCAGCAGCCGGGACGCGCTCTCACCGAGCCGGATCAGCCGCGGCCCCAGCGCATAGCGGCGGTTGGGCTGCTGGCGTACGTAGCCGGTGGCGACCAGGGTGCGCATGAGGCGGTGGATCGTCGGCAGCGGCAGCCCGCTGCTGCCGGCCAGCTCGCTCAGCCCCACCTCGCCGCCCGCGTCGGCCATCCGCTCCAGCAGGTCGAAGGCGCGCTCCAGGGACTGGACGCCGCCGCCTGCGGGCGGCCTGGACTCATCGGTGCTGCGGGGCACGTTCGCGATTCCTTCCGTACGGGTGGGACCGCAGCTTAACGGCCCGGAATCCGGCTTTCAGCATGTGGAATCCGCCGAACCGGCCGGCGGGCGGCCCTTGACGGGGGCGGGCACCCGCGGCGACAGTGCATTTCAACAGAACGTTGAAACAGGGAGCCGCCGAGAGGGGACCGGGTGCCCGACGTCGAACTGGTGCTGCGCTCACGCCGCGTCGTCACCCCCGAGGGTGAGCGGCCCGCCGCCGTCACGGTCGCCGGCGGCCGGATCGCCGCCGTGCTGCCGTACGACACGGCCCCGCCGCCCGGCGCCCGCGCCGAGGACTACGGCGCCGACGCGCTGCTGCCCGGCCTCGTCGACACCCACGTGCACGTCAACGACCCCGGCCGCACCGCATGGGAGGGCTTCGCCACCGCCACCCGGGCCGCCGCCGCCGGCGGCGTCACCACCCTGATCGACATGCCGCTCAACAGCTTGCCGCCCACCACCACCGCGCGGGCGCTCGCCGTCAAGCGGGCCGTGGCCCGGCCCCGGGCCCACGTCGACGTCGGCTTCTGGGGCGGGGCGATACCCGGCAACGCCGCCGACCTCGCCCCCCTGCACGCCGCCGGGGTCTTCGGCTTCAAGTGCTTCCTCTCCCCGTCCGGCGTCGAGGAGTTCCCGCCTCTCGCCGGCGCGGACCTGGAGCGCGCCGCCGCCGAGGCCGGCCGCCTCGGCGCGCTGCTCGTCGTCCACGCCGAGGACCCCGGCGTGCTCGCCGGCGCCCCGCCGGTCCCCGGCCGCGCCTACGCCGGCTTCCTCGCCTCCCGCCCGCGCGCCGCCGAGAACCGGGCCGTCGAACAGGTCGTCGCGCTCGCCGCGCGGCACGGCACCCGCGTCCACGTCCTCCACCTCTCCTCCGCCGACGCGCTGCCCGCCCTGGCCGCCGCCCGCCGCGCCGGCCTGCCCGTCACCGCGGAGACCTGCCCGCACTTCCTCACCCTGACCGCGGAGGAGATCCCGGACGGCGCCACCGCGTTCAAGTGCTGCCCGCCCATCCGCGAGTCCGGCAACCGGGACCTGCTGTGGGCCGGCCTCGCCGACGGCATCCTCGACTGCGTCGTCTCCGACCACTCCCCGGCCACCGCCGAGCTGAAGACCGGCGACTTCGCCACCGCGTGGGGCGGCATCTCCTCGCTCCAGCTCGGCCTGCCCGCGGTGTGGACCGAGGCGCGCCGCCGTGGCCACGGCCTCGCCGACGTCGTCCGGTGGATGGCCGCGGGCCCCGCCCGGCTCGCCGGGCTCGCCGCCAAGGGCGCCATCGAGCCCGGCCGCGACGCGGACTTCGCCGTCCTCGACCCCGACGCCTCCTTCACCGTCGACCCCGCGGATCTGGAGCACAAAAACCGCGTCACCGCGTACGCGGGCCGGCGGCTGCAGGGCGTCGTACGCGCCACCTGGCTGCGCGGGCACCGCGTCCACCACGACGGCGTCCACACCGAACCCCGCGGCCGGCTCCTCGGCCGTACCGACCGGGACGAAAGGCCACAGCTGGCATGAGCGCCGAGATCCCCCGCTTCACCGGTGCCGCCGCCCCGTACGGCGGTGGCGACCCCTACGCCGACTACCGGGCCGCCGACTTCCCCTTCGCCGGCCTGCCGGACCTCGCCGACCGGCGCCTGGGCGGCGCGGTGATCGCCGCGAACGACGAGTTCTTCGCCCCGCGCGAGAACCTGCTGCGGCCGGAGCGGGCGGAGTTCGACCCGGCGGCGTTCGGTCACAAGGGCAAGGTCATGGACGGCTGGGAGACCAGGCGCCGCCGCGGTGCCACCGCCGCGGCCCCGCACCCGGCCGCGGACGACCACGACTGGGCGCTGATACGCCTCGGCGCCCCCGGCGTCGTACGGGGCATCGTCGTCGACACCGCCCACTTCCGCGGCAACCACCCGCAGTCCGTGAGCGTCGAGGGCACGGAGGCCCCCGGCGCGCCGTCCCCCGGGGATCTGCTTGCGGACGGCGTGCGGTGGACCGAGCTGGTGCCCCGCACGGCGGTCGGCGGCCATGCCGCGAACGGCTTCGCGGTCTCCGGCGGTCGGCGGCTGACGCATCTGCGGCTGCGCCAGCACCCCGACGGGGGCATCGCGCGCCTGCGGGTCCACGGCGAGGTCGTTCCGGACCCGGCGTGGCTGGCGGCGCTCGGCACCTTCGATCTCGTCGCGCTGGAGCACGGCGGCCGCGTCGAGGACGCCTCGGACCGCTTCTACTCGCCGCCCGTCAACACCATCCGGCCGGGCCGCTCGCGGAAGATGGACGACGGCTGGGAGACGCGGCGGCGCCGCGACCACGGCCACGACTGGATCCGCTACGCGCTCGCGGGCCGCGGCGAGATCCGCGCGGTGGAGATAGACACGGCGTATCTGCTGGGCAACGCGGCGGGCTGGGCCGCGGTGTCCGTGCGGGACGGGGAGGACGGTGCGTGGACGGAGGTGCTGCCGCGCACCCGGCTGCAGCCGGACACCAACCACCGCTTCGTGCTCGCCACGGCGGCGGTCGGCACGCACGCGCGCATCGACATCCACCCGGACGGGGGGATTTCGCGGCTGCGGCTGCACGGAAGCCTGACCCCGGAGGGCAAGCCCCCCGGCGGCTGAGGGGAAAGGTTCCTGCGGTGGCGGGACGTGCACCGGCCGCTGAGGCCGCCGGGTGCCGGGCGCCGCCCGGCGGCGTTCCGCGAGCGGACCGGCCGGTCCAGCCGGCCCCGCGGACCTGCGGTCACGGGACCCGCGGTCGCGCGTCCACCCGGGACGGAGCCCGGCGGCGGCCCCTCTCACCGCCGGGGCCGCCGCCGGGCGTGACGCGGTCAGTCGCCGATCACCCCCACGTCCGTGATCTGCGGAACCGCCCCGCCGCCCGACCACCGCAGCCGGACCTCGGCCACCGCCCCGCCGGGCACGCGGAGTTCGGTGTACGCGCCCGCGAGCGGGCCCGCCGTGCGCCACGGGCCGTCCGGCTCGTTGCGTACCTGCACCGTCGCGCCCGCGTGCGGCGCGTCCTGCGGGCGGAGCACGGCCAGCGACTCGGCCGGTTGCGGCTCCGCGAAGCGGACGTCCAGCGCCTCACCGGCCTGCGGGGCGCGGGCGGCGCGGTAGACGGAGGCGGTGTCGCCGTCCGCGGCGGCGGCCAGGGAACTGCCCTCGGCCGCCGGCGGGCCGCCGGACGTCGTCGTCGAGCCGCCGCCGGCGACGGTGAACTCCCGCACCACCAGCCAGTTGCCCTGCGCCGCCATCGACCGGGCGCGCACGTACCGCGCCCTGGTGCCCTCCGGTGCCGTCGCCCCGACGTCCGGCGTGCCGGAGAAGGCCGCCAGCTCCGTCCACGTCTCGCCGTCCGCGGAGTACTCCAGCACGCCCTGCGCCAGGTAGTCGTCCGGGCTGCCGGACTTGGCCATCGCCAGCGTGACCTCGCCGATCTCGCGCTCGCCGTGCAGGTCCACGCCCACCCACGAGCCGGGGCGCGGCGCGCCGTCGCTCCAGAAGAACGTCGTGTCGTCGCCGTCCGTCATCCGGTCCACGGTGTTGCCCTGGTACGTGCCGAGGTCCGTCTCCCCCTTCGGCCGTGGGGGCAGCCCGAGCGAGCGGTCGTGCGCCGCCGCGGCGTCGGCGACGAAGGCGTCGAGCACGCCCTCGCCGACGACGACCGGCACCTCGCGCCCGTTGAGTCCGGTGTAGAGGTGCGACGTCGCCTGGTCCACCAGGTCCGGCAGCCGCTGCCGCAGCTTCCAGGCGAGGCCGCCGTCGCCCTCCCGGGCCGCCTCCACCATCCGCAGGGCGGTGCGGGTGGCGGTGCCCCAGTCGCGGGTGGCGTCGAGCCAGGGGCCCGACTCCTCGACGAACGCCCGGTCGGGGAGCCGGTCGCGCAGCACGCCGGGCGCGGCCTGAAGGGCGGACAGCTTCTCGTCCAGGGCGCCCGCGCCGCCGCCGTCCGCGTACGCGGCGATGGCCGCCGACAGCTCCGGCGCCTGGCCGGGGTTGAGCGCCGAGCCGTACGAGGCGTCCGCGAAGGCCCGCAGCGCCGCGGTCGTCCGCCGGTCGCCGCCGGCCAGTTCGGCGAGTGCCCCGGCCCAGGACGTCCGCGGGTCGTAGGCGGCGTCGTTCCAGGCGAAGTCGGCGACGGTGTACAGCGCGATCTTCGACGCGGCGGCCTGGTTCATCGGGTTGGCGGTGATCCCGGCCAGCTCGCCCGGCAGGCCCTTCTCCCGGCCGTGGAACGGACCGAGCAGCAGCCGCTGCTGCGCGTAGTCGTTGACCGGGTAGTTGTCCCAGGTCAGGATCGGGTGGCCGAAGACCTCGCGGGCGTCGCGCGCCTGCGCGACGGTCATCACGGGTGCGACGACGCCGATGCCGGTCCACTCCACCAGCACGTCCTCGTCCAACTGCTCGGCGAGCGCCTTCTTGTACGGGGACGGGGTGGTGTCGTAGTACTCCGTCGGCACCGTCTGCAGCGGCTCGGCGCCGTCATGGGTGCGGACGAACTCGCGGTTGACCCGGTTGAGCAGGTGCGCCTGGGCCGCGCCCGCGGCGCCGCCGCCGGTGCCGAAGCGCTCCTCGTCGGCGGCGCAGTTCCAGTCGGTGTAGCTGATGTCGTCCAGCGGCACCGCGAAGGTGCGTACGCCGATGTCCCACAGGGTCTGGAACTTGTCGTTCAGCGCCTGCACGTCCGCGTCGGAGCTGTAGCAGACCGACAGGCCCGGGGAGAGTGCGTAGGTGAACTCCACGTGGTGGGCGCGGGCGTGCTCGACCAGTTCGGCGATGCGCGCGAGTTCGTCCGCCGGGTACGGCTCGCGCCAGCGTTCGCGCAGGTACGGGTCGTCCTTGGGGGAGTAGACGTAGATGTTCATCTTGTGCTCGCCGTAGAAGGAGAGCTGGTCCAGGCGCGATTCGTGGGACCAGGGGACGCCGTAGAAGCCCTCGATGGCGCCGCGCCAGCCGGTGCCCGGCCAGTCGCGGACGGCGGTGCCGGCGAGGCGGGTGCCGGGGGAGTCGCGGTGGGGGAGGAGCTGGCGCAGGCTCTGGGCGGCGTAGTACGTGCCGGTGGCGTCGGCGCCCGCCAGCACGATGCTGCCCGGGCCGTCGCCGCCGGCGGCCAGGACGTAGCCGTCGGCGGGCAGCCCGGCGGGCCCGTCGACGCCCAAGGCGCCGAGGGCGGCGGCGGAGGCGGGGTTGGCGTCGGGGCCGCCGAGGTAGACGGTGAGCCCGGGGTCCTCCCGCGGTGCGTTTTCGGTACGGCGTACGTCCCCGGCGCCGGCGTCGCGCAGCGCCTGCTCGGTGACGGCGAGCGCCGGGCCGTCCGGCTGGGGCCCGGTGACGAGGGTGACGGTGCGGGTCACGGTGACGCTGTCGTCGCGCGCCTCCACCGAGCGCGGGGCGGGGCTGATGTCACCGGGCCGGGCCGGCGGCGGTGGCGCGCCGGCGGCCGGCGGGACGGCGAGCGGGGTCAGGCACAGGGCCAGGAGCACGGCGCCGACGACGGCCTGGCGGGGGACGGGCATCCGGAACCTCCGGGATCTCGGGGGTGTAGTGCACACGTCACTCACCGTCGAGCCTCACCCCGACCCGCCCCGGAGGCAATGGACTTACCGGCGCCCGGCCATGGACTCATGTCCGCCCCGCGCGCCCGTACCGCGCCCCGCGGACCTCTCCGCGCCGTGCACCCCGTCATACCGGCGCGGGCGCCGATCGGGATAACGTTCGGAGCACGAACGTGCCCCACGACCGTGGAGGAACCGATGGCGGAACCCGCACCGGAGGTGCTGACCTGCGGCGAGGCCATGCTGCTGATGCTGGCCGAGCCCGGGATGCCGCTGGCGCGTGCCGTGAACTTCCGCCGGGCCATCGGCGGTGCCGAGTCGAACGTCGCCGCCGGGCTCTCCCGGCTCGGCCACCGGGCGCGCTGGTTCGGGCGCGTCGGCGCGGACCCCGCGGGGGAGGCCGTCCTCGCCCAGCTCCGCGCGGACGGGGTGGACGTGTCGTACGCGGATGTCGACCCCGACGCGCCCACCGGCATGCTGCTCCGCGACAGCCACCCCCAGCGCGCCATCGACGTGCAGTACTACCGGGCCGGCTCCGCCGCCTCCCGGCTGGCTCCCGAGCACATCAGCCCCGAGGTGGTCGAGGGGGTGCGGGTGCTGCACATCTCCGGCATCACGCCGATCCTGTCGCCGTCCGCCGCCGAGGCGACGGCCAAGCTGATCGAACTCGCCCACGCGGCCGGCGCCCTGGTCTCCTTCGACCCCAACGTCCGCCGCAAGCTCGCCGGTCCCGAGCGCTGGGCCGGGGTCGTCGGCCCCCTGCTCGCCGAGGCCGACCTGTTGCTCGCCGGCGACGACGAGCTGGAGACGCTGACCGGCGAGCCCGCCGACGCCGCCGCCGCCCGGCTGCTGCGCGGCCGTACCGAGACCGTCGTGATCAAGCGCGCCGACCACACCGCCACCGCGCTCACCGCCGCCGGCGACCGCGTCGACCAGCCGCCGTACGACGTGCTGCTCGCCGACCCCGTCGGCGCCGGGGACGCCTTCGCCACCGGGTTCCTGTCCGCCCGGCTACGGGACCTGCCGCTGGACCGTGCGCTGGCCGAGGGCGCCTGCGTCGCCGCGCTCGTCATCCAGACGGTGACCGACACCGACGGGCTGCCGACCGCCGCCGCACGCGACCGCGCGCTCGCCGCCTTCACCGCCGGCGGCGACTCGGTCCACCGCTGAGCGCGGCGGGAGCCGTACGGCCGTGACGGCACCGCCGGACCGCCGAACCGTGCACCGCCCAGAGAGAACGCCGGAGGAAGCACCGTGTACCGCTGGGAGATCACCCGGGCCGCGCTGGAACAGCGGGTCGTCGCCATCGTCCGCAGTGACACCTACGACGGTGCCGCCGCCACCGCCGACTCGCTGCTGTCGGCCGGGATCAGCAGCCTGGAGATCTCGCTGACCACGCCCTACGCGCTGGAGCTGGTCAGCTCCCTGCGCCGCGAGGTCGGGGCGGAGGCGGTCATCGGCGCCGGCACCGTGCTGGACGCCGCGTCGGCGCGGCTGGCCGTCGACGCCGGCGCCCGTTACCTGGTCGCGCCCAACCTCGACGCCGGCGTGGTCGCGACCGCGCACCGCTACGGCATCCCGGTCTTCGCCGGCGTCGCCACGCCCACCGAGGTGGTGCGCGCGCTGGAACTGGGCGTGGACGTCATGAAGCTCTTCCCGGCCTCGGCGCACACGCCGGGGTGGATCAAGGACGTACGGGCCGCGCTGCCGCAGGCCGCCATCCTGCCCACGGGCGGGATCCCGATCGCCGAGGCGCCCGACTGGATCGCCGCGGGCGCGGTGGGCGTCGGGATGGGCTCGGCGCTGTCCGGTGGCGACCGCGAGGAGGTCGCCAAGCGCGCGGCCGGGCTTCTGGGCCGCCTCGCGGCGGCCTGACCGCGGCGCCGCGGGAGAGGGGACCGGCGATGGGGGACCGGGCCAACTACGTGCTGGTGCGCGACGGCGACTGGCGGCTGTTCTCCTCGCACTGGGGCGCCGGCGGCCTCGACGTCCACCTGCTCGACGGCCCCCTCAGCGCGACCCGCTTCGTCACCGCCCAGCGGGAGGTGGAGCGGAACGCCTGGCTCGACGACGTGTGGTGCGAGGGTGCGGCCCTGGTCGATCTCGATGCACACGAGCTGCTCTTCTTCACCGTGCACCTCGAGGGCCACGTCCACCGGGCGGCCCTGCTCGCCGTGCTGGGCAGGACGTGGCCCGGCTGGCGGAGCCGCTGGGCGTACGGCGGTCTCGACGACCTGGCGGCGTTCGTGGGCGTGCCCGTGGAGCTGGTCCGCAGCAATCCGGCGAAGGCGGAGCCGCAGCCGCCCGGGACCGCCGAGTTGCCCGCCGCCGACCCGTGGGAAGACGCCGCGCTGGCCGTGACGGTCGCGGACGACGGCGGGGTCCTACGGCGCCTCCGCGATCTCCGCCACCCGCACCGGGCGGCGCTCCCGGCGTGAGCGCTCGCACGCCTCCACCACAAGCAGCGCCGCCAGCGCCTCCGCCCCGTCGCACGGGTTGGCCAGTTCGCCGCGGACCACCCGTACGAACGCCGCCAGCTCCGCCTCGTACGCCGGTGCGAAGCGCTCCAGGAAGCCCTGCCACGGCCTGCCGCCCTTCGCCGGTACGCCCGGCTCGACGGAGGTGAGCGGCGTCCGCTCGTCCAGGCCCACCGCGATCTGGTCGCGTTCGCCGGCCAGCTCCATCCGCACGTCGTAGCCCGCCCCGTTGACGCGGGTCGCCGTCGCGGTCGCCAGCGTGCCGTCGTCCAGGGTGAGCAGCGCCGCCGCGGTGTCGACGTCGCCGGCCTCGCGGAACATCGCCGGGCCCGCGTCCGAGCCCGCCGCGTACACCTCGGTGACCTCCCGGCCCGTCACCCACCGCAGCGCGTCGACGTCATGGATGACGCAGTCCCGGTACAGCCCGCCGGACAGCGGCAGGTACGCGGCCGGCGGCGGTGCGGGATCGGAGGTGGCGGTCCGTGCGGTGTGCAGCCGCCCCAGGCGCCCGCCGCGCACGGCCTCCCGGGCCGCGGCGTACCCCGCGTCGAAGCGGCGCATGAAGCCCATCTGCAGCACGATCCCGGCAGCCGCCACCTCCGCCAGCGCGGCCCGGGTGCCCGCCAGGTCCACGGCGACCGGCTTCTCGCAGAACACCGGCAGCCCCGCCCGCGCCGCCGCGCCCAGCAGCTCCGCGTGCGCGGCGGTGGCGGCGGCGATCACCACGGCGTCCACTCCCGCGGCCAGCGCGTCGGCGGGCGTGGCGACCGCCTCGGCGTCCGTACGTGCCGCGACCTCGGCGGCCCGGCGCGGGTCGGCGTCGGTCACGACGAGGGAGCTGACGTCCGGGTGCCGTCGCAGGGCGGCCGCGTGGAAGGCGCCGATCCTGCCGGTGCCGAGTAGTCCGATGCGCATGGCGTCAAAATCTCCTGTGGCCAGCGGGATTGTCAATTGTCAGGACAACCGGACGTGAAGCCTTCCGGTGGCGCCGCCCGACCGTTACGCTCCGGAGCGTGACGAAGCGCGGCACAGGCCCTGTCCCGGCCCTCAGGCTCGGCGTGGACCGCACCAGCCCGGTCCCGCTCTACTTCCAGTTGTCGCAGCAACTGGAGGCGGCCATCGAGCAGGGGGCGCTGACCCCCGGCAGCCTGCTCGGCAACGAGATCGAGCTGGCTGCCCGGCTCGGCCTGTCGCGGCCCACCGTGCGGCAGGCCATCCAGTCGCTGGTCGACAAGGGGCTGCTCGTACGCCGCCGGGGCATCGGCACCCAGGTCGTCCACAGCCAGGTGCGCCGCCCGCTCGGCCTGACCAGCCTCTACGACGACCTGGAGGCCGCGGGACAGCGCCCGGCCACCCGGGTGCTGGGCGTGGCCGAGGTGCAGGCCACCGCGGACGTCGCCGCGGCCCTCGGCGTCGCCGAAGGCACGGAGGTCGTGCGGGTGGACCGGCTGCGGCTGACCCACGGCGAACCGGTCGCCGTGCTCTGCAACCACCTGCCCGCCGAGCTGGTCCGGCTGCGCGCCGAGGAGCTGGAGACCACGGGGCTGTACCGGGTCCTGCGCGGCGCGGGCATCGCGCTGCACAGCGCCCGACAGCGGGTCGGCGCCCGGCCCGCGACGGCGGCGGAGGCCAGGCGGCTGGGTGAGGAGGAGGGCGCGGCGGTGCTGACGATGGAGCGGTTCACGTACGACGACACGGGGCGGGGGGTGGAGTTCGGTTCGCACCTGTACCGGGCCTCGCGCTACAGCTTCGAGTTCCAGTTGCTCGACCGGGGCTGACGCGGCGGGGACCCCACCGGGTGAATCGCGGGTAGCCGCGGGTCAGAATGATCCGGCAAGGCATTGACTGGGCCCCCGCCCCCGGCTAGAACACCTCCAGCCGCCACGCGGGCGGCCGGGGACGACCTGGGAAGAAAGGCGGGTATCCAGATGGCGCGCAGCCGTATGGCCCGTAGTACGCGCGTGTTCGCGGCGGCGGCGATGACCACCCTGCTGGCGGTCGCCGCAGCGGGCTGCAGTGACTCCGGCGGCAAGGACGCCGAGGAGAACGACGGCGGCGGTGGCGGCGGGGGCGTGAACACCCCGCGCATGGAGATAGCCATGGTGACCCACTCCGCGCCCGGCGACACCTTCTGGGACATCGTCCAGAGCGGCTCCAAGCAGGCCGCGGCCAAGGACAACGTCGAGTTCCTCTACGCCAACAGCGAGAAGGACGACGAGCAGGCGCGGCTGGTCCAGACCTTCGTCGACAAGAAGGTCGACGGTATCATCGTCACCCTCGCCAAGCCCGAGGCGATGAAGAGCGCGGTGCAGGCCGCGGTGGACGCCGGGATCCCGGTGGTGACGATCAACTCCGGCGCGGAGTTCTCGAAGGAGTACGGGGCCCTGAGCCACATCGGCCAGGAGGAGTCCGTCGCCGGCGAGGCGGTCGGCGAGGAGCTGAACGAGCGCGGCCGCAAGAAGGCCGTCTGCGTCATCCACGAGCAGGGCAACGTCGGCCTGGAGCAGCGCTGCGCCGGCGTGAAGAAGACCTTCTCCGGCTCGGTGCAGAACCTGACCGTGGACGGCGCGAGCAAGCCCGCGGTGCTCTCGGGCATCCAGGCGAAGCTGGAGGCGGACGGCGGCGTCGACTCGGTCGTCACGCTCAACGCGGACGTCGCCGCCTCGGCGGTCGAGGCGAAGGACGCCGCCGGCAGCGAGGCGGAGGTCGCGACCTTCGACCTGAACGCGGCCGTCGCGGAGGCGCTGGAGAGCAAGCAGCTCACCTTCGCCGTGGACCAGCAGCCCTATCTGCAGGGCTACCTGGCGGTCGACGAGCTGTGGCTGTACGAGACCAACGGCAACGTCATCGGCGGCGGCCAGACCGTGCTGACCGGTCCCGCCATCGTCACCGAGGAGGACGCCCCCGATCTGAAGAAGTTCACGGAGCGCGGCACCCGATGACCACCACCCTCCCGGCGGACACCAAGGCGCCGGACGAACGGCTGCTGGACGCCTCCCCGCTGCACCGGCTCCTCGGCCGGCCGGAGCTGGGCTCGGTGATCGGTGCCGTCGCGGTCTTCCTCTTCTTCGCCGTCATCGCGGACAGCTTCCTGTCCAGCCTCGACACGGTGCTGTACGCCGCCTCCACCATCGGCATCATGGCGGTGCCCGTGGCGCTGCTGATGATCGGCGGCGAGTTCGACCTGTCGGCGGGCGTGCTGGTCACCACGGCGGCGCTGACGTCGACGATGTTCGCGTACGAGATGACCGCCAACGTCTGGGCGGGCGTCTTCGTCTCCCTGCTGGTCACCCTCGCCATCGGGTTCTTCAACGGATTCATGCTGATCCGTACCGGCCTGCCCAGCTTCATCATCACGCTGGGCACGTATCTGATGCTGTGGGGCGCCAACATCGGCCTCACCAAGCGGATCCAGGGCACGGTCTCCACGAAGGCCATCGAGGACATGCAGGGCTTCGAGTCGGCGCGCGTGCTCTTCGCCTCGTCCGTCGACCTCGGCTCGTTCAAGCTGCGGGTGACGATCCTGTGGTGGATCGGGCTGGTCGCGGTGGCCACCTGGATCCTGCTGCGCACCCGCTGGGGCAACTGGATCTTCGCGGTCGGCGGCGGCAAGGAGGCGGCCCGCGCGGTCGGCGTCCCCGTGCTCCGCACCAAGATCGGCCTCTACCTCGGTGTCGCGGTGGCGGCCTGGATCTCCGGGCAGCACCTGCTGTTCTCGTTCTCCGGCGTGGTGCAGTCCGCGGAGGGCCGCGGCCTGGAGCTGCACTACATCGCCGCCGCCGTGATCGGCGGCTGCCTGCTCACCGGCGGCTACGGCTCGGCGATCGGCGCCGCGATCGGCGCGCTGATCTTCGGCATGGCCAAGCAGGGCATCGTCTACGCGCAGTGGGACTCGGACTGGTTCTGGTTCTTCCTCGGCGCGATGCTGCTGCTGGCCACGATCCTCAACTCCTGGGTACGCAAGCGCGCGGAGGCGGCCAGATGACGAAGGCCACGGACGGCACGGCCACGGACGACACGGCCGGCGACGGTGGCGCCGGGGGGCCCGCCGAGGGCCGGCCGCTGGTGGAGCTGGCCGACGTCAGCAAGTACTACGGCAACATCCGTGCGCTCGAAGCCGTCTCCCTCCAGGTGCACCCCGGCGAGATCACCTGCGTACTCGGCGACAACGGCGCGGGCAAGTCCACCCTCATCAAGATCATCTCCGGGCTGCACCAGCACGACACCGGCAGCTTCCGCATCGAGGGCCGGGACTCCCGGCTGGCGAACCCGCGCGAGGCGCTGGACCGGGGCATCGCCACCGTCTACCAGGATCTCGCCGTGGTGCCGCTGATGCCCGTGTGGCGCAATTTCTTCCTCGGCTCCGAGCCGACGCTGGGCCGCGGCCCGCTGCGCCGTCTCGACGTGCAGAAGATGCGCGCCACCACCCACGCCGAGCTGCTGCGCATGGGCATCGACCTGCGGGACGTCGACCAGCCCATCGGCACCCTGTCCGGCGGCGAGCGGCAGTCGGTCGCGATCGCACGGGCGATCTACTTCGGCGCCAGGGTGCTGGTCCTCGACGAGCCGACCGCGGCGCTCGGCGTCAAGCAGTCGGGTGTGGTGCTGAAGTACGTCGCCGCCGCCCGCGACCAGGGCCTCGGAGTCGTGCTGATCACCCACAACCCGCACCACGCCTACCTCGTGGGCGACCGGTTCATCCTGCTCAAGCGCGGCGCCATGGCCGGCAGCCACGCCCGGGCCGACATCACCCTGGACGAGCTGACCCGGCAGATGGCCGGCGGCAGCGAGCTGGAGCAGCTCAGCCACGAGCTGCAGCGGGGGAGAACCTAGGGGCGGCGGGCGACTCCGCGCGGCAGCGCCAGGAAAGGGGCCTGACCGGGCGCGATGCCGTGCGCCGCGGCCGCCGCCGTAGCGTACGGCGGCGGCGCGCGGTCCCGCCGCCACCCGCTGTCCACTCCGCCGTGCGGGGCGGTGGGCGGGTGAGGCAGAATCGGCACACGTCAGCGACTCCGACAGGGGAAGGGGCCACCCCTTGCGATCACCCGCACCCACCGAGCCGCGTCTCCGGCCCGGGCGAGGGGAGCGCCCGTGACGGCCGCGGAGAGGACACCGCACCGCGGCGCCGCCCGCGCCACGGTGCTGCGCAGCGTGAGCCACCGCGAGCGGCGCTCGCACCTGACCGCGCCCCGGGTGCCTACCGTGGGCATCGATATCGGCGGCACCAAGGTCGCCGCCGGCGTCGTCGACGCCGACGGGCACATCCTGGAGCGCGCGACCACCGAGACACCCGACAAGTCCAAGAGCCCCCAGGTCGTCGAGGACGTGATCGTCGAGCTGGTCCTCGACCTCTCCGAGCGCCACGACGTGCACGCCGTCGGCATCGGTGCCGCCGGCTGGATCGACGCCGACCGCAGCCGGGTGCTCTTCGCCCCGCACCTGTCCTGGCGCAACGAGCCGCTGCGTGACGCGCTCTCCGAGCGGCTGCGGGTCCCCGTCATGGTCGACAACGACGCCAACGCCGCCGCCTGGGCGGAGTGGCGCTTCGGCGCGGGCCGCGGCGAGGACTATCTGGTCATGATCACCCTGGGCACCGGCATCGGCGGCGCCATCCTGGAGGACGGCCAGGTCAAGCGCGGCAAGTACGGGGTGGCCGGCGAGTTCGGCCACATGCAGGTGGTGCCCGGCGGGCATCGCTGCCCGTGCGGCAATCGCGGCTGCTGGGAGCAGTACAGCTCCGGCAACGCGCTGGTCCGCGAGGCGCGCGAGCTGGCCGCGGCCGAGTCCCCGGTCGCGTACGGGATCATCGACCGCGTCAAGGGCAACGTCGGCGACATCACCGGCCCGCTCATCACCGAGCTGGCCCGTGAGGGCGACGCGATGTGCATAGAGCTGCTCCAGGACATCGGCCAGTGGCTCGGCGTCGGCATCGCCAACCTCGCCGCCGCCCTCGATCCCTCCTGCTTCGTCGTCGGCGGCGGCGTCAGCGCCGCCGACGACCTGCTCATCAAGCCCGCCCAGGACGCCTTCGGCCGCAGCCTGACCGGCCGCGGCTACCGGCCGGAGGCCCGGATCGTACGCGCCCGTCTCGGCAATGACGCCGGGCTGGTCGGTGCCGCGGACCTGGCCCGGCTGGTGGCCCGCAGGTTCCGCCGCACCAACCGCCGGCGCGTCGAGCGCTACGAGAGATTCGCGCAGGTGGTCGGCAAGTGACCCTGCAGGACTCCGGCGAGCGTCCCGTGCGCCGGACCGACCCCGATCCGGCACACAATGGGCACATGCCCCACCGCCCCCCGCGCCGCGTCGTCCGCTCCTGGAAGGCGTACCTGGCCATCGCCCTGCTCGTCGGCATCCCGCTGGTCTACGGCTGGATCTCCACCCAGCAGAGCCGCGACAGCGGCCGCGACAAGGCCGAGCGCGCCGCCTTCACCGACATGCAGCCCGGCTGGCCGCCGCGCCTGCTGCGCCGCATCTACCAGGTGCCCGTCCCCGGCGGCGCCGAGTACATCCGCTACTTCGAGCAGAACGCGCTGCACGACAGCGCCCTGTACGTCGACTTCACCGCCCCGCAGGAGTCGGTGGACGAGTACCTGGAGACGACGTTCTCGCGCACGGACGTCCGCCCCCTGCCCCGGCTGCGGGACGGGCTCAACCCCATCACCCCCGCGCAGGCGGACGAGGTCGGCTGGGACTTCACCGAGGGGGACTGGTCGGGGCTGAAGCTCAGGCAGCCCGGCGCGCGACCGGATGTGTCGATCGTCGTCAACACCGCGGACCCCGAGAACCTCGTGGTGCGTACCGTGTCCACGACGGAGTACTGACGAGGAGTTGTCACCGGCATCATGGAACTGACGAAGAAGGGCCACTCCTGCGTCCGGCTGGCCAAGGACGGGGCGGTGCTCGTCATCGACCCCGGCGGGTTCAGCGAGGCGGACGCCGCGGCCGGCGCCGACGCCCTGCTCGTCACGCACGAGCACGCCGACCACTTCGACGGGGGACGGCTGCGCGCCGCGCTCGACGCCAACCCCGCGGCGCAGCTCTGGACGCTGCGCAGCGTGGCGGAGCAGGTCGCCCCGGCGTTCCCCGGCCGGGTGCACACCGTCGGCGAGGGCGACGTGATCACCGCCGCCGGCTTCGAGGTCGAGGTGCACGGTCAACTGCACGCCGTGATCCACCCCGACATCCCGCGGATCACCAACGTCGGCTACGTGGTGGACGGCGCCGTCTTCCACCCGGGCGACGCGCTGACCGTGCCGGAGCGCGCCGTCGACACGCTGCTGCTGCCGGTGATGGCGCCGTGGAACAAGGTCGCGGAGATCATCGACTATGTCCGCGCGGTCACCCCGCGGCGTGCGGTCGACGTCCACGACGCGCTGCTCTCGGACCTCGCCCCGCAGGTCTACGAGCGCATGCTGGGCCCGAACGGACCGGGCGTCGGCGGTGCGGAGCACGTCCGGCTCGAACCGGGCGCGAGCCTCACGGTGTAGGCGCCCCGGGCCGCCCCTTGGATCCCCGGGGCCCGGTGTCAGAGGTGCGGGGTAGGTTGTCGGCATGGCTGTGCGCATCGCTACGTGGAACGTCAACGGGATCAATCCCCGGCTGCCCCGCATTCTGCAGTGGCTTGAGGAGACCGCGCCCGACGTGGTGTGTTTCCAGGAGCTGAAGTGCACGGAGGAGGCGTTCCCGGGTGCCGCGCTCGCCGGCCTGGGGTACGAGTCGGCGATCCGCGCCGACGGCCGGTGGAACGGGGTGGCGGTCGTCTCCCGGGCGGGCCTGGCCGACGTCACGGAGGACCTGCCGGACCAGCCGCAGTACGAGGGCGTGACCGAGCCCCGGGCGCTGGGCGCGACGTGCGGCCCGGTGCGCGTCTGGTCGCTGTACGTGCCCAACGGCCGCGACCTTGGGCACCCCCACTACGCGTACAAGCTGCGCTGGCTGGAGGCGCTGCGCGCGATGGCCGCGGAAGAGGCCCCGGGCGAGCGTCCCTTCGCCCTCCTCGGGGACTACAACGTCGCGCCCAAGGACGAGGACGTCTGGGACATCTCCCTCTTCGACGGGCACACGCACGTCAGCGAGGCCGAGCGCACGGCGCTCGTCGAGCTGCAGAAGTCCGCCGGGCTCAGCGAGGTCTACCCGCGCGCGCTGAAGTACGACATTCCCTTCACCTTCTGGGACTACCGCCAGCTCGGCTTCCAGAAGAACAAGGGGATGCGCATCGACCACGTCTACGGCAACGTGCCGTTCACCGCGGCCGTCACCGACGCCTACGCCGACCGGGAGGCGCGGCGGCCGGGCAAGGACAAGAACCCGTCCGACCACGCCCCCGTCGTCGTCGACCTCGACCTCCAAGCGGTGACGGGCACGGCCTGAGGAGCGGCCCGTCACGGGCGCGGCACGAGCAGCCCCAGGTCGATCGAGTCCGCCGCCGCCTTCAGGCCCGCCGGCCCGGGGTGAAGGTGGTCGCCGCTGTCGTACGCGGGCAGCAGACGCTGCGGGCGCCCGGGATCGCGCAGCACGGCGTCGAAGTCGAGCATCGCGTCGAACTCGGGGTCCGCTCCGCCCACGCCCGCGCGGATGAAGTCGTTGACCGCAGTGCGCCGCGCGTCGACTTCGGGGGTGCAGTCCCCGTAGCCCTCGCACGGCGCGATCGTCGCGGCCACCACGCGCAGCCCCCGGGCCTGCGCGCGTTCGGAGATGCCGCGCAGGCCGGCGATCACCTCGTCGGCGCTGGTGCCCGCGCGGACGTCGTTGATGCCCTCGAAGACCACGACGGTGCGGGCCGAGGTCTGCGCCAGCACGTCGCGCTCCAGCCGGTGCTGGGCGCTGACGCCGCCGACGTCGGTGCTCACGCCGTCGCCCTTGTACCGGTCGGTGACGATGCGGTTCGCGGAGATGCCGTGGTTGAGCACGCCGTAGCGGGGCACGTCGTCCTGTGCGCGCAGCCGGTCGGAGAGCACATCGGGCCAGCGCTGGTTCGTCCCCGTGCCGGAGCTGTGCCCGTCGGTGATGGAATCGCCGAGCGCGACGACGGAGCCGGGCCCGCCGCGCACGTCGATGCCGGTGAGGAACGGCCAGGTGGTGACGGTGCCGGTGAAGGCGTCGGCGCCGGAGTCACCGGCGCGGTTGCCGCTGCCGTCGGGGCTGATGTACGAGGTCTGCATGGCCAGGGCATGCACCGGCGCGGCGCTGACGGTCTCCGGCAGGTGGATGCTGACCAGCAGGTTCGACCCGGGCGGCACGGTGAAGCGGGCCGGGTCGCTGACCACTTCGGCACCGGCGGCGACCGTGGTGCCGCTCCTGCCGTCGAACGTCAGCGGCACCGGCCGGCCGGCGGTGGCGGCGCCCTCGCCCTGCACCGCGACGGTCGCCTGCCCGAACCGCACCGGCGACGCGGCGAAGGTGTTGGCCAGCCGCACGCGGGTGACGTCGCCGCCCGCGCCGGCGTGCACCACGAGCCGCAGCGTCCGGTCCGTCCACGGCCCCACGGCGGTGTAGCCGGAGGTGCTGGCGGCCCAGCTTCCGGTCCAGCCGGTGGTTTCCGGCCGTACGGAGGCCGCGAAGACGTGCAGATCCGACTCGGGGCCCGGGTCCTCCGGCAGGGTGAGCGCGGTGATCGGTTTGCCGCGGGTGACGGGCACGGTCACCGCGTACAGCCGGGTGGCCTCGGCCCGCGGCCCGTCGGGGGTGTTGAACCGCGGCAGCGCCAGCGCCTTGGTGGTGAGCGGCCCGGAGCGCCAGTCCGGCGCGGTCAGGCTGTACGCGCTGGAGCTGCCGTCCGCGTAGTGCACGGTGCCGGTGCCCGAGACCCCGGCGCCGGGGGCGCCGGGGGAGGAGCCGGCGACGAGCAGGGAGACCGCGTTGCCCCTGCCGTGCAGCGCGACGGACTGGCCGTCGGCGACGACGTTGTCGGCTGCGCCGCGGCCGTAGCGCGGCAGCCGCAGCCCGGCCGCGTCGATGTCCAGCGTGCGTCCGGGCGTCCAGCCGGCGGCGGCCAGGTCCCCGGCGGAGAACGAGCCGCCGGCGCCGTCGAAGTCCGCGGCGGCGGGATCGGCGTCGTCGCTGACGGCGGTGTTGTCGAAGAGCTCGGCCAACGACTGTGGCCTGCCGGGCCGTTCGGCGGCGTGCGCCGCCACCGGCACGGCGGTGGCGGCGAGTGCGAGCAGGGTGGCGGTGGTGACGAGGCGAATCCGCAAGGTGGCCCTCCGGGTCCCGGTTCGGCGTCTCGACATGACCAGTCATCTCAGGGGGGCGCCATGACGCTCAGGAGGCAGGAGTGAACGGTCAAGACCGCCTTCCGGGAAACGCCTGGTGAGCGAATCGGATCCGCGCGCCTGTGGTGCTGCGGCCTGCCAGGATGCGAGGGTGGGGGCATGAACATCTCCTTCCTCGACAACTGGCGCAGGCGACATGGCTCGGAACGTGAGCAGCGGACGTCGCACGTGGACACGCCGGTGGACCAGGAGGGCGTCACCGAACTGCTCAGCGAGTGCGAACTGCTGCGTGTCCAGGCGGAATCGGCGGGCGTCGAGCTGGACGACACCCCGCGGTCGCTGGAGGAGCTGGACCAACTGCTGCCGCGCTGGCGGGACGACCCGGAGGTCACCCCCTGGCTGGGCAGCGACGCGGGGCTGTATCTGGGCACCGTGATCGTGCGGACGATCGTGGACGCGCAGTGGGTGATCGACCCGGTCGACGGCGCGCCGGTGGTGCGGCTGTCGTCGGGGCGGGAGATGGACGTGCTGGACATCGGCGCCGAGTGGGCGGCGAACGGGGCGCCGGAGCTGTCCCAGATGTACGCCGAGGTCGCGGAGGGCTGACGCCTGCACGCGGTGCGGCCCGTCAGCCCGTGAACGTGATGTCGTACTCCAGCCGCCAGCGGTCCGCGCGCACCACCGCCTCGGAGGTCTCCACCGCCCGGCCGTGCTCGTCGTAGTGCGTCCGCTCCACCGTCGTCACGCACTGCCCCGGCGCGCAGCCCAGCGCCTCGGCCTCCACCGTCGTCGCCGACCGCGAGCCGACCAGCTCCGCGGCCCGTATCACCCGGATCCCGATCGCCGCGAACCGGCCGCGCACGCCGCGCCGGGCGTACGGGCCGCGCTCGGGGAAGACGACGTCGGTGCCCTCGGTGAGTACCAGCGGCTCCCAGCTCACGGCGAGCTGCACCGGTTTGCGGTCGGCCAGGTACTCGTACTGCGTGCACATGACCCGGTCGCCCGCCGGGATCCCGAGCCGCCGCGCGGCCTCCCGCGGTGCGGGGGCGGGCGTGGAGACCGCTTCCCATGTCAGCGCCACACCGTCGGGCACCAGCCGGGCGGCGAAGGGGGAGTCGACCGCGCCCGTGCTGCGCAGCAGGCTGCCCACGGGGGTGCGGTCGGCGACGAACACGCCGCGGCCGAACTGCCCCTGGGCGTAGCCGGCGGCCTTCAGCACCCGCACGGCCCGGTCCACCGTCTGGTCGCTCGCCGCGTAGGTCCGCTTGAGCTGGGAGCGTGAGGGGATCTGCGCCCCCACGGACAGCTCGCCGCCGTCGATCCGCTCGCGCAGATCGTCGGCGATGCGCTGGTACACCGGCTTGGCGTCGCCCATACCGGGGGCTCCTCTCCCGCAACTCGCCCGACAGGCTAGGTACTCAGGGAGCGAATGCGTACCTAGGTCGGCGAGGGCCCCTCCGTGTCCACCGGGCGCGCCCCGAGGCCCGCGCAGGCCCGGTGTGGCGGGGTCACGACTTGCCGTGCTTGGCCGCCGGCTGGGCGGGCGGCGTCTGCGCCTGCTTGGTCACGTCGCCGACGAGTTCCACCACATCGGGTCCGTACGACTGCGAGTTGACGACCTTCAGCAGCAGGACGAAGGAGTTGCCGCCGTACTTCCGGTTCAGCCGGCTCTCGTTCTTCACCAGGTAGCGCATCGCGGCCTGGTTGGTGATGGAGCGCTGGCCGCAGGAGATGAACACCGGTCTGGCCTCCTGGCCGGCGGCCAGCCGGGCGAGGAGCACGTGCTCGCTGACCCCGTTCTCCAGCCGGTAGCGCTCCGTGCCCACCGCGAACGCGCCGCGGTCGGGGCCCGGCTCGGGGTCGGTGTTGATCCGTACGCCCGGCAGCAGCGACTGCATGTGCGCGGCCATGCGGCGGTTGGATATCGGGGTTCCGACGCAGAACTCGGTGCGGTCACCGAACGCCTGCTGCGCGGTGTCCTGGGCGACGACCTGCGCGTGCGCCCCGCAGGACTTGATCACCGCGGACAGCTCCAGCAGGGCGAGCGCGTCGTGCTTGGCCACGCTCCAGTCCCCACCGCCGGCGTCCCGGTTCACCACCACCAGGGCCTCCGAGTTGCGCGGCAGCCCGAAGAAGCGCTCCCGGCGCCGCTGCCGGCGCCCGCCGAGGCTGCCGCGTGCGTACCACCCGAGCGCGGCGCCGACCACGAGGCCGGCGGCGGCCGAGACGAGGACGAGGATCGGTTCGCTCATGACGGGGCATGCTAGCGGTCGTCCGTATCGTTGTTCGAGGCCGCCGCCCATCGGGTTCCGGTTACCGCGACCGCAAAGCCCCCGTAGCGCGGACGAAATAAAGCGGGTGTCGAATGCCCGCCGTGGCGGAACAATCGCTGCCGCCGGAAATGGCGGAATTCGCACGATTCTTACGGCAGATCACGGGATGGCTGGACGAAGGGACCGGCTGGTACGGAGTCTTTCGCCGCGGCGATCCGGACGGGCTGCGAGCCTGCCTGGACGGTACCGCGGTGCCCCCGTGGGACGTCGTCGGATCACTGCTGGACGACCTGGCCGAGTACGGCGACCGGCGTGCGGCGGACGCGGCGCTGGCGCGCGCCCGCGACCTGCACCGCGCCGCCGTCGCGGCCCATGACGCCCGCCGCCCCGACCGCGCTGCCCTGACTGCGGTGCTCCGCGCCCGGCTCGCGGAGCACCGCGCCGCGGAGGACGAGGCCGGGCGGCTGCGCGCCCGGCTGGCGGTGGAGCAGAACCCCTGGACGGCGCAGGAACTGGAGGAGCAGCTTGCCTGGGTGGGCGACGACGCGGCCCGCGCGTCCGCCCGCTGCGCGGAACTGCGCGAGCGGATCGAGGCACTGGACCGGCGGGCTGCCGCAGGAGAGCCCGACCCGCCGCCCCCGGCGGCTCTCCGGGGCGCACGGTTCGCGGGAGCCGCGCCGGCGCCGCCGCCGGTGCTGCCCGCCATGGGCGGCGCGTACGGGGGTGCGGCACCCGGCGATGAGGCACACGGGGGCGCGGCGTACGGGGTCGTGCCGCCGGGCGCCGCCGGGGGCGGTGACGGACCCGCCGGCGACGCCACCGGGCCGCCGCCCGGTCCCGCCGGCGCCGGCCCGCCCGCCGACGGCGCCGGCGCGCCCGTACCGTCCGCGACGTCAACGCCGCCGGGGTCTCCCGCGCCGTCCGTGCCCCGGGGCGCCCGCTTCCCGGCCTCCGGCGCCGGCGAGCCGGCCGGGCCCGCGGACGCGGCGCCCCCGGCGGCGATGCCCGCGCCCCGCGGCGCCCGGTTCGCCGGAACCGGGGCCGGGGCCGGCGGGGCCGGGCGGCGCCGCAAGGAGGCCGCGGCGGCGGAACGCGCCGCCGCCGCCCGGCGGGCAGCCGCGCAACGGCTCGCCGGCGAGACCGCCGCCACCGTGGCCGCCCTGCGCGACGCGGGCCGTACCGGCGAGGCGTACGCCCGGCTCAGCGTCGCCGCGGCGGGCCCGCCCGAGGCGCTGCCCGACCTCGCCGCCGAGCTGGAGCGCACCGTCGGCACCGCGGAGGTGGCGACCCTCCTGTGGGAGGCCGCCGCGCTGCCCCCCGAACGGCTGACCGGGGCCGCGAACGCCTTCGCCGCCGCCGGCCGTACCCGCGAGGCGCTGCAGCTCGTCCGGCACGCAGCCGCCCGGCCCGTACCCGAGCTGGCCGCGATCCTCTCCGCCCTCCACCGTGCCGGCCGCGACCGGGAGTCGGAGGAGCTTCTCGATGCCTTCGCCGCCGCCCGCAGCAGCGACGAGGCCGTCGAACTGGCCGGCTCCGATCCCGGCCGGCTCGTGCCCCAGTTGCTGCGCGCCGCCGGCCGGGGGCCTGCCCAGCGCCACCGCCGGCTCGCCCACGCACTGCGCTCCGCCGGCCTGCCCGGTGCGCCCGACTCCGCCTGACCCGGTACTCCCCGCCCCCTCGTTCGGTGCGCCGCTCTTGCCAGCGCTCCCGCGGCCACCTTACGTTCAGACATCTGCCCCCGGGTTCTACGTGCGTAGAGCCTCCGGCGTCCCGTCCGAGGAGCAGCCATGGCCAACGTTGTACGCGCCGCACTCGTCCAGGCGACGTGGACCGGCGACACCGAGTCGATGATCGCGAAGCACGAGGAGCACGCGAGAGCCGCCGCCGCCCGCGGCGCCCGCATCATCGGCTTCCAGGAGGTCTTCAACGCCCCCTACTTCTGCCAGGTGCAGGAGCCCGAGCACTACCGCTGGGCCGAGCCCGTGCCGGACGGCCCCACCGTCGTGCGCATGCAGGCGCTCGCCCGCGAGACCGGCATGGTCGTGGTGGTCCCCGTCTTCGAGGTCGAGCAGGAGGGCTTCTACTACAACACCGCCGTCGTCATCGACGCCGACGGTACGGTGCTCGGCAAGTACCGCAAGCACCACATTCCGCAGGTCAAGGGCTTCTGGGAGAAGTACTACTTCAAACCGGGCAACGCCGGCTGGCCGGTCTTCGACACCGCCGTCGGCAAGGTCGGCGTCTACATCTGCTACGACCGGCACTTCCCCGAGGGCTGGCGCGCCCTCGGCCTCGCCGGCGCCCAGCTCGTCTACAACCCCTCGGCGACCTCGCGCGGCCTGTCCGCGTACCTGTGGCAGTTGGAGCAGCCCGCGGCGGCCGTCGCCAACGAGTACTTCATCGCCGCCATCAACCGCGTCGGCGTCGAGGAGTACGGCGACAACGACTTCTACGGCACCAGCTACTTCGTCGACCCGCGTGGTCAGTTCGTCGGCGACGTCGCGAGCGACAAGGAGGAGGAACTCGTGGTGCGCGACCTCGACTTCGGCATGATCGAGGAGGTCCGCCAGCAGTGGGCCTTCTACCGGGACCGCCGCCCGGACGCGTACGAGGACCTGGTGCAGCCGTGAGCGCGGCGAACGGCGGCGGCGTACACCGCGACCTGCTCGCCCGGCACCGGGCCGTCCTGCCGGACTGGATGGCGCTCTACTACGCCGAGCCCATCGAGATCACCCACGGCGAGGGCCGCCACGTCTGGGACGCCGAGGGCAACCGCTACCTCGACTTCTTCGGCGGCATCCTCACCACGATGACCGCCCACGCCCTCCCGGAGGTCACGAAGGCGGTCGCCGAGCAGGCCGGCCGCATCCTGCACACCTCCACGCTCTACCTCAACCGGCCCATGGTCGACCTGGCCGAGCGCATCGCACAGTTGTCCGGCATCCCGGACGCCCGGGTGTTCTTCACCTCCTCCGGCACCGAGGCCAACGACACCGCGCTGCTGCTGGCGAGCAGGTACCGCGGCTCCAACCAGGTGCTGGCCATGCGCAACAGCTACCACGGCCGCTCGTTCACCGCCGTCGGCATCACCGGCAACCGCTCCTGGTCGCCCACCAGCCTCTCCCCGTTGCAGACCCTCTACGTCCACGGCGGCATCCGCGGCAGCGGCCCCTTCGCCCACCTCGACGACGCCGCGTTCATCGACGCCTGCGTCGCCGACCTGCGGGACATGCTCTCCCAGACCCGCGGCGTCGCCGCCCTCATCGCCGAACCGATCCAGGGCGTCGGCGGCTTCACCTCCCCGCCCGACGGCCTGTACGCCGCGTTCCGCGAGGTGCTCGCCGAGGAGGGCATCCTGTGGATCACCGACGAGGTGCAGTCCGGCTGGGGCCGCACCGGCGACCACTTCTGGGGCTGGCAGGCACACGCCGGCAACGGCCCGCCGGACATGCTCACCTTCGCCAAGGGGATCGGCAACGGCGCCTCCATCGGCGGCGTCGTCGCCCGCGCCGAGGTCATGAACTGCCTCGACGCCAACTCCCTGTCCACGTTCGGCGGCAGCCCGGTCACCATGGCCGCGGGCCTGGCCAACCTCGGCCATCTCCTGGAGCACGACCTGCAGGGCAACGCCCGCCGCGTCGGCGGCCTGCTCATCGAGCGGCTGCGGGCCGCCGCGGCGGGCCTCGCCTCGGTCCGCGAGGTACGCGGCCGGGGCCTGATGATCGGCATCGAGCTGGTCACGCCGGGGCACGCCGCGGCGGTGCTGGAGCACGCCCGCGCGGGCGGCCTGCTGGTGGGCCGCGGCAAGTCCGGCGAGACGCTGCGCATCGCACCGCCGCTGTCGCTGACGGTCGCCGAGGCGGAGGAGGGTGCGGCCGTCCTCGAACGCGCCCTGCACGCCGCCGACGCGGAGACCACCGGCTGAGGCGGAGTTCGCACGCACGGAGACCGGCCGGGCGCTTCAAGACGCCCGGCCGGCCCCGGCGGGTGACGGGTGGGCGGTACGTCGACCAGACCCCGGCCGCCCGCGGGTTTGTGGAGGGCGGCGGCGTCGCCGCCGGTCGTGCGGCCGGCGTACAGGGAGTTGCGGAGGTGGGGGAGCCGCTTCGGTCCACGAAGAACGGATGCCGGACGCGTACCGGCAGACGTCATTCCTGTCACGAACAAGGCGTGCATAGGCCACGGATACGGCGCTCCGCGCGCGACCGCGCGCACGGCCCGCGCCACGCGGCCGAGAAGGGTGGCTGCCGCGGTATTGCCGAGCGCGGTGCCATGCTTCTACGGTCTTCGCACGCAGCTCGACTCTACGGGTGTAGACCCCTGGTGACGTCGCGTCGCCGGAATGGAGCAAGGCCGTGAGCCGTACAGTCATCACCGGCGGACTGGTCATCACCGCCGCCGACGAGATCCACGCCGACGTGCTCGTCGAGGACGGCCGCGTCACCGCCCTCGCCGCGCACGGCAGCGACGCCGCCGCCGGCTGGCGCGCCGGGGCCGTCGTGCTCGACGCCACCGGCAAGTACGTCATCCCGGGCGGGGTGGACGCCCACACCCACATGGAGCTCCCGTTCGGCGGCACGTTCGCCTCGGACACCTTCGAGACGGGCACCCGCGCCGCCGCCTGGGGCGGCACGACGACCATCGTGGACTTCGCCGTCCAGAAGCAGGGCAGCGCGCTGCGCGAGGGCCTGGACGCCTGGCACGCGAAGGCCGACGCCCAGTGCAGCATCGACTACGCCTTCCACATGATCCTCTCCGACGTCAACGAGCACACGCTGAAGGAGATGGACGGCCTGGTCGAGGAGGGCGTGACCTCCTTCAAGCTGTTCATGGCCTACCCCGGGGTCTTCTACAGCGACGACGGCCAGATCCTGCGCGCCATGCAGCGCGCCGCCGGCAACGGCGGGCTGATCATGATGCACGCCGAGAACGGCATCGCCATCGACGTCCTCGTCGAACAGGCTCTCAAGGCCGGCAAGACCGACCCGCGTTACCACGGCGAGGTGCGCAAAGTCCTGCTGGAGGCGGAGGCCACGCACCGCGCCATCCAGCTCGCCCGGGTCGCCGGCAGCCCGCTGTACGTCGTGCACGTCTCCGCCGAGGAGGCCGTCGCCGAGCTGGCGCAGGCTCGCGACGCCGGCCTGCCCGTCTTCGGCGAGACCTGCCCGCAGTACCTCTTCCTGTCCACCGACAACCTCGCCGAGCCGGACTTCGAGGGCGCCAAGTACGTCTGCTCCACACCGCTGCGCCCCCGCGAGCACCAGGCCGCCCTGTGGCGCGGGCTGCGCACCGACGACCTCCAGGTGGTCTCCACCGACCACTGCCCCTTCTGCTTCGCCGACCAGAAGGAGCTGGGCCGCGGCGACTTCTCCAAGATCCCCAACGGCCTGCCGGGCGTGGAGAACCGGATGGATCTCCTCCACCAGGCGGTGCTCGACGGGCACCTCACCCGCCGCCGCTGGATCGACATCGCCTGCGCCACCCCCGCGCGGATGTTCGGCCTCTACCCCCGCAAGGGCACCATCGCCCCCGGCTCCGACGCCGACATCGTCATCTACGACCCCGCCGCCCGCCAGACGCTCTCCGCCGCCACGCACCACATGAACGTCGACTACTCGGCGTACGAGGGCAGGGAGATCACCGGCCGGGTCGAGACCGTGCTCTCCCGCGGCGAGACCGTCCTCGACGGGCGGGAGTTCACCGGCCACGCGGGACACGGCCAGTACATCCCGCGCGGTACCTGCCAGTTCCTGTAGAACCAGCCACCAGACCCACACCTCCGGCATCGTTCCCAAAGGGGGCCGAAGTGGATTTCGGACTCGTGCTGCAGACCGACCCGCCCGCATCCGCCGTCGTCGGCCTCATGCGCCGCGCCGAGCACAACGGCTTCCGCTACGGCTGGACGTTCGACTCCACCGTGCTGTGGCAGGAGCCCTACGTCATCTACAGCCGCATCCTGGAGCACACCGACCGGCTGATCGTCGGTCCCATGGTCACCAACCCCGGCACCCGCGCCTGGGAGGTCACGGCCTCCACCTTCGCCACCCTCAACGAGATGTACGGCAACCGCACCGTCTGCGGCATCGGCCGCGGCGACTCCGCCATGCGCGTCGCCGGCCGCCCGCCGAACACCCTGGCCCGCCTCGGCGACGCCATCGGCGCCATCCGCGACCTCGCCGAGGGCCGCGAGGCCCTCATCGACCGCGAGTCCGGCACGACGCTGTCGCTGCCGTGGGTCGAGAACGGGCGGTTGCCGGTGTGGATGGCGGCGTACGGGCCGAAGGCGCTGGCACTCGCCGGGCAGGTCGCGGACGGCTTCATCCTGCAACTCTCCGACGTCTACCTCACCGAGTTCATGGTCAAGGCCGTCCGCACCGCCGCCGCCCAGGCCGGCCGCGACCCGGACGACCTGACGATCTGCGTCGCCGCCCCCGCCTACGTCACGGACGGCACCCCCGAGGCGCTGGCGCACGCGCGCGAGCAGTGCCGCTGGTTCGGCGGCATGGTCGGCAACCACGTCGCCGACCTCGTCGACCGCTACGGCGAGCACTCCGACGTCGTCCCCGAGGCGCTGACGGCGTACGTCAAGCAGCGCCAGGGCTACGACTACTCCCACCACGGCCGCGCCGGAAACCCGTCCACCGACTTCGTACCCGACGACATCGTGGACCGCTTCTGCATCCTGGGCCCGGTCGAGGCGCACCTGGAGAAGCTGCGCCGGCTGCGGGAGCTGGGCGTGCACCAGTTCGCGATCTACGCGATGCACGACGCGAAGGAGTCCACCATCGACGCGTACGGGAAGTCCGTCATCCCGGCGCTGGCCTGAGGGGGAACCATGGTTGCCGACGCCGCGTCACCGCCCTACCCGCCGGAGCCGGCCGACGGCAGGGTGGAGCTCGCACCCTCCGACGACCTGGCCGGAAGCCGCTACGCCAACGGCGACCTGCTCCCCGTCCCGGCCGCGCGGCGGACCTGGACCACGTACAACTTCGCCGCGCTGTGGATCGGCATGGCGGTCAACGTGCCGACCTGGACGCTCGCCGCCGGCCTCATCGCGCTGGGCATGGACTGGAAGCAGGCCGTCCTCACCATCGCCCTGGCGAACGTCATCGTGCTGCTGCCGATGCTGCTGACCGGCCACGCGGGACCGAAGTACGGGATACCCTTCCCCGTCCTGGCCCGCTCGTCGTTCGGCGTGGTCGGCGCCAACCTGCCGGCGCTGCTGCGCGGCGTCGTCGCCTGCGCCTGGTTCGGCATCCAGACGTGGATCGGCGGCCAGGCGATCTACTTCCTGGCCGGGAAGATCAGCGGGGCCGGGAGCTGGTGGGTCGAGGCCGGCTCGTGGGGCGGCTATCCGTGGCCGCAGTGGCTGTGCTTCGTGCTGTTCTGGCTGGTCGAGGTCGGCATCATCCTCTTCGGCATGGAGGGGGTGAAGAAGCTGGAGAACTGGGCCGCACCGCTGATGCTCGCGGGCGCGGTCGCCCTGCTCATCTGGATCGCCGACCAGGCCGGCGGCTTCGGCCCGCTGCTCGACGAGCCGTCCGAGCTGGGCTGGGGCACCGAGTTCTGGAAGGTGTTCTTCCCCGCCCTCATGGGCATGATCGGCTTCTGGTCGACGCTGTCGCTGAACATCCCGGACTTCACCCGCTTCGGCGCCGGGCAGCGCGCGCAGATCTGGGGCCAGTCCCTCGGACTGCCCACCACGATGGCCGCGTTCGCGCTGCTGTCCGTGCTGGTCACCTCGGGCTCGCAGGCGGTCTACGGCAAGCCCGTCTGGGAGCCGGCGGAGCTGGCCGCGCGCATGGACACCAAACTGGGCGTCGCCTTCGCCCTGTTCGTCATCCTGCTCGCCACCCTGACGACGAACGTCGCGGCCAACCTGGTCAGTCCGGCGTACGACCTGTCCAACCTGGCGCCGAAGGCCATCAGCTTCCGCACCGGATCGCTGATCGCCTGCACCGCGGGCATGCTGATGTTCCCCTGGGAGCTGATCGCCAACCCGGACATCTACATCTTCGTCTGGCTCGGCACCTACGGCGGCCTGCTCGGCGCGGTCGCCGGCGTCCTGATCGCCGACTACTGGCTCGTCCGACGCACCGCACTCGCGCTGCCCGACCTGTACCGCCGCGACGGCGCGTACTGGTACGCGGGCGGCTGGAACTGGCGCGGCGTCCTGGCCTTCACGGTCGGCGGCCTGCTGGCCGTCGGCGGCTCCCACACGGACGCGGGCGCCTCGGGCCCGTACCCCGAGGACGGCCTGATCCCCTTCCTGAAGCCCCTGGCGGACTACGGCTGGGCGGTGGGCCTCGGGACGTCGCTGATCCTGTACACGGCGCTGATGGCGGGGACGCGCGGCAAGGCGGTCACAGCCGGGCCAGCAGGGGCGGCAGCGCCTCGCTGATCGGCTCGCGGACCACCTCGGCCGCGAGGTGGTCGTACGGCGTGGGCTCGGCGTTGACGACGACGAGCCGGGCCCCCGCCGCCGCGGCCCGCCCCACCAGCGACGCCGCAGGCTGCACCTGCAGGCTGGTGCCCACCGCAAGGAAGACCTCCGCCGCCTCGGCCACCGCCACCGCCGTGGCCAGGACCTCCGGGTCGAGCCGCTGGCCGAACATCACCGTCGCCGACTTCAGGATCCCGCCGCACTCCCGGCACGGCGGGTCCGGCTCACCGGCCGCCACCCGCCGCAGCGTCTCCGCCATCGGCCCCCGCCACGGGCAGGCCGTGCACACCGCCGTACGGGACGAGCCGTGCAGCTCCAGCACCTTGCGGGCGGGCAGCCCCGCGAGCTGGTGCAGCCCGTCGACGTTCTGCGTGACGACCCGCACCGGCGTCCCCGCGCGGGCCAGTTCGGCGACGGCCCTGTGCGCGGCGTTGGGGCGGGGGTCGCGGCCGGCGGCCTCCCGGCGCACGAGCCAGGAGCGGCGCCGGACCTCCGGGTCGGCCATGTAGTCGTCGTACGTGACGAGCCTCTGCGCCTCCGGATCCCGCCGCCAGACCCCGTTCGGCCCCCGGTAGTCGGGGATGCCGGAGTCCGTGGAGATCCCGGCGCCGCTGAGGATCGCCACCAGCGGGCGCCGCCCCTCACCCTCCGTCGCCTCGGACATGCGCACAGGGTACGGCGCGCGCACGTTGCCCGCGGACGTGACGGCGGCGCCTCCGGAGTGGGAGATGCCGCCGTCGCAGTGGTGCCGTGCCCTGTCAGGCGCCCGGCAGCTCGCCGAACTTGACCGCATCCACGAACGAACTCCAGGCGTCCGCCGGGAAGACGAGCGCGGGTCCCTGCGGGTCCTTGCTGTCGCGGACGGGAACGGTGCCGGTGGCGGCCGCGGTGGCCGGTGCCCACTCGACGCAATTGCCCCCCGCGCCGTTGCTGTAGCTGGACTTGACCCACTCCGCGCGGGAGAGGTCAGGGGTGGTGTTCATTTCGGCAGTTCCTCCATCGCCGATCGGATGAACTCCGCCGTCTCCTGGGGAGACAGCGCGTAGGACCTCACCAGATCGTATGCCCGCTGGCGTGCGGTGACGCCTGCCGGGCCCTCCAGCAGCGTTCCGATCTCGATGCCTTCCTCGTAGGCGACCGCGAGGCCGGTGTCGAGGGTCAGCAGTGTGAGCCCGCCGCCCATCAGGGCGTGCTCCCCGTGCGCGCCGGGGAGCAGTTGAACGGTGGTGAACGGGGTGTCCACCGCGTCGGTGAGCCGGGCCAGTTGCTCCCGCATCACCGCCGCTCCGCCGACCGGCCGGACCAGCACCGCCTCGTCGATGACGCACGCGTAGTCGGGCGGGGCGGTGGCGTGCAGCAGCTCCTGGCGTTTCAGCCGGGCCGTCACCCTGCCCTCGATCTCCTCGGGTGTGTCGTCCGGGTTGCTGGCGCGGAAGAGCGCCCGGGCGTAGGCGGCGGTCTGCAGCAGGCCCGGCACGAGCGCCCCCGCGTACTCGCGGATGAGGCGCGCCCGGCGCTCCAGCTCCATCCGGCGCCGGAACTGCGTGGGGTGGATTTCCAGCGATTGATGCACCAGCTCGTCCAGCCGGGAGAAGTGCCCGCCGGTGTCGAAGAACTCGTCCAGCGACTTCGAGAGTCCGGGCGTCGGCAGCACCTGCGCCGTCTCGATTCGGTGGAGGTGGGCGCGGCTGACCGGGACCTGCGCAGCCAACCCCTCGAGGGCCAGGCCGGCTTCGGTGCGCAGACGACGTAGCTCGGCTCCGTAGAAGTCCCTGTTCGAGCGGAACGGAGTCAGTTCACGTGGTGGTTGTGGCACGACATTACCCCCTGGGCCCATGGTGCGGACGGATCGAGACTAGCCGATGTGAGCACGGTAAGAAATCGAACAACTACATAGAGTCACTGCGGTGCGGGTCGGGGCCTATGCCGTAACCGGACGAGTCGTGAGCGGTGCGTGACAACTGCTCTGGCGCTACGCTGGAGAAAGGCTGACGGATCGTCAAAGCAGAGGTACCGGGGGTCGGTGTGACGGCCAATCAGAGCGACCGCCCCGAGGCGCAAGGGGACGACTCTCGCGGCAGTGAGCCGGTTACCCGGGACAACGGCCCGGAGGCGCCGCAGGAGTCATCCGGACCGAGCATCGGATCCGTGGCCGGCGGGTCGATCGCCGTAGGGGATGGCGGCAGCGTCTACATCGGGTCATATGGATACCCGCAGACGTCGGGACCGGGCACGCGGCCGGATTCCCCGTCGCCCGCGCCCCTCGCCGCGCAGCGGCAGAGCTTCTACTTCGACTTCCTGAAGCATTCCCTGCGGCAAGCCGAATGGACCTTTCGGCTCAGCGTCTGGTTCATGACCGGTGGCGCGGCTGTGATCCTCACCGGCGGGGTCCTCGCGCTGGTGCACGCGGGACGTTCTGATCTCAGCTACCTGCCCCTGGTCACCAGTCTGACCGGTGCGCTGATCACGGTCGGCGGAGGCGCACTGTCAGTGCACGCAAGGCGCGCGCGTGCTCACGTCACGGAGCAGGCCGACCGCATCGACGAGAAGATCGAGCTGGATCATAAGCTGGAAACCGCCACCACTCTGATCGACCGAATCGACGACCCCTCGGCGCGTGACCGCCTCAATGCTGCGGCGGCGATGAAGTCATTGGACATGCAGCCGAGCCCGGAGATCATGGTCGACCGACTCCTGCCCGAACAGGCGACAGGCCCACCCGAAGAGATCGAACCGGGTGACGACGCCACGCGCTGACCCGCCCATCGAACGCCCTCGGCCGGCGTGCGCTACCTGTCCGGCCCTGGCGGAGGCCGGCCAAGGCCGGCCCCGGGCCCTTATCGCCCGGACCCGCCGCGGGCAGACGGCCATGACACGCTGCTGCCCGGCGGATGGCGCCGTTCGCACCCGTCGTGCGACTCCGCAACGCTGCAAGCTGGTCCGCGGTCGGTGAACCGGCCATCTCAGCGGGGTGCCTCGGCGCCGCATGCCGCGTCCGGGGCCACCGCATGGTTCGATGGACATATGATCGACGATTTCGTGGCCTCCGCCGACGCCCTCGACCGGGTCGAGGACGCCCTGCGCAAGGCCGCGGCCGAGGAGGTCATGCCCCGCTTCCGGCAGCTCGGCGCCGACGAGATCGTGCAGAAGGACGGTCCCCACGACCTGGTCACCGTCGCCGACCAGCAGGCGGAGCTGCACCTGGAGCGCAGCCTGACCGCGCTGCTGCCCGGCTCGGTGCTCGTCGGCGAGGAGGGGACGCACGCCGACCCCGGCCGGCTCGCCGCGCTCCGCGGTGAGGCGCCGGTGTGGATCGTGGACCCCGTCGACGGCACCCGGCAGTTCGTCCACGGGGAGCCCGGCTTCTGCATGCTCGTCGCCCTCGCCCACCGCGGCGAGGTGCTGGCCTCCTGGACGTACCTGCCGGCGAAGGACATCATGGCCGTCGCCCGCCGCGCCGGCGGCGCGCACCTCGTCGGCGGCGAGGAACTGCACACCGGTGTGCCCGACCCGGGCCACGAGCTGCAGGTCGCCGTCTCCCATCACGACTTCACCACCGAGGCCGAGAAGCGCGCCCTCGCCCGGCTCGACGTCCCCGGTGTACGGGCCCGGCCCTGCGGCTCCGCCGGCCACGACTACCTGTCCGTGGCCCGCGGCGAGATCGACGCCGTCGCCTTCTCCTGGGAGAAGCCCTGGGATCACGCCGCCGGCCTGCTGCTCGTCGCCGAGGCGGGCGGCGCCAGCGGCACGGTCGCGGGGGAGCCGTTCCGCGTGACCGGCGGCAACGCCCTTCCGTTCACCGCGGCGCGGGACGCGGAAACCGCGCGGCATATCCTGGCCCTGCTGGCCGGACCGGGCCGGGGCGTACCCGGGGCGGGACCCTAGGGTGGGCGCTCTGCCGGATCGGGCCGGCCGGGACGTTCCATCAGAAGAGCCCTGACCCCAGCCAGCGACGACGGGAGTGGCGAGGCGGATGACGACGCTGGTCGACGTGGTGGTCGTAGGCGCGGGGCCCAACGGGCTGACCGCCGCCGTCGAACTCGCCCGACGCGGCTTCACGGTCGAGGTCTTCGAGGCCCGCGACTCCATCGGCGGCGGGGCGAGCACCGCCGAGCTGACCCTGCCGGGCTTCAGGCACGACCCCTGCTCCGCCGCCCACCCCTTCGGCATCGGCTCCCCGGTCTTCCGCGAACTCCCGCTGGCCGAGCACGGCTTGGCCTGGGTGCACAGCGAACTGCCCATGGCACACCCGTTCCCCGACGGCTCCGCGGCCGTGCTCTCCCGCTCCGTGGGCGAGACCGCGACCTCGCTCGGCACCCGCGACGCCGGCGTCTACCGGCGGCTCGTCGAGCCGTTCCTCGGGAAGTGGGAGACGCTGTCGTGGGACTTCTTCACCGCCTCGCTGCGCTCCGTGCCCCGTGACCCCGTCACCCTCCTGCGGCTCGGCCAGCTCGCCATGCCCGTGTCGCTGCTGAACCGCCGCTTCCAGGGCGAGCGCGCCCGCGGCATGCTGGCGGGCCTCGCCGCCCACGCCATCGCCCCGCTGCACACGCCGATCACCGCGGCCATGGCGCTGGCCTTCGCGCTCGCCGGCCACGCCGTCGGCTGGCCGGTCGCCCGCGGCGGCTCGCAGGCCATCTCGGACGCGCTCGCGGCGTACCTGCGCGAGCTGGGCGGCGAGATCCACACCGGGATCGAGGTCAAGCGGCTCGACGAGCTGCCGCCGGCGCGCGCGTACGTCTTCGACACCACCCCGACCGCGCTGGCACGCATCGCCGGGCTCGGCGGCGCCTACGACGGCTTCCGCTACGGGCCCTCCGTCTTCAAGATCGACTACGCCCTGGACGGGCCCATGCCGTGGACCTCCGAGGAGGCGCGGCGCGCCCTGACGGTGCACGCCGGGCCCACCGAGGGCGAGATCGGCGCGGCCCTCGACGCCGCCGTGCACGGCGTCCAGCCCTCCGTGCCGTTTCTCATCGCCTGCCAGCCCACCATCGCCGACCCCACCCGCGCGCCCGAGGGCAAGCACACCCTCTGGGTCTACGGGCACGTGCCCAACGGCTGGGAGGGCGACGCCACCGATGCCATCGAACGGCAGCTCGACCGCTTCGCGCCCGGCTTCCGCGACCTCGTGCTGGCCCGCGCCACCGCCGGACCGCCGCAACTGGCCGCGCGCAACGCCAACTACGTCGGCGGCGACATCGCGGCGGGTGCGTTCTCCGGCATGCAGACCCTGATGCGTCCCCGGCTCGCCCGGGTGCCGTGGGCCACCGTCCACCCCCGTGTCTTCCTGTGCTCCTCGTCCACGTACCCCGGGCCCGGCGTGCACGGGATGGGCGGGCACAACGCGGCCCGCGCGGTCTTCCGCACGCTGACCCGGTCCCGCTGACGACGGGCAGGTGACGGGCGGGTACAGGCGCGCCGCGGCCCCGTCGTGATGTCGGATTCTCGCTAGCTTTCGCCCTCGCGGTGCCCGACGCTGGAGACATGTTCACCGACACGGAGCGCTGCGTACGGGCCGTCCAGTCCAAGGACGCCCGCTTCGACGGCTGGTTCTTCACCGGGGTGCTGACCACCGGCATCTACTGCCGGCCCAGTTGCCCCGTCGTCCCGCCCAAGCCGCAGAACATGCGGTTCTACCCCAGCGCCGCCGCCGCCCAGCAGGCCGGCTTCCGCGCCTGCAAGCGGTGCCGCCCCGACACCAGCCCCGGCTCCCCGGAGTGGAACCACCGGGCCGACCTCACCGCCCGCGCCATGCGGCTCATCGCCGACGGCGTGGTCGACCGCGACGGCGTCGCCGGCCTCGCCGCCCGGCTCGGCTACAGCACCCGCCAGATCGAACGCCAGCTCCGCGCCGAACTCGGCGCCGGCCCGCTCGCGCTCGCCCGCGCCCAGCGCGCCCAGACCGCGCGCGTCCTCATCGAGACCTCCGCGCTGCCCATGGCCGACGTCGCCTTCGCCGCCGGCTTCTCCTCCATCCGAACCTTCAACGACACCGTCCAGGAGGTCTTCGCGCTGGCGCCCACCGAGCTGCGCCGCCGCGCCGCGCGCAGCCGCGCCGGCACGGGCGGGACCGGCGGCACCACCCCCGGTGTCATCACCCTCCGGCTGCCGTTCCGCCGGCCGCTCACCCCCGACAACCTTTTCGGCCATCTCGTCGCCACCGCCGTCCCCGGCGTCGAGGAGTGGCGCGGCGGCGCGTACCGGCGCACGCTGCGGCTCCCGTACGGGCCAGGCATCGCCTCGCTCACCCCCCGGCCCGACTACGTCGCCGCCCGGCTGGCCCTCACCGACCACCGCGACCTCGCCCTCGCCATCAGCCGCTGCCGCCGGCTGCTCGACCTCGACGCCGACCCCGTCGCCGTCGACGAGCAGCTCACCCGCGACCCCCAGCTCGCCGAGCTGATCGCCAAGGCACCCGGACGGCGGGTGCCGCGCACCACGGACGGCGCCGAATTCGCCGTACGGGCCGTGCTCGGCCAGCAGGTCTCCACCGCCGCGGCCCGCACCCACGCGGGACGGCTGGTGACCGCCTACGGAACACGGATCGAGGACACCGAAGGCGGCCTCACCCACCTCTTCCCCGAGCCCGCCGCCCTCGCCGGACTCGACCCGGGCCACCTGGCCATGCCCCGGAGCCGGCGCACCACCCTCACCGCGCTCGTCGCCGCCCTCGCCGCCGGCGACCTCGACCTCGGCGGCGGCAGCGACTGGGAACAGGCCCGCCGGCAGCTCGCCGAACTGCCCGGCATCGGCCCCTGGACCGTCGAGGTCGTCGCCATGCGCGCCCTCGGCGACCCCGACGCCTTCCCGGCCACCGACCTCGGCGTGCGCAAGGCCGCCGCCGGACTCGGCCTGCCCGGCAGCCCCGCGGCCCTCGTCCGCCACTCCGCCGCCTGGCGGCCCTGGCGGGCGTACGCCGTGCAGTACCTCTGGGCGGCGCCGCCCGCCGGCGACCACCCGATCAACCTGATGCCCACGGAGTGAAGGACATGCGTACGCACACCACCGTCGACAGTCCCGTAGGACCCCTCACCCTCGTCGCCGAGGACGACAACCTCACCGGGCTCTACATGACCGACCAGCGTCACCGCCCCGCCGAGGAGACCTTCGGCGTCCCCGCTGACCCCGCCGACCCGCCGTTCGCGGTGACCGCCGCGCAGCTCACCGCGTACTTCGCCGGCGAACGCACCGACTTCGACCTGCCGCTCCACCTGGCCGGCACGCCGTTCCAGCAGCGGGTGTGGGAACAACTGCGGCAGATCCCGTACGGCGAGACGATCTCCTACGGCGCACTCGCCGAGCGCGTCGGCAACCCCGCCGCCTCCCGTGCCGTCGGCATGGCCAACGGCCGCAACCCCGTCGGGATCATCGTCCCCTGCCACCGCGTCGTGGGCGCCAACGGCAGCCTCACAGGATACGGGGGCGGGATCGACCGCAAGAAGCAGTTGCTCGCGCTGGAGCGGCGAAAGGGCTGAGCCCTGCCGCCGAACGGGCCCGGGGACGGCGGACGCCCTCCCCGGGCCCGTCCGGCCGTGGTGACGTACGCAATGGGCAAGGCGGCACCGTCCCGATAGGGTCGCAGCGGCGTGACCAGGACCAGAGCAAGGGGCGAGATGTGACGCAGCCAGCAGTGACCCGGGTGCTGATCGCGGCGGACAAGTTCAAGGGCTCTCTCACCGCCGAACAGGTCGCCCAGCGGGTGACCGCCGGCCTGCGCAGGGTCGCGCCCGGCCTCGCGGTCGAGGCCCTGCCCGTCGCGGACGGCGGCGACGGCACGGTGGCCGCGGCGCTGGCGGCCGGCTTCGAACGCCGCGAGGCGCGGGTCACGGGGCCGCTCGGCGAACCCGTCACCGCGGCGTACGCGCTGCGCGAGGGTACCGCCGTCGTCGAGATGGCCGAAGCGTCCGGGCTGCACCTGCTGCCCCCCGGCCACTTCGCGCCGCGTACCGCCACCACGTACGGCAGCGGCGAACTGCTGCGCGCGGCGCTCGACGCCGGGGCGCGGACCCTCGTCTTCGGCGTCGGCGGCAGCGCGACCACCGACGGCGGCGCGGGCATGCTCGCCGCGCTCGGCGGGGTCTTCGTCGACGCGGAGGGGAAGGCGGCCGGACCGGGCGGCGGGCCACTGGCGGGGCTTGCGCGCGCCGACCTGAGCGGCATCGACCCGCGGTTCGCGTCCGTCGAACTGATCCTCGCCAGCGACGTCGACAACCCGCTGACCGGGCCGACCGGAGCCCCGGCGGTCTACGGACCGCAGAAGGGCGCGACCGCGGCGGACGTCGAGGCGCTGGACGCGGCGCTTGCGCACTACGTGCGGGTGCTGGAGGAGGCCGTGGGGCCGCGGGCGGCCGAGCTGGCACTGCGGCCGGGCGCGGGAGCGGCGGGAGGCATCGGCTACGGGGCGCTCCTCGGCCTCGGCGCGGTCTTCCGGCCCGGGATCGAGGTGCTGCTCGACGTCCTCGGCTTCGACGAGGCGCTCGCACGGGCGGATCTGGTGATCACGGGGGAGGGGTCGCTGGACCGGCAGACGCTGCACGGCAAGGCACCGGCGGGCGTGGCGGCGGCGGCCCGGACGGCGGGGAAGCGGGTGGTGGCGGTGTGCGGCGGGCTGTCCATCGACGAGGCCGCGCTGCGGTCGGCGGGGATCGAGCGGGCGTATCCGCTGTCCGCGGTGGAACCGGACGTGGCGCGTTCGATGCGGGAGGCGGGGCCGTTGCTGGAGTCGGTGGCCGAGACCCTGGCCCGCGACTACGTGTGACGGGAAGGTGACGCACACCCCGGCCGCCGGCTCCGGCCGCCCGGAGGCGCCCCGGGACCGCCGGAGCCGGAAACGCCGTCGCGTCCGGGTGCCGGATCAGGCTCCCGGACGCGACGGTGCGGTCCGTTCCCGGTGGTCCCTTCCGGGCACCGCGCGGCCTCTGCTGCCCGCGGCGCGCCGGCTCAGCCCTGCGCCGCGGCGCGCGCCTCGCGGCGGCCCATGCGGAAGGTGTTCACCCGGCGGGCGGTGGCGAACAGCGGGATCGTCGCGGCCGTGACGATCTGCAGCGCGCAGCCCGTCTGGAGCAGCAACTGCCCGTTCGGCGCGTCGAAGGCCCACGCGCCGAGGCACGTCATGCTGATGAAGATCCACACCAGCGTGGCCACCGCGAGCCTTCCGCGGGGCTTGGGGTACTCCACCCGGCTCACCATCAGCCAGGCCACCCCGATGATCGCCAGCAGCGTCGGCACGAACGGCAGCTCCAGCAGCACCACCGAGATCACCGTCAGCGCCCCGAAGGGGCTGGGCATGCCCTGGAAGACGCCGTCGCGCACGGTCACGCAGGAGAACCGGGCAAGCCGCAGCACCACCGCCAGCACCACGGCGACCGCGGCCACCGTGGAGACGCGTTGGTGTGCGTCGTCGGCGACCATGCCGTAGACCAGCACGAAGTACGCGGGCGCCAGCCCGAAGCTGATCAGGTCGGAGAGGTTGTCCAGTTCCGCGCCCATCGCGGAACTGCGCAGCTTGCGCGCCACCAGGCCGTCGAAGAGGTCGAAGACCGAGGCGAGCAGCATGAGGATCACGGCGGTGGCGGCGCTGTGCCGGGCGATGCCGGCCTCGTCCTCGCCCATCAGGTGCGGAACGAGCACGCCGGTGGTGGTGAAGTAGACGGCGAGGAAGCCGCAGGTCGCGTTGGCCAGCGTGAGGGTGTCGGCGATCGACAGCCGCGTCGACAGCGGCATGTCGTCGTCGTCCTCGTCGACCTCGGGGACCCAGCCGGCCTTCGTCTCCGGATCAATCACGGTCAAGGCGCGTCACCCCCGCCGTGGTGGCCTGGCCGACGTTCACACCGGCCTCGATGCCCTGCGGCAGGTACACGTCGACGCGGGAGCCGAAGCGGATCAGCCCGACGCGCTCGCCCTGCTCGACCTTGGTGCCGCTCGTCACGTACGGCACGATACGGCGGGCGACCGCGCCGGCGATCTGGACCATCTCGACGTCGCCGAGTTCGGTGTCCAGATGCCACACGACGCGCTCGTTGTTCTCGCTCTCCTTGTTGAACGCCGGGACGTAGCCGCCGGGGACGTGTTCCACGGACGACACGGTGCCGGCCAGGGGGGCGCGGTTCACGTGCACGTTCAGCGGGCTCATGAAGATCGCGACCCGGGTGCGGCCGTCGGGCCAGGGCATGATGCTCTGCACCACGCCGTCGGCGGGGGAGATGACCCGGCCCTCGGCGATCTCGCGGTCGGGGTCGCGGAAGAACCACAGCATGCCCGCCGCCAGCGCGGCGGGGGGCAGGGCGGCCAGCCGGTCGGGCCAGCGCCCGGTGCGGCGGGCGCGGACGGCGGTGACGGCGGCGGTGGCCAAGGTCGGCAGGAGCCACGGCGATGCGCCGCGCGCCAGGCGGACCCGGCGGCGCGGAACGTTATCTGGGCTGTGGGGCATGTTTGACCTTCGTAGCGGGAGGGGGCCGCGGTGATGGGGGACGGCGGCTTGTCGGGGATGCTATCGGTTGGCACCGGCAACTCGGCAAGCCGAAGCGAGCTTTCGCCCGCCGGGGCCCGTGACCGGCTGCCACGCCACCCCTCCCGCCTGCCCCTGGAGCAGTCCGTCAACCTGGGGACCCGTACTCCTCCAGCAGCCGCCGTCCAATGATCATTTTCTGGATCTCGGCGGTGCCTTCACCAATGAGAAGCATCGGCGCCTCCCGGTAGAGGCGCTCGATCTCGTACTCCTTGGAGAAGCCGTAGCCGCCGTGGATGCGGAACGCGTCTTCCACGACTTCCTTGCAGTACTCCGAAGCGAGATATTTGGCCATCCCCGCCTCGAGGTCGTTACGTTCTCCCGTGTCCTTTTTGCGTGCCGCTCGCACCATCATCGCATGGGCCGCCTCGACCTTGGTAGCCATCTCGGCCAGTTTGAACTGGATCGCCTGGTGCCGGGCGATCTGCCGGCCGAAGGTCCGGCGCTGCTGGGCGTAGCCGACGCCGAGCTCGAAAGCACGCTGGGCGACGCCGCAGCCGCGGGCGGCGACGTTCACGCGGCCGACCTCCACCCCGTCCATCATCTGGTAGAAGCCCCGGCCGGCCCCTTCGGGGCCGCCGAGCACACGGTCGGCCGGGACGCGCAGCCCGTCCATGATCAGCTCGGTGGTGTCGACCCCCTTGTAGCCCATCTTGTCGATCTTGCCGGGGATGGTGAGCCCCGGCTTCACCGCGCCGAACCCGGGCTCCTTCTCCACCAGGAACGTCGTCATGGACCGGTGCGCGGGCGCGTCCTGACCCAGCCCCTCGTCGGTCCGGCAGAGCACCGCGACCAGCGTCGACGTGCCGCCGTTGGTGAGCCACATCTTCTGGCCGGTGAGCAGGTAGTCGCCGCTCTCCCCGTACCGTACGCCCCTGGACGTGATGGCCGCCACGTCCGAGCCGAGCCCCGGCTCGGACATCGAGAACGCGCCGCGCACCTCCCCGGCGGCCATCAGCGGCAGGAAGTGCTCGCGCTGCTCGCGCGTGCCGTGCTGTTTGATCATGTACGCCACGATGAAGTGCGTGTTGATGATCCCCGACACGCTCATCCAGCCGCGGGCGATCTCCTCCACGCACAGTGCGTACGTCAGCAGGGACTCGCCGAGACCGCCGTACTCCTCGGGGATCATGAGGCCGAAAATGCCCAGGTCCTTCAGGCCCTCGACGATCTGCGCGGGATACTCGTCCCGGTGCTCCAGCCCGGTGGCCACCGGCAGGATCTCCTTGTCGACGAAGTCGCGCACGGTGGCCACGATCTCGCGCTGGACCTCCGTCAGCCCCTCCGTCTGCGCCAGCCGCCCCATCACCGCTCCCCGTCGCGCTCGGCCGGGTCCGGGCGGCCGGGCTGCTCCCCGCCGCGCGCCGCGACGTACGCCTGCGTGGGCACCATCACCTTGCGCCGGAAGACGCAGACCAGGGTGCCGTCCTGCTTGTGGCCGCGGGTCTCGACGTGCACGATGCCGCGGTCGTCCTTCGACTTCGACGGCCACTTGGCCAGCACGGTCGTCTCGCCGTAGACCGTGTCGCCGTGGAAGGTGGGCGCCACGTGCTTCAGCGACTCCACCTCCAGGTTGGCGATCGCCTTGCCCGAGACGTCCGGCACGGACATGCCGAGCAGCAGCGAGTACACGTAGTTGCCGACGACGACGTTGCGGCCGAAGTCGGTGGTCCCGCCCGCGTAGTGGGCGTCGAGGTGCAGCGGGTGGTGGTTCATGGTCAGCAGACAGAAGAGGTGGTCGTCGTACTCGGTGACCGTCTTGCCGGGCCAGTGCTTGTACACCGCGCCCGGCTCGAACTCCTCGTAGGTGCGTCCGAACTGCATGTCAGCCCTCCGGCGGGGTGAAGGCGGTGGTACGGGCCATCCCCGCCGCGCGGCCCTTGCCCGAGATCACGAGCGCCATCTTGCGGCTCGCCTCGTCGATCATCTCGTCGCCGAGCATCGCGGAGCCCTTCCTGCCGCCCTCCTCGGAGGTGAAGTACTCGTACGCGTCCAGGATGAGCTCGGCGTGGTCGTAGTCCTCCTGGGACGGCGAGAAGACCTCGTTGGCGGCCTCCACCTGGCCCGGGTGCAGCACCCACTTGCCGTCGAAGCCGAGGGCGGCGGCGCGGCCGGCGACCTCGCGGAAGCCGTCGACGTCGCGGATCTGCAGGTACGGGCCGTCGATGGCCTGCAACTCGTGGCTGCGGGCGGCCATGAGGATCCGCATGAGGATGTAGTGGTAGGCGTCGGCCGGGTAGCCGGGCGGCTGCTCGCCGACGACCAGGGACTTCATGTTGATCGAGGCCATGAAGTCGGCCGGCCCGAAGACGATGGTCTCCATCCGCGGCGATGCGGCGGCGATGTCGTCGACGTTCACCAGGCCCCTGGCGTTCTCGATCTGCGCCTCGATGCCGATCCGGCCCACCTCGAAGCCCATCGTCTTCTCGATCTGGGTGAGCAGCAGGTCCAGGGCGGTGATCTGGCCGGCATCCTGCACCTTCGGCAGCATGACGCAGTCGAGGTTCGGCCCCGCGCCCTCGACGACGGTGACGACGTCGCGGTATGTCCAGTGCGTCGTCCAGTCGTTGACCCGTACCACCCGGGTCTTGCCGTTCCAGTCGCCCTCGTTGAGGAACTTCACGATGGTGTGCCGCGCGTCCGGCTTCGCCAGTGGCGCGCAGGCGTCCTCCAGGTCGAGGAAGACCTGGTCGGCCGGCAGCCCCTGGGCCTTCTCCAGGAACCGAGGGTTGGATCCCGGGACGGCGAGGCAGGAACGCCGCGGCCGCAGGCGGTCGGGCTGGTGGACGGGGCTCATGCGGTGACCTCCTGAGGGTCGGGCTCGTTCACGGGCCGGATCTCGTCGACGATACGAAGGCCCCTTGCGGGGAGCGCGGCCGGCCGCACCGCCGCCGCGCACGTACCCGCCGGAGCCGGGCGCCCCCGGCCGGCAGGCAGCCCCCGGCCCGTTCTCCGGAGGGACCGGGCTTCCCGGACCGGGCGGAACGTTCCCGGTGCGCCGCGGCGGGGCTGCCGTCGGCGGCGGGCGGGGCTCATGCGGTCACCTCCCGGGGGCCGAGCTTGTTCGCGAGCCGGATCTCGTCGACGATACGGCCGATGATCTGCGTGATTCCGAAGTCCTTCGGGGTGAAGACGGCGGCCACCCCGGCGGCCCGCAGCGCCTCGGCGTCCGCCGCCGGGATGATGCCGCCGACGACGACGGGCACATCGCCGGCGCCCGCGCGGCGCAGCAGATCCAGCACGTCGGGGACGAGCCCGGCGTGCGAGCCGGAGAGGATGGACAGGCCGACGCAGTGCACGTCCTCGGCGACCGCGGCGGCGGCGATCTGCGCGGGCGTCAGCCTGATGCCCTGGTAGACGACCTCGAAGCCGGCGTCCCTGGCGCGTACGGCGATCTGCTCCGCGCCGTTGCTGTGCCCGTCGAGGCCCGGCTTTCCGACGAGCAGCCGCAGCCGGCCGGTGTCCAGCTCCGCTGCGGTGCGGGCGGCCCGTGCCCGTACGGCGTCGAGCCCGGCCTCCCCGTCCGTGTCCGCCGTCGCCGGCACGGCGACCGGCGCCCCGCTCACGCCCGTGGGGGCGCGGAACTCGCCGAAGACGTCGCGCAGCGCCCAGGCCCACTCGCCGGTGGTGACGCCGGCGCGGGCGCACTCCAGCGACGGGGGCATGAGGTTGGCCGTACCGGCCGCGGCGGCCTTCAGCGCCGTGAGCGCCCGCTGCGCGCGCGGCTCGTCGCGGGACAGCCGCCACTCGTGCATCGCGGCGACGACGCGCGCCTCCACGTCCGCGTCGACGGTCATGATCGCGGCGTTAAGGTCCGCGGTGAGGGGGCTGGGCTCGGTCTCCGTATGGCAGTTGACGCCGACGATCTTGTCCTCGCCCGACTCGATCCGGGCGCGCCGCTCCGCGTGCGCCGCCACGAGCTGCGCCTTGAGATAACCGGACTCCACCGCCGCGACGGCGCCGCCCAGGTGCTCGATGTGCGCCATCTCGGCGGTCGCCCCCGCGACCAGCTCGTCCACCCGCCTCTGGACGACATGGCTGCCGTCGAAGAGGTCGGGATACTCCAGCAGGTCGCTCTCGTGCGCCAGCACCTGCTGGATGCGCAGGCTCCACTGCTGGTCCCACGGGCGCGGCAGGCCCAGCGCCTCGTTCCAGGCGGGCAACTGCACGGCACGGGCGCGGGCGTCCTTCGACAGGGTGACCGCCAGCATCTCCAGCACGATGCGCTGGACGTTGTTCTCCGGCTGTGCCTCGGTCAGGCCCAGGGAGTTGACCTGTACGCCGTAGCGGAAGCGGCGCTGCCGGGGGTCTTCGATGCCGTAGCGCTCACGGGTGAGGGTGTCCCAGATGCGGGTGAACGCCCGCATCTTGCACATCTCCTCGACGAACCGGACCCCGGCGTTGACGAAGAAGGAGATCCGGCCGACGACGTCGCCCATCTGCTCCGGGGGCACCTGGCCGGAGTCGCGGACCGCGTCCAGGACGGCGGTCGCGGTGGCCATCGCGTACGCGATCTCCTGTACCGGAGTGGCGCCCGCCTCCTGCAGGTGGTAGCTGCAGATGTTGATGGGGTTCCACTTCGGCATCCGGCCGACGGTGTACGCGATGACGTCGGTGGTCAGCCGCAGCGAGGGCCCGGGCGGGAAGACGTACGTGCCGCGGGAGAGGTACTCCTTGACGATGTCGTTCTGCGTGGTGCCCGTCAGCTCCGCGATGCCCGCCCCGTCCAGACCCTGTTCCTCGGCGACCACCTGGTAGAGCGCCAGCAGCCACATCGCGGTGGCGTTGATGGTCATCGACGTGTTCGTCCGCCGCAGGGGGATGCCCGTGAAGAGGCGGCGCATGTCGCCCAGGTGCGAGACGGGCACGCCGACGCGGCCGACCTCGCCGCGGGCGAGCACGTGGTCGGGGTCGTAGCCGGTCTGGGTGGGCAGGTCGAAGGCGACCGACAGGCCGGTCTGGCCCTTGGCGAGGTTGCGCCGGTACAGCTCGTTCGATGCCTCGGCGGTGGAGTGGCCGGCGTAGGTGCGCATCAGCCAGGGCCGGTCCTTGGCCGCCATCACACGTTTCCGGCGTGCTCGACGGCCCGCTGCACAGAGCTCTCGCGGCCGGGTCCCGCGGGCAGCCGCGGAGGGGGCGCGGGATCGCTGCGGAAGAGCTGGATCGCGTCGATGTGCGCGGCACGCTTCTCCTCGTCGCGTATGCCCAGCCCTTCGGCCGGCGCGAGGCAGAGCACGCCGACCTTGCCCTGGTGCAGGTTGCGGTGGACGTCGTACGCCGCCTGGCCCGTCCGGGCCAGCGGGTAGGTCTTCGACAGGGTGGGGTGGATCCGGCCCTTGTCGACCAGGCGGTTGGCCTCCCACGCCTCCCGGTAGTTGGCGAAGTGCGAGCCGATGATCCGCTTCAGGGACATCCACAGGTAGCGGTTGTCGTACTCGTGCACGAAGCCGGAGGTGGAGGCGCACGTGACGATGGTGCCGCCGCGGCGCGTGACGTAGACGGAGGCGCCGAAGGTCTCGCGCCCGGGGTGCTCGAAGACGATGTCGACGTCCTCGCCGCCGGTCAGCTCGCGGATGCGCTTGCCGAACCGCTTCCACTCGCGGGGGTCCTGCTCGTGCTCGTCCCGCCAGAAGCGGTAGTCCTCGCCGCGGCGGTCGATGATCGCCTCGGCGCCCATCCGGCGGCAGATCTCCGCCTTCTCGGGGCTGGAGACCACGCAGATGGGCGTGGCGCCGCCGGCGAGCGCGAACTGCGTGGCGTACGAGCCGAGTCCGCCGCTCGCCCCCCAGATGAGCACGTTGTCGCCCTGCTTCATGCCGGCGCCGTTGCGGGAGACGAGCTGCCGGTACGCGGTGGAGTTGACCAGGCCGGGCGCGGCGGCCTCCTCCCAGGACAGGTGGGCCGGCTTGGGCATGAGCTGGTTGGACTTCACCAGCGCGATCTCCGCCAGTCCGCCGAAGTTGGTCTCGAAGCCCCAGATGCGCTGCTCGGGGTCCAGCATCGTGTCGTCGTGGCCGTCGGCGCTCTCCAGCTCGACCGACAGGCAGTGCGCCACCACCTCGTCGCCCGGCCGCCAGGCGACGACGCCCGGTCCGGTGCGCAGCACGACGCCGGCGAGGTCGGAGCCGATGACGTGGTACGGCAGGTCGTGGCGCCTGGCGAGCGGGGACAGGCGGCCGTAGCGCTCCAGGAAGGCGAAGGTGGACAGGGGCTCGAAGATCGACGTCCACACCGAGTTGTAGTTCACGGAGCTGGCCATGACCGCCACCAGGGCCTCGCCGGGGCCGAGTTCCGGCACCGGCACCTCGTCCAGGTGCAGCGACTTGCGGGGGTCCTTCTGCCGGGTGGGGAGGCCGTCGAACATCTCCGCCTCGTCCTTGTGCACCGTCACGGCCCGGTACGACTCGGGCAGGGGCAGGGAGGCGAAGTCGGCGGCTGTGCTGTCGGGTGCCTGAATCGCGGCGAGTATCTCGTTCATGGTGCTGCCTCCGGCGAAGCGTGTCGGGGACGCTTGAGGGACGTCGGGGGTGAGGGCTGGGCGGCGGTTCGGCTCCGGCGGTGCGGCCGGTGTGCGCGGTACGGGCGCGGTGGCGCCCCGGCGCCTGTGACGAGGCGCGGCCCGGGCGCGCGAGCCGAGGGCTCGCGGGGACAGCCGGCGCGCGCTCGAAGTCGTGCGCCGGTCACCCGGATATCCCGTACCGTATGGCACGGCGTGCCAGGCTGCAAGACACTCGGTGCCAAAAATCTTTCTCACTTGTCGGTCCCGACGCACGGATGAGCATGCGAAGGCTCCCCGGCCGGAGACGGCCGGGGAGCCCGTGGCGGGGTGAAACCGCCGGTCAGCCCTTCTTCAGCGCCTTCTCGATGGTGCGCATGACCTCGCTCAGCGGGGCGTCCGTGCGGGCCACCGCGACGAGCACGTCGGCGCTGTCGCCGCCGGCCGTGAGGACCGCCGGCGCGCCCCCCGGACCGTGCGGCTGGCCGACGCCGGTGAACCGCGCCCGTACCACCGCGAAGGCCCGGTCGAGCTGGCCCTCCACGTCACCCTCCGCACCCGCGCGCAGCCAGCGGCGCAGCACGTGGTTGTGCGCGGTGACCACGGCCGAGGCGGCGACTTCGGCGAGCAGCGGGTCGTCGTCGCCGTCCCGGTGGGCGCCCTCGTCGAAGTGGCCGAGCAGATAGCGGGTGAACAGCCGCTCGTAGCGGGAGACCGAGGCGATCTCGCGCTCGCGCAGCGTCGGCACCTCCCGGGTCAGGCGGTAGCGCTCGACGGAGACCGCGGGCTGTGCCGCGTACATCCGCATGACCTCCCGGATGCCGCGGCAGATGGTGTCCAGCGGGTATTCGTGCGGCGGTGCGGCGTCCAGAACGGCCTTCACCCGCTCCAGGGTGTCGTCGTGGTCGGGGAAGATCGCCTCTTCTTTGGAGCGGAAGTGCCGGAAGAAGGTGCGCCGGGCGACGCCCGCCGCGGCGGCGATCTCGTCCACCGTCGTCGCCTCGTAGCCCTTGGTCGCGAACAGCTCCATCGCGGCGGCCGCGATGTCGCGGCGCATCTTCAGGCGCTGGGTGCTGGAGTTCGAACGGCTGGGCTTCGCAGGCTGGGACATGTAAGGAACGTACTCCATGCGTGGCCCCCGGATCGCCGCAAATCCGGGGTACGGGTGACCGCTGCGCGCCGGCCGGTGCTCAGCTCGCGGCGGCGGCGTACTCGCGGAAGCCGCGGCCCGTCTTGCGGCCCAGACAGCCCGCCGCGACCAACTGCTCCAGCAGCGGGGCGGGTGCGAGGCCGGGGTCGCGGAACTCGCGGTGCAGCACCCGCTCGATGGCCAGCGAGACATCCAGGCCGACAACGTCCAGCAGCTCGAAGGGGCCCATGGGGTAGCCGCCGCCGAGCTTCATCGCGGCGTCGATGTCGTCGGGCGAGGCGTAGTGCTCCTGGACCATCTTCACCGCGTTGTTCAGATACGGGAAGAGCAGCGCGTTGACGATGAAACCGGCCCGGTCGCCGCAGTCCACCGCGTGCTTGCCCAGCCGGGCGCAGACCTCCCGGACGGTGGCGTGCGCGTCGTCCGCGGTACGGACCGTGCGCACCACCTCCACGAGCTTCATCATCTGCGCGGGGTTGAAGAAGTGCATGCCGACCACGTCCTCGGGGCGCGAGGTGGCGGCGGCGCAGGCGATGACGGGCAGCGAGGACGTGGTGGTGGCCAGCACGGCGCCCGGCCGCACGATCTTGTCCAGGGCGGCGAACATCTGCCGCTTGACCGCCAGGTCCTCGGCGACGGCCTCCACGACCAGGCCGGCGCCGGCCAGCGCGTCCAGGCCGCCGGCGGGGGAGACCCGGGCCAGCGCGGCATCGCGGTCCGCGGCGCCGAGGCGGCCCCTGGCGACGGCGCGGTCCAGCGACGCGGCGATACGGGCCCTGGCCGCCGCCGCCTTCTCCGCGCCGCGGGCCGCGAGCGTGACCGCGTACCCCGCCCTGGCGCAGACCTCCGCGATGCCGCTCGCCATCGTGCCGGAGCCGGCGACGCCGATCTCCCCGACCGGCCGCGGCGGCACACCGGGCGGCACGGCGGCGGGCACGGTGTCCGGCACCGGTGTGCCGCTGCCCGGGGCGTCGTAGGTGTAGAAGCCGCGGCCCGTCTTACGGCCGGTGAGGCCCGCCGCCGTCAACTGGCCGAGGACGGGGGCGGGGGCGTGCAGCCGGTCCTGGGACGCGGCGTACATGGCCTCCAGCACCGTACGCGCGGTGTCGACGCCGATCAGGTCGAGCAGCTCCAGCGGGCCCATCGGCAGGCCGCAGCCGAGCTTCATCGCCGCGTCGATGTCCTCGCGGGTGGCGTAGCGCGACTCGTACATCGCCGCGGCCTGGTTGAGATAGCCGAAGAGCAGCCCGTCGGCGATGAACCCGGGCCGGTCGCCCACCGCGACGGGCTGCTTGCCCAGCTCCCGCACGAGCGCGGTGACCTGCCGGACCGCGGACGGCTCGGTGAGCACGGAGGAGACCACCTCCACCAGCCGCATCGCCTGGACCGGGGTGAAGAAGTGCAGGCCGAGGACGCGCTCGGGGCGGGCGGAGGAGGCGGCGAGGCGGGTGACGGACAGCGCGTTGGTGCCGGTGGCGAGGACCGTGCCGGGGCGGACGATCCCGTCCAGTTCCGCGATGACCTGCCGCTTGACCTCGTACGACTCGGGGACCACCTCGATGACCAGGTCCGCCTCGGCGGCGGCGCGCAGGTCGGTGAAGGTACGCAGCCGGGCCAGGACGCCGGCGCGGGCAGCCTCCGTGAGCCGGCCGCGGGCGACGGCGCGGTCGGTGGCGCGCTCCAGCGCCGCGGCGCAGGCGCGGGCGGCGGCCTCGCTGACGTCGATGCCGGCGACCTCGCGGCCGGCGCGGGCCAGCACCTCGCACAGGCCGGTGCCCATCGTGCCGAGGCCGACGACGGCCACGGTGGGGAAGGGAACCGAGGGGGACTCGGGGGACTCGGGGACAGGGCTGCGGTCCATCGCGGGACTCCAGTCGTGACGCGGGAGATGAGGGCCGGGCCGCGGCGCACGGCGGCCGGGCCGGGGCACGGGGGCCCATGGCGGGGGGCCGCGCGAAGCGGCGGGGCGCGCGGCGGCGGGACGTGACGGCCGGCCCTGTCCCGGGGCCGGGCGTGCCCGCCACGGGCACCGGGGTGCCCGTCGCGCGTGCTGTCAGTTGCCGAACCGACTTCAGCTCTCGGCGGCTGCGTCACCAGACCGCCCGAGCAGGTGTGCTGCTCGTGCTCCGAGCTTAACTCGTGAGTAACCATGGGCGCCAGGGGGCGAATCAGGGAATGTACCCAGCAGCCGGGGCACACATGGAGTGAACCCCGATCGACGAGCCCGTCACCGCCCGGTGGCGGGATACGTACCCTGAGTGCCGCGAGGCAGGGGGCCGAGGAATGGACCAGGAGTATCTGGCGCTCACCGAACGGATCCGCGGCAGGCTGGAGGACCCCGCGGCGCGGGCGCGGTTCGAGCACATGACCGCGCTCGCGCGGCAGCGCACGACCACCGCCCACGAGGAACTGGCGCGCGTGCTGGAGCTGCCGGGCGAGCCGCTGTGGGCGCGGGAACTGGCGGCCTTCGCGCTGGGCTCGGCGGGGGACCGGCGGGCGTTCGAGACGCTGGTGCTGCTGCTCAACTACCGCGATCCGGTACGGGCGGAGAGCGCGGCGCACGCGCTCGCCCGGCTCGGCGACCCGCGCACCGCACGGGCGGCGGCGGCCCTGGCGACGAACCCGCTGCGGACCGCGTACGCGCTGCACGCCATCCGGCTGCTGGTCCGGCTGCGCGCGCCCGAGTCGGCGCCGGCGCTGATCAGCACGCTGCAGCGGCTGGTGCGCGAGCCGCAGCACCACTGGCCGATCGCCACCGCGTGCGTCGAAGGGCTGGGCGAGCTGGGCGACCCGCGCGCGATCCCGGCGCTCTCCGAGGCGCTCGGCTTCCCGCAGTTGTGGCGCGCGGCCACGGCGGCGATCACCCGCATCGGCCCGCGCACCCCGTCGCAGTGAGGTGCCGGGCGCCGGGGGCGCGGCGGACTGCGGGCGCGGCGGTACGGGCCGGGGCCCGGGGCGTACCGCCGCCGGCACCGGAGACCGGCCGGCGGCTCAGAGCAGCGTCAACTGTGTGTTCTCCGGGCCCTCCGGCGGTGCGCCCGGCCCCTCCTCGGGCTCGATGCGGCGCGCCGTGCCGGGGGCCGACGGGCCTATGCCCAGCTCCGTCGCGTACTCGTGGACCTGCCGGGTGATCTGGCGCTGATACCACTTCGGCGCGTACGAGCCGCCCGCGTACATCGTGCGGTAGCGGTGGACCAGATGCGGGTGGTGGTGCTCCAGCCAGGCCATGAACCACTCGCGCGCGCCCGGCCGCAGATGGAGCACCAGCGGCGTCACCGACGTGGCACCCGCCTCCGCCACCGCCCGCACCGTGGCGCGCAGGTGGTCGGGTGAGTCGCTGAGGAACGGGATCACCGGGGCCATGAGCACCCCGCAGCCGATGCCGTGCTCCGTGAGCGTGCGGACCACATCGAGCCGGCGCCGTGGCGCGGGCGTGCCCGGCTCGACGGTCCGCCACAGCTCGTCGTCCAGGAAGCCCACGGAGACCGCCACCCCGACCTGCGTGACCTCGGCCGACTGTGTGAGCAGCGGCAGGTCGCGGAGGATGAGCGTGCCCTTGGTGAGGATCGAGTACGGGTTGGCGAAGTCCCGCAGCGCCGCCAGGATGCCGGGCATCAGCCGGTAGCGCCCCTCGGCCCGCTGGTAGCAGTCGACGTTCGTGCCCATGGCGATGTGCTCCCCGCGCCACCGGCGGCTCGCCAGCTCGCGGCGCAGCAGCTCCGGGGCGTTGATCTTCACCACGATCTGCGAGTCGAAGCCGCGGCCGGTATCGAGGTCCAGATAACTGTGCGTCTTCCGCGCGAAGCAGTAGACGCAGGCGTGGCTGCAGCCGCGGTACGGGTTCACGGTCCAGTCGAAGGCCATCCGCGACGCCCCCGGCACCCTGTTGACGATCGAGCGCGCCCGCACCTCGTGGAACGTGATGCCCCGGAACTCCGGGGTGTCGAAGGTGCGGGTGACGACGGCGGACGTGCCGAAGAGGGCGGGCGACGCGGCCCCCGTGGCCGCGCCGCCGTCGGCGGCCTCGTCGGTCAGATTCTCCCAGCGCATCAGCACCTCCCGTTGTACTGCCCCCGAGAATAGAACATGCGTTCCCTTTGCGTCGAGTCCCCGATCGGGTGACCCGGCCGGCGCCGTACGGGACGGGCCGCCGCGCGGCCTCACCGGTTCGGGTGGACTTCCGCGGCACGCCCTCGCGCCCCGGGCTCCGCCGGCGCATCGCGAAACCCGCTGATGAGGGCCCGATGGACGCTTTGCGCAGCCGAGTTGACGCGCCGCCGCGCCGCCGTGCGGGGGAGTGAATCGCGGTTGCCCCCGGATCTTGGGCGGTGCGAAGAATGGTCCGGCGCAGGCGGACGATGCGGGGAGCTGGCACGTGGGGACGACCCTGGTGAACGACGAGCCGGTCACCGCGCCCGCGGCCGGCCCGGCGGCGGTACCGGTGCAGCCGGCGCCCTCGCCGGGACGCACCGGAAAGAGCGGGCCTCCGCCCGGGCCCGGCGCGGCCGGCACCGCCGAAGAGGCGCTGGACCCCCGGCGCGTGCGGCTGGTCTTCCTGGCCCTGATGCTCGCGCTGCTTCTCGCCGCGCTGGAGCAGATGATCGTCGCCACCGCCCTGCCGAAGATCGTCGGTGAACTCCACGGCCTGGACCGGATGTCCTGGGCGATCACCGCCTACCTGCTCACCGCCACCGTCGGGCTGCCGATCTACGGCAAGCTCGGCGACCTCTTCGGCCGCAAGGGCGTCTTCCAGTTCGCCATCGTCGTGTTCATCATCGGCTCCGGGCTCGCCGGCGCCGCGCGCAGCATGGACCAGCTCATCGCGTTCCGCGCGATCCAGGGCATGGGTGCGGGCGGCCTCATGATCGGCGTGCAGGCGATCATCGCGGACATCGTGCCCGCCCGGGAACGCGGCCGGTACATGGGCCTGATCGGTGCCGCCTTCGGTCTCGCCTCGGTCGCCGGACCGCTGCTCGGCGGGTTCTTCACCGACGAGCTGTCCTGGCGCTGGTGCTTCTACTTCAACGTGCCCTTCGGCCTGGTCACCCTGCTGGTGACCGGCCTGGTGCTGAAGCTGCCCAAGCCCGCCTCCCGGCCCCGGCTCGACGTCCTCGGCGCGCTGTTCCTCGCCGTCGCCTCCACCTGCCTGGTGCTGCTGACCAGTTGGGGCGGCCTGGAGTACTCCTGGACCTCCGACGTCATCCTCGCCCTCGGCGCGGGCGCCGCCGGAGCCACGGTCCTGCTGCTCGTCGTCGAACACTTCGCCGTCGAACCCGTCCTGCCGCTGCGGCTCTTCCGCGACAGCATCTTCAACGTCACCTCCCTCATCGGGGTGGTGACGGGTGTGGCGATGTTCAGCGCGGCCGGCTACCTGCCGACCTTCCTGCAGATGGTCGACGGTGCCAGTGCCACCGAGTCCGGACTCCTGATGCTGCCGATGATGATCGGCACCGTCGTCGCCTCGATCGTCTCCGGCCAGCTCATCACGCGCACCGGCCGCTACCGCCCCTACCCGGTGCTCGGCTGCGCCCTCGGCGTCGTCGGCGTGTGGCTGCTCTCCCGCCTGGACGAGAACACCTCGCAGCTTTCGTACAGCATCTGGATGGGCATCCTCGGGGTCGGTCTCGGCCTCGTCCTGCCGGTGCTCATCCTCGCCGTGCAGAACGCCGTACGCCCCGCCGACCTCGGCGTCGCCACCAGCGCGCACAACTACTTCCGGCAGATCGGCGGTTCGGTCGGCACGGCGGTCTTCGGCACCGTCTTCTTCGACCGCCTCGCCGACGAACTGGCCGTCACCCTGCCCCCGCCGCCCCCCGGCGCCACGCTGCCGGACCCGGAGTCGATCACCCCCGAAGTCGTCCATGCGTTCGATGCCGAGCTGCGCGACGGCTACATCCGCGCCTACGCCGAAGCGATGCCGGGCATCTTCCTGTACCTGGTGCCCGTGCTCGTCCTCGGTGTGGTGTGCGCGTTCCTGCTGAAGGAGAGACCACTGGTGTCCCAGAACCTCCCGGGGCCGGGCCCCGCCGCGGACGAGTACCCGGCGGTCGACACCCCCGTTCCCGCCGCCCGCGGAGCCGTCCCCGCGGGCGCCGGCGTGCCGGTCTGCGGCAGCGTGCAGCACCACGACGGCACCACCGTGCCGCGCGCGGCGCTCACGCTCATCGACGGCGCCGGCCGGCAGGTGGGCCGCGACGCCAGCCGCGACGACGGCCGGTACGTGCTGCCCACGCCGGGCGCCGGCTCGTACGTCCTGGTGGCCGCCGCCGGCGGGCATCAGCCGCAGGCCGTGACGGTCACCGTGGGGGACCGGCCGGTCGAGCTGGACCTGGTGCTCGGCGGCGCGGGACGCATCTGCGGCACGGTCGCCGCGGCCGACGGTGCGCCGCTGGGGAACGTCGTCGTGACGCTCACCGACGCACGGGGCGAGGTCGTCGCCTCCGCGCGCAGCGCCTATGACGGCTCGTACGCCATCGGCGAGCTGGTCGCCGGCGAGTACACGCTCGCGGCCACCGCGCCGGGCTTCCGGCCCGCGGCGCTGCCGGTCTCGGTGCAGGCGGCGCGGGAGACCCGCCAGGACGTCGAGCTGGCGGGCGGGGCGGTGCTGCGCGGCACGGTACGGGCCTGCGGCGGCCGGCCGGTGGAGGACGCCCGGGTGACCCTCCTGGACGCCGCGGGCAACGTCGTCGACACCGGCACCACGGGCCCGGACGGAGCGTTCCGCTTCGTCGACCTGTCGGCGGGTGAGTACACCGTCATCGCGGCGGGCTACCCGCCGGTGGCCACCGTGCTGCGCGTGGAGGGCGGCGGTCGCACGGAGCGCGACCTCCAGCTCGGGCACGGCGACTAGACCCCGCGGCGGCTGTCCGGCGACCCGGCCGCACGCGCGCGCCGGGGCGTTCGCGAGGGTCGCGGCGACCGGGTGTGCACCGGACGGCCGATGGCCGGGCCCGCCGTCGAAGTGGCTGGTCGCAGGCTGTTCCAGGGGAGTTGATCCGGTCTAGACCTCTGTACGTATCCACAGGGGTTTCACCGCTTCGTCCGACCGCGTACCGTGGCTCGTCATGAAGGTCTTGATCAGCGCCGACATGGAGGGGGCCACCGGCGTCACGTGGCCCGCCGACGTGCTTCCCGGCGGCCCGCAGTGGGAGCGCTGCCGGCCCATGTTCACGTCCGACGTCAACGCCGCCATCGAAGGCTTCTTCGCCGGCGGCGCCGACGAGGTGCTGGTCAACGAGGCGCATTGGACGATGCGCAATCTGCTCCTGGAGCGGCTCGACGACCGCGCCCAGATGCTCACCGGGCGGCACAAGTCGCTGTCCATGGTCGAGGGCGTCCAGCGCGGCGACGTCGACGGCGTCGCCTTCGTCGGCTATCACACCGGCGCGGGCACCGCAGGGGTCCTCGCGCACACCTACCTCGCCAACTCCCTCACGGGCGTCTGGCTCAACGGCGTACGGGCGAGCGAGGGCCTGCTGAACGCGCACGTGGTCGCCGAGTTCGGAGTCCCCGTGGTGCTCGTCACCGGCGACGACAAGACCGTCGAGGACGCCCAGGGGTATGCGCCCGCCGCTCCCGGCGTCGCCGTCAAGGACTACGTCTCGCGGTACGCCGCGGTGTGCCGCACCCCGGCCCGTACCGCGGCGGACATCCGCGCGGCGGCCACCGAGGGCGCGGCGCTCGCGGTGCGCACGGAGCCGGTGCGCGGCGGGCCGTTCACGGTGGAGCTGGAGTTCGACGCGGAGCATCTGGCCGGTGCGGCCACGGTCGTGCCGGGCGTGGCGCCGACCGGGGAGCGGCGCGTGGCGTATACGACGGAGACCATGTACGACGGCATCCGCTGCTTCAAGGCGGTCACCACGCTCGTCTCGGCCGCCGTGGAGGAGCAGTATGGCTGACCCGACCGCAGCCGCTCAGGGCCCGGGCCCGGACGACGCGGCGCTGGAGGAGGTGGTGCGCTTCACCTCCGACCTGATCCGCATCGACACCACGAACCACGGCGGCGGCGACGGCGTCGAGCGCCAGGCCGCGGAGTACGTCGCGGAGCGGCTCGCCGGTGCCGGCATCGAGCCCGCCCTGCTGGAGAAGGCCCCCGACCGGACGAACGTCGTGGCCCGCATCGAGGGCACCGACCCCGGTGCCGCCGCCCTGCTCGTCCACGGCCACCTCGACGTGGTGCCCGCCGAGCCCGCCGACTGGAGCGTCCACCCGTTTTCCGGCGAGGTGCGCGACGGCGTCGTCTGGGGCCGCGGCGCCATCGACATGAAGAACATGGACGCGATGGTCCTCGCGGTCGTGCGGGCCTGGGCGCGCGCCGGCGTCCGCCCCCGGCGCGACATCGTGCTCGCCTTCACCGCCGACGAGGAGGCCAGCGCCGAGTACGGCTCCGGTTATCTCGCCGAGGAGCACGCCGCGCTCTTCGCCGGCTGCACCGAGGGCATCAGCGAGTCCGGCGCCTTCACCTTCCACGCCGGCGACGGGTTGCGCCTCTACCCCGTCGCGGCCGGCGAGCGCGGCACGGCCTGGCTGCGGCTGACCGCCCGCGGCCGGGCCGGACACGGCTCGAAGGTCAATGCCGACAATGCGGTCTCCCGGCTGGCCGCCGCGGTCGGCCGCATCGGCGAGCACCGCTGGCCGGTGCGGCTCACGCCCACCGTCCGGGCGGCGCTCGTCGAGACGGCCGCGGTATACGGGATCGAGGTCGCCCCCGAGGCGCTGGACGAGCCCGGGTTCGACGTGGACGCGCTGCTCGGCAAGCTCGGCCCGGCCGCGGCCCTGGTCGCCCCCACCGTGCGCAACAGCTCCAACCCCACGGTCCTCGAAGCCGGCTACAAGGTGAACGTCATCCCCGGCAGCGCCACCGCCCAGGTCGACGGCCGGATGGTGGCCGGCGGCGAGGAGGAGTTCGCCCGTACGCTCGACGAGCTGACCGGACCGTACGTCGACTGGGAGTTCAGCCACCGCGAGGTGCCGCTCACCGCCCCCGTCGACGCGCCCGTCTACGCCGCGATGCGCGCCTCCCTGGAGCGCTTCGACCCCGGCGCGCACGTCGTGCCGTACTGCATGTCGGGCGGCACCGACGCCAAGCAGTTCTCCCGCCTCGGCATCACCGGCTACGGCTTCTCGCCGCTGAAGCTCCCCGCCGGCTTCGACTACCAGGAGCTGTTCCACGGCGTGGACGAGCGGGTGCCCGTGGAGGCGCTGCACTTCGGCGTGCGGGTGCTGGACGACTTCCTCAGATCGGCCTGAACCGCCCCCGACCACCGCGCGGACAGCAGCGCGACGACCAGCGAGGGCGCCGGCGAAGCGCCGGCGCCCCGACCACCAGCGGAGAGAGACGACGGCGCCCGTGACCACCGCCCCGTACGGCACTTGGACGACCCCCCTGACCGCGGACCTCGCCGCGACCCATGACGGCCGCCCGGAGTATCTGCACGCCGTCGGCGACGAGGTGTGGTGGACCGCCCCCCGGCCGCAGGAGGGCGGGCGCCGCGCGCTGGTGCGGCTGCGCCCGGACGGCACGGAGGAGTCCGTGCTGCCCCCGCCGTGGAACGTGCGGAACAGGGTCATCGAATACGGCGGCAGGCCCTGGGCGGGTGTGCCGCGTGCGACCGGCGGCCCTCTGATCGTCTTCACCCACTTCGGCGACCAGCGGCTGTACGCGTACGAGCCGGACGGCGGAGGTGAGCCCCGCCCGCTCACGCCCGTCTCCGCCGTAGGCGGCGGGCTGCGCTGGTGCGACCCGGTCGTGCTGCCGGAGCGCGGCGAGGTGTGGTGCGTGCTGGAGGAGTTCACCGGACAGGCGCCCACCGACGTACGCCGCGTGCTCGCCGCCGTGCCGCTGGACGGCTCGGCGTCCGGCGACCGTGCCGCCGTGCGCGAGCTGACCGACGACCGGCACCGCTTCGTCACCGGCCCCCGTCTCTCCCCGGACGGCCGGCAGGCCGCCTGGATCGCCTGGGACCACCCGCAGATGCCCTGGGACGGCACCGAGCTGCGCGTCGCCGACGTCACCGGCGACGGCCGGCTGGCCGGGGTCACCACGGTGCTCGGCGCCCAGACCGGCCCCGAGGCCGAGTCCGTCGCACAGGCCGAATGGCTCGCGGACGGCACACTGGTGGCCGCCACCGACCGCAGCGGCTGGTGGAACCTGCACCGGGTCGACCCCGCCACCGCCGTGACGGGCCCGCTGTGCCCGCTGCCCGAGGAGTTCGCCGGCGCGCTGTGGAAGGTCGGGCTGCGCTGGTTCGCCGTCCTCGGCAGCGGCCTCATCGCCACCCTGCACGGCGTCGGCGGCACCCGCCTCGGCATCCTCGACCCCGCCTCGGGCGAGCTGGCCGACGTGCCGGGCCCCTGGTCGAACTGGGCGGGGGAGCTCGCGGTCGCCGGCGACCGGGTCTTCGGCCTGGCCGCCGGCCCCGCCACCGGCTACGAGGTCGTCGAGCTGGACACCGCCACGGGCTACGCCCGCGTCGCCGGAAACGCCCACCGCGACGCCGTGGATCCGGCCCACCTGCCGCGGCCCGTGTCCCGCACGTTCGCGGGGCCGCACGGCCGCGAGGTGCACGCCCACGTCTACCCGCCGCGGCACCCGGAGTTCACCGGCCCCGAGGACGAACTGCCGCCGTACGTGATCTGGGCGCACGGCGGCCCCACCGGGCACGTGCCGCTCGTGCTGGACCTGGAGATCGCCTACTTCACCTCGCGCGGCATCGGCGTCGCCGAGGTCAACTACGGCGGCTCCACCGGCTACGGCCGCGCCTACCGCGAGCGGCTGCGCGAGCAGTGGGGCGTGGTGGACGTCGAGGACTGCGCCGCCGTCGCCCGTGCGCTGGCCGACGAGGGCACCGCCGACCCGGCCCGGCTGGCGATCCGCGGCGGCAGCGCGGGCGGCTGGACGACCGCCGCGTCCCTCACCTCGCCGCTGGCCGAGGGGCTCTACGCGTGCGGCACGATCATCTATCCCATCCTCGACCTCGCCGGCTGGGCCACGGATGAGACGCACGACTTCGAGTCCCGCTATCTGGAGTCGCTGGTCGGCCCGCTCGCCGAGGTGCCCGAGCGGTACCGCGAGCGCTCCCCGGTCCACCACGCCGACCGGATCACCGCGCCGTTCCTGCTGCTGCAGGGGCTGGACGACGTGATCTGCCCGCCGGTGCAGTGCGAGCGGTTCCTGGAGGCGCTCGCGGGCCGGGGCCTGCCGCACGCGTACCTCACCTTCGAGGGCGAGGGCCACGGTTTCCGGCGCGCCGGCACCCTGACCCGGGCGCTGGAGGCCGAGCTGTCGCTGTACGCGCAGACGTTCGGCTTCGCGGCGCCGGACGTGCCGGTCGTGGATCTGGGCGCGCCCGTGCCCCCGGCCGCCGCGCCCGTGCGCGCGTCCGCCCCGGCCACCGGGTCCGCCGTCGCGCTCACCCGTCCCCGCCGGCTGCGCCCCGGTGACCGGGTCGCGGTCGTCGCGCCCAGCGGCGGGTTCCCCCGCAAGGAGCTGGACACCGGCGTCGAGGTGCTGCGCGGCTGGGATCTGGACGTCGTCGTCCACCCCACCGCGTACGGCGAACACGGCACGCTGTCCTACCTCGCCGCCGACGACGCGGCCCGCGCCCGGGACTTCGAGCGGGCCTGGTGCGATCCGGAGATCGCCGCCGTCTTCTCCGGCAGGGGCGGCTACGGCGCCCACCGCATGCTCGACCACGTCGACTGGGCCGCCCTGCGCGCCGCGGGCCCGAAGGTCTACGTCGGCTTCAGCGACGCCACCGCCCTGCACGAGGCCCTGGCCACCCACCTCGGCACGGCCACCCTGCACGGTCCGATGCCCGCCTGGACCCCGTTCGCCGCGGACGAGACCACCCGCGAGCACCTGCGCCGCACCCTCTTCGAGCCCGCCGCCGTGCAGCGGCTGACCAGCCCCGGCGCCCGTGCCCTCGTCCCCGGGCGGGCCCGCGGCGTCACCCTCGGCGGCTGCGTCAGCCTGCTGGCCGCCGGCCTCGGCACGCCCGGCGCCCGCGCCGGGGCCGCCGGCGGCATCCTGCTGATCGAGGACGTCGAGGAGGAGGACTACCGCCTCGACCGCATCCTGACCCAGCTCCGTCGCAGCGGCTGGCTGACCGGCGTCGCCGGCGTCGTCTGCGGCACCTGGGCGGACTGCGGCCCGTACGAGGACATCCGCGCCGTGCTCGCCGACCGGCTCGGCGACCTCGGCGTGCCGGTGCTGGAGGGCCTGGAGTTCGGCCATGGCGTCCCCGCCCTCACCGTCCCCCTCGGTGTCCCCGCCGTCCTCGACGCGGACGCCGGCACGCTCACCCTCGACACCCCGGGGCTCGCATGAGTCGCCCGGGCCGCGGGTCCGCGCCGCCGCCGGACCGGGCGCGGATGCCGATCGACGAGCCCGCACCCGGCTCCCGTACGGACCCGCGCGAACTGCTGGAGACCTACCTCGACCACTACCGCGCCGAGGTGCTGCGCAAGCTCGACGGCCTCGCCGAGGAGGAGCTGCGTTCCAGCCGGGTGGCCTCCGGCTGGACGCCGCTGGAGCTGCTGGTCCATCTGACGTGGGTGGAGCGCCGCTGGTTCGAGTGGGGTTTCGCGGCCCGGCCGCTGCCGGACCCGTGGGGCGACCGCGGGCCGGACGACCGCTGGACGGTACCGGCGGGCGCCGGCACCGAGGAGCTGAAGGACGCCTTCCGCGCGGCGTGCGCCCGCTCCCGGGAGATCGTCGCCGGCGTGCCGCTGGACCGCACGGCCGCCGTCGGCGGGCGCTTCCCGACCGCGGACCGGGCGCCGTCGCTGGCGCTGATCCTCTTCCACGTGCTGCAGGAGTACGCGCGCCACGCCGGTCACCTCGACATCGCGCGGGAGCTGGCCGACGGCGTCACCGGCGAGTGACGATCGCCCGAACGCCCCGGCCGCCGGGCGCCGCCGCGGCCGCGGGCCGATGCTGGGGTCATGGCTCGTACCACGGCAGGGACCGGCGGCGTGCGCGGTACACGGCAGGCGCTCACGCCCCGCAGGGTGGTCGTGATCGTGCTGGCCGCCCTCAGCCTGGTCTTCATCTTTCAGAACACCCGGCGCACCCGTATCCACTGGCTGTTCTGGGAGGTCACCACGCCGCTGTGGCTGGCGCTGCTGGCCGTGGGGGTGATCGGCATGATCGTGGGATGGCTGTTCCGGCGCCGCAGGTGACCGGGGAGCGGGCGAGGGCAGCGGCGCCGGGCAGCACCGCGGGCGGCGCCGATGTCAGTGCCGGCCCGTAGCGTCGGAGGCATGAGCGAGACGCCACCGCCGGGCCGCGGGGTGCCCGCCTGCCACGAGTGGACGCCGCCCGGCGCGGCGGGCCTGACCGCCGCCGCGTCCGCCGCACCCGCGTCCGCGGTCGTGCCGTCCGCCGGCCCGGGCGGGGCGCTGGGCGTGATACGGCGGTGGCAGGACGGCCGGTGCGCCGTGTGCGGGCTGTGCCCCACCCGGCTCGTCATCGACCACCACCATGTCTCCGGGCTGGTCCGCGGCCTGCTCTGCGCGTCGTGCAACGTCGCCGAGGGCCGCCGCACGTCGCACTACGCCGAGCCGTACGCCTCCTACCGCAGCCGCCCGCCCGCGCTGATCGTCGGCCTCACCGAGCGCTATCCGCACTGGCGCCCGAACGCCTACCACTACGTCCTCGGCGACCCTCCCGACGATCCCGTGCTCGCCGCCCGCGTCCTCGGCCACCTCATACGCCACCCGCCACGCCGCCCCACGGGCCGCCCGGTCGAGATCCCCGGGCTGCCCGGTCACTACCTGGTGGGAGACGGGATGCGCCGTCTCGCCGAGCGGCTGGCGGCGGAGGCATAGTGGACACATGACTGTCCTCTTCCGGCGTACCGTCCCGGTCTTCCGCATCTTCGACATCGCCAAGGCCCGCGAGTTCTACGTCGACTATCTGGGCTTCACGGTCGACTGGGAGCACAGGTTCTCCGAGGGCCTCCCGCTCTACATGCAGGTCTCCCGCGGTGACCTCACGCTCCACCTGAGCGAGCACCACGGCGACGCCACCCCCGGCGCCACCGCCTACATCGAGGTCGACGGCGCGGGCGAGTTGCACGCGGAGCTGAAGGCCAAGGACTACCCGTACCTGAAGCCGGGTCTCGAAGAAGACGCCGGAATCGGCACGATCCTGGAGCTCACCGACCCCTTCGGCAACCGGCTGCGGTTCGTCCAGCCCAACCCCTGAACGAGGCCGGGCGTAGACTCGCCCGGTGCCAGAGAACGACGTCATCGCGGCCGGCGGCCGCACCGCGATCCGCACGCCGCGCCCCGCGGACGAGGCGGAGTTCCTCGCCCGCGTGCGGGCCAGCGCCGAGCTCCACCGCCCGTGGCTGTCCCCGCCCGCCACCCCTGCCGACTACCGCGCCTATCTGGAGCGGCTCACCGAGCCCCAGACCGAGGGATTCCTCGTCTGCGAGCGGGAGTCCGGCGCCGTCGCCGGCTTCGTCAACATCAACGCCATCGTGCGCCGTGCCTTCCTCTCCGGCGCCCTCGGCTACGCCGCCTTCGTCCCGTACGCCGGCCGCGGTCACATGTCCGAGGGCATCGGCCTGGTCGTCCGGCACGCCTTCACCCATCTCGGCCTGCACCGCCTGGAGATCAACGTCCAGCCGGGCAACGCCGCCTCCATCGCGCTGGCCAAGCGCGCGGGCTTCAGGCTGGAGGGCTTCTCGCCGGACTACCTGTTCATCGACGGCGCCTGGCGCGACCACGAACGCTGGGCGCTGACCGCCGAGATGACCGACGTCCTGGGCGCCCCGCGGTAGCGGTCAGCGCCGGCGGTCGACGTACTCGAAGATGCTGCCGTCGGGGTGGCGCGCCACCATGTTGCGCCCGATCGGCGTCTCCGAGGGGCCGGCGACGATCTCGGCGCCGACCGAGCGGAGCGTGGCGTACGCCTCGGCGACGTCCTTGACCGCCAGCGTCGCGGTGATTCTGCGCAGCACGTCGAGGGTCTGGGGCGGGCCGGACATCAGCAGGAAGCAGCCGACCGCGGCGACGGAGACGCCCGCCTGCGAGAAGTGCTGCGCCTGTTCGCCGGTCAGCCTCTCGTACGTGTCGACGGCGGACTCCAGATCGTCCACGCAGATGCGCAGTGAGGTGCCGAGGATCTCCATGGGGAGAGTCTAGGGGCGGCGAAGCCCGTTGCGACCGCGGGCCGTTGGAGCGGGTAGGCGCCCCAGGCCCCGCGCGCTCACGTCACCCGGCAGAGCACCTCGCCGTGCAGCACCGCGAACCACGCGCCGTCCGCCGCGCCCCACTCCCGCCATCCGTCCGCGATCCGCTCCAGCGCAGCAGCGTCCGCGTGCCCGCCGTCGACCGCGAGGCGGGCGTACGACGACGCCACCGTGCGGTCGGCCCACGATTCGCTCCACCACGTGCGCTCCTCCTCCGTCGCGAAGCACCACGCGCTCGCCGAGGCCGTCACGTCCTGGAATCCCGCCTCGCGGGCCCACCCCAGCAGCCGCCGTCCCGCGTCCGGCTCGCCGCCCGAGGCGCGCGCCGTCCGGCGGTAGGTGGCCAGCCAGTCGTCCAGGGCCGGCACGCCGGGGTACCAGGTCATCGCCGCGTAGTCCGCGTCCCGTGCGGCGACGACGCCGCCGGGGCGGCACACCCGGCGCATCTCGGCCAGGGCCCGCACCGGGTGCGCGAGGTGCTGGAGCACCTGGTGGGCGTGGACGACGTCGAACGAGTCGTCCGGGAAGTGCAGCGCCTCGGCGTCGGCGACGGCGAACTCCACGTTCGTCACGCCCCGCGCCGCCGCCGCGGCACGCGCCTGCGCGAGGATCCCCGGCTGCGCGTCGACCGCCGTCACCCGGCCCTCCGGCACGAGGGCGGCGAGGTCGGCGGTGATCGTGCCGGGGCCGCAGCCGACGTCGAGGAGGTGCATCTGCGGGCGCAGTTCGCCGGTCAGGTACGCCGCCGAGTTGGCGGCCGTGCGCCAGCGGTGGGACCGCAGCACCGAGTCGTGGTGTCCATGCGTGTAAACGGCCATGTGCGGCAGCGTAACCTCCGTCTCGTATGACGAGAAGCCTTGTCTTGCCATGCGGTCAACCGGCGGGTTTCCGACGCATGAGTGCGTGCCGCCCGGGTAGCAGCGGGCCCGGGATTGCCCGATCCTGGGAGACGCAGACAGCCGGCGCGAAGGAGAGCCGCAGATGGGCGAGAGCGACCGGCGCCGGGGCGGCATCGCCCCCGCGCGGCTGACCGACCAGCAACTGATCAAGGAGCTGGAGACCATCCACCGCACCCGCCACGACACGCTGCTGCACGGGTCGGCGGCGGCGCTCGCGATGCACAACACCCGCATGGCGCAGCTCGAAGGCGAGTACCTGAGCCGGCACCCCGAGCGCTCCGTCGCGCTCGGCCGCACCCGTGAGGGCGCGCGCGAGCGCGGCTGAGAGACCGTACGGACGAACCGCGGGCCGGAAGGGACTTACCGGGCGCCGGCGTGCGCGCGCCGCGCGTCCCGACCGGACGCGCGCGGACGACACCTCACCTGAGCAGGCGCGCAGCGCACCACCCCGGCGGGCGTCCGATCTGGGACAGTGAGAGGGATCCGCACCTTGTGAGCGCCCGACGGGCGCGTGACGGCGGGAGGTGGCGCATGCAGCAGGCCGTCCCCGACGCCGGTCTGCCACCCCCCGCGGAGATCGTCGACGCCTTCACCCAGGCGGCGACCTCCGCCCCCGGGCCGCCCGGCGGCGGGCCGGAGCTGCGCACCGCCGCCGCGGGATACTGGGGCCGCCGCGGCCTGGCCACCGACTCCGGCCAGACCGCCGCCGCACCAGGCGGCCCCGCGCTGCTTCTGGCCCTGGTCGCCGCCGCCGGCGGCGAGGTGCTGCTGCCCCGCCCCTCGGCGTCCTGGTACGCGGCGCAGCCGGGGATCCTCGGCCGCCCCGCGCACCGCGTGCCCACCACCGCCGAGTCCGGCGGCGCCCCCGATCCGGTCGCGCTGCTGGAGACCGTGCGCCGGGTACGGGCCGAGGGCGGCGACCCGCGGCTGCTGGTCCTCTCCGTCGCCGACGACCCCACCGGCACCGTGCCGCCGCCGGAGCTGGTCCACGAGGTCTGCGAGGCGGCGGCGGGGGAGGGGCTTCTCGTCGTCAGCGACGAGACCTACCGCGACACCCTGCACGACCCGCACGCCACCGTGCTCGTCAGCCCCGCCGAGATGCTCCCCGACGACGTCGTCGTCCTCGCCGACCTCGGCGGCACGCTCACCCCGCCCGGCTGGCCCGCGGCCGTCGCCCGCTTCCCCGCCACCCGCGCGGGGGCCGCGCTCCACGCCGCCGCGCTGGCCGTGCTCGGCACCGCCGTCCCGCCGCTGCCGCCGCCCGTGGGGGCCGCCGCCGCGGCGGCGCTCGCCGAGCCGCCCGCCGTCACCGGCCGGCTGGCCGCGGGCGTCCGGCGGCACGCGGCGCTCACCGCGGCCGTACGGGACGTGCTGACCGCCGCGGGCGCGCTGGTCCGCCCGCCCCAGGCCGGGTACCACGTGTACGCGGACCTCGAAGCCGTGCGGCCGGACCTGGCCCGGCGCGGCGTCATGGACGCCGTGGACCTGGAGTCCGCCGTCGTGCGCGCCCTGGGCTACGGGGTCCGCGCCCGCGCGGTCGCCGGCGCGCAGCGCTTCGGCGACGACCTGGCCGCGCTGCGGCTGCGGGTGGCGACGGCGCCGCTGCTCGGCGAGGGCGGCGGGGCGCACGCCGCGGCTCTCGCCTCGGCCCACGACCGGCCGCCCGCCGCCGCGAGCACCCTGGTCCCGGCCGCCGCGCCCGCCTCCGAAGCCGCGCCCGGCCCCGAAGCCCCGGATGTCCTGCGGATCCCGGGAGCGGAGCCACCGGATCCCGCGGAGTGGCCGCAGGTGGCCGAGGCGCTGAGATCCCTCGGGTCGGCCCTCGACGAGCTGACAGGAGGCCGCCGTTGACCAGCCAGTCCCAGCGGACGGGAGCCACCGGGCCCGCCACGCCGACCGGGCGCTCCGCCGCAACACCGCGTCCGCTCGGCGAGATCCGCCGCTGGCCGCGGTCCTTCACCGACCGCCTCAACGCTCCGCTCCCCGGCATCGCCATGCTCACCCGGCTGGCCCGCACCCGCCAGTTCCGCCCCGCTCCCCGGGCCCTCGAAGAGATCCCCGACCTCCCCTACGAGCCCGGCCCGCTGCCCTCCGCGGGCCCCCGCACCGTCGCCGTCACCTGGGCCGGGCACGCCAGCTGGGTGCTGCGCATCGGCGGCCTGACCGTGCTCACCGACCCGCTGTGGTCCCGGCGGATCCTCGGCACCCCCGCCCGCGTCACCCCCGTCGGCGTGCGCTGGGAGGACCTGCCGCCCGTCGACGCCGTCGTCCTCTCCCACAACCACTACGACCACCTCGACCGCCCCACCCTGAAGCGGCTGCCGCGCACCACACCGCTCTTCGTGCCCGCCGGGCTCGGCCGCTGGTGCCGCCGCCGCGGCTTCACCCGGGTCACCGAGCTGGACTGGTGGGAGGCGGCCGTGCTGCCCGCGCCCGGCGGTCCCGTGCGCTTCGACTTCGTACCCGCGCACCACTGGAGCAAGCGCACGCTCACCGACACCTGCCGCTCACTGTGGGGCGGCTGGGTGCTCACCGACGGCGCCGGCCGGCGGGTCTACTTCGCCGGTGACACCGGCTACGGCCACTTCTTCGAGGAGATCGGCCGCCGCCTGCCCGGCATCGCCCTCGCCCTGATGCCCATCGGTGCGTACGCGCCCCGCTGGATGCTGGGCCCGGTGCACATGGACCCCGAGCAGGCCGTGCGCGCCTGCGCCGAGGTCGGCGCGCGGCGCATGGCGCCGATGCACTTCGGCACGTTCCTGCTGTCGGCGGAGCCGCCGCTGGAGCCGCTGCGGCGGGTGCGGGCGGCGTGGGAGCGTACCGGCCGGCCGCGGGCGGAGCTGTGGGACCTGCCGGTGGGGGCGTCGCGGGTGCTGTGAGAGCGGGAGGGGGCGTACGGCGTGTACGCGGGGCGCGTGGCCGCGTACGGTTATGCCGCGTGCCCCGGGCCGGGGCCGCGCAGCCGGCGCCACGCCGGCGGTGCCACGCTGATCAGCACCGTCAGCAGCACCGCCGCCGCCACCCCCTGCCACGGCTCGGGGAAGAGCGATCCGCCGAGGATGCCGATCAACTGATACGTGGCGGCCCACGCCAGACAGGCGGGGAAGTTGCCGCGGACGAACGTGCGCAGCGGCATCCGCGCCAGCAGGCACGCGAGCATCACCGGTATCCGCCCGGCGGGCATCAGCCGCGACAGCACCAGCACGGAGATCCGGTGCCGCTCCAGCTTCCGCTGCGCTCCGGCCAGTTGCCCGGGCGCGACCCGGTCGCGCAGCCGGTCCAGCCAGCGGGAGCCGCCCCGCGAGCGCACGCCGCGGCTGCCCAGCCAGTACAGGGCGACGTCCCCGAGGAAGGCGGCGATCGAGGCGGTGGCGAAGACGAGCAGCAGCGCGTACGCCGCCTCGTGGTGGAAGGCGACGACCGCGGCGGAGCTGACCACGGCGCCCGTCGGCACCACGGGCACCATCGCCCCCACGAGCACGAGGAGGAAGAGCGACGGGTAGCCCACGGCCTGCTGCGCGGGGGCGACGTCCCCAGCGGCGGCGAGCAGTGCGGGCGGCGCGTTCGGCACCCTCAACGAGCCGCCTCCAGCCGCATGCCCTCGCCGTGTCCCAGCCGGTGCACCGACACCTCGGGCGCCAGCGCGGCGGCCCGGCGCACGAAGTCGTGGCCGGGGGCGTGGAACTCGTGCGGGCGGACGGCGTCCATGCCGATCGGCCAGTACGTGCCGTAGTGCACCGGCACCGCCGCGCGCGGCGCCAGCTCCGCCAGCGCCTCGGCGGCGCGGCCGGGGTCGAGGTGCCCGTGGCCGAGGAACGGTCCCCAGCCGCCGACGGGCAGCATCGCCACGTCGCACGCGCCCACGGCGCGGGCCATGCCGTCGAAGAGACCGGTGTCGCCGGCGAAGTAGGTGCGCGCCTCGCCCGCGAACACGTAGCCGAGGGCGGGTGCTGTGCGCGTCCCGTACGGCCAGCGGCGACCGTCGTGCGCCGCGGGCACGGCGCGAATCGTCAGCGGGCCGGCGGCGACCTCGTCCCCCGGGCGCACCTCGGTCACGGGCAGCCCCCGCGAGGCGGCGAGCCGCCCGAGGCCGGGCACGGCGGCGCGTGCGCCGGACGGCACCACGAGCCGGGTGCCGGGGGCGAGCCGGGAAAGGGACGGCAGGTGGAGGTGGTCAGAGTGCAGGTGGGAGACGACCACGACATCGGCGATCGCGGCCGACGGCGGCGGCAGCGCGCCGCGGCGCCGCCGCAGATGCATCAGCCGCGGCACGAACAGCGGGTCGGTCAGCACCCGCACCCCGGAGTCCCGCACGGTCGCGGTGGCATGTCCCCACCACGTGATCTCCACCGGCAACGCCCGCTCCCTCCGCCACCACCTGTCCCGGCTCCACCCGAGGGTACGGCGTCCCGGGGCGCCCCGTGAGGCCGCGCGGGGCCGGGCGAAATCGCTTGTCGCCCGGCTGTGGAAGGCTGGTACGACAGGAGCGGAGGTGAGACAGCGCATGGCAGAGCCGCGGAAGGCGCCGGGCGAGGACACCGGGCCGGGGGAGGGCCCCTGGTCCGGGGAGGGCGCGGGGGAGGGCACGAGGCCCTGCCCTGACGGCCGGTCCGGGCCGCCGCCCGGGTCCCGTACGGACCGCCCGCCGCGGCCCCGTACGGACCCGGACTCCCGGCCCCGTACGGGTGCGGAACCCCCGTCCCGCACGGACACCGACCCCTCATCCCCCACCGAGCCCCGCCCCGGGTCCCCCGCGGACCCCGCCCCCGGTACCCGCGCCGGCCTGACCGCCCTGCGGGCGGCCACCACGCGCCGGGGCAGGCGTGCCGCCGCCCGCGGCCTCGGCCGGATCGTCGTGGTGTGGGCCGTCGGCACGGTGACGATGCTCATACTCGCCGGTGCCCTGCCCGACTTCCGGCTCCAGTCGCCCGACGGCGACAGCGCCACCCACATCGCCGTCACCGCCGCCGTCGGCGCCGGCGTCTTCGGCGTACTCTCCGCCTTGGTGTGGCCCGTGCTCGTACGGGCCCTGCTGCTGGTGCCCGCCTTCGTGCTCGGCCTGCTCGTCTTCTTCCTCAACGGCTCCCTGCTGCTGATCGCGCTCAGCCTCAACCCCACCGGCCGCGGCGAGGCCAACCCGGAGACCGCCGTCGTCGTCGCCGCGGTGATGTCCGCCGCGTCCTCCGCCACCAGCACGGCGCTCACCGTCCGCGACGACGGCGCCTACCGCCGCCGGCTCGCCCGGCTCGCGTACCGCCGGGGTGGTCCGCGCGTATCCCCGGACGCCGCCCCCGGCATCGTCTTCCTCCAGCTCGACGGCGTCGGCCACGATGTGCTGCACGCCGCGCTGCAGGAGCGCGAGCGCGCGGGCGGGCGCAGCATCGGCGGGCAGCGGCTGCTCGCGCACCGGCTGCCGCCGGTGATGGAGACCGTCGCCTCCTGGCACGGCACCAGCCACCGGCTCATCTCCTGGCGCACCGACTGGTCCAGCCAGACCGGCGCCAGCCAGCTCGGCATCCTGCACGGCACCAACGACGACGTACCGGCCTTCCGCTGGTACGAGAAGGAAACGGGCGAGGTGATGGTCTGCAGCCACCCCTCCACCGCACTGGAGCTGGAGCGCCGGGCCGCCGCCCGCACCGCCGGCACCGCCGGTGAGCAGGCAGCCGCGCCCGCCGGGCTGCTGGCCACCGGGGCGCCCGGCGACACCGCCAGTCGCGGCAACCTGTTCACCGGCGGTGCCACCCAGCTCGCCCTGGTGCTCTCGGTGGCGGTCCGGCGAAAGAAGAAGACCCGCTCCCGCGCCGGATACTTCGCCTACTTCTCCGACCCCGCCAACGCCTCCCGCACCTTCGCCTCCTTCTTCGCCGAGGCCGGCCGCGAGGTGTTCCAGTCGCTGCGCTCCCGGCTGCGCCGGGAGACGCCGCGCGTCGGCCGCGGCGGGCTGTACCCGTTCGTCCGCGCCTTCGCCACCGTCGTCTCCCGCGACGTCGTCGTGGCCGCCGTCATAGGGGACATGCTCGCCGGGCGCACGGCGGTCTACGCCGATCTCGTCGGGTACGACGAAGTGGCCCACTATGCGGGGCCGCATCACCGCGACAGCCAGCAGGTGCTGCGCCGGATCGACCGCTCGATCGCGCTCGTCGCCAAGGCCGCCGAGCACGCCCCGCGCCCCTACCGCATCGTGCTGCTGTCGGACCACGGCCAAAGCCACGGCCCCACGTTCGCCGCCGCCTACGGCCTCACGCTGCAGGACCTGGTACGCGCCGGCTGCGGGCTGCCCGTCTCGCGGCGGGTCGGCGGGACCAGGAGCGGCGCCGAGGCGCGCACCGCCGCCCGTGCCGCGCTGCGCCGGCCCGAGCGCCCGGAGGACGTGTACGGCGGCGAAGGGCGGCGCGGCCAGGAGCCCGTGGTGCTCGGCTCCGGGAATCTGGGCCTGGTGTCCTTCCCCGAGCTGCCCGGCGTGGCGAGCCGGGAGACGATCGAGCGCCGCCACCCCGCGCTGCTGCCGGCGCTGACCGAACACCCCGGGATCGGCTTCGTGCTGGTGCGCTCCGAAGAGCACGGGCCGGTGGTCCTCGGCGCCGGCGGCGCGGAGCACCACCTGGAGACCGGCAAGGTCGTCGGCATCGACCCGCTGCTGCCCTTCGGGCCCGGCGCCGCCGAGACGGTGCTGCGCACCGCGCGCTTCCCGCACGCCGCGGACATCATGGTCAACTCCTCGTACGACCCGCAGAGCGGCACGGTGCACGCCTTCGAGGACCAGATCGGCTCGCACGGCGGCCTCGGCGGGGAGCAGAGCCGGGCGTTTCTGTTCTGGCCCGAAGGGCTGACGCCGCCGGTGCCGGCGGGAGAGACGCTGGCGGGGGCGGAGTCGGTGCACCATGTGCTGCGCCGGTGGATCAACGAGTGCGGCGGACCGGTCGTGCGCCGGGCGGCGGCCGGGGCGCCCGGCGAGCAGGTGGTGGAGGACCGGCGGGCGGGGTGAACCCGGCGGCCGGGCCGCCCGTCAGCCGGCGGGAGAGGGAGGCCGACTTGCCCTCCCTGATCATCTGCTGGATCAGACTCACCACAGTGCTGTCGTCGGCCGAGATGACGGCCTTCCCCGACGAGGTGACCGCCTCGACGGAGGAGAGAACGGAACTGCCCCCGGCTGATCCTCCACGCCACATCTCGTCGGACACCGGTGCCGGACTGCACCTCCTGTGATAGCCCGGTGCCGCCGCCTCCCCCGGCGCGCCGCAGTCGGCCCCTGCGGGGTGACGGCACTGCGCCGACCAGCTCGGGGTCTCCTCCGGTACGGAGGGGACCCGTGGGCGGGCGGCCTTACCCCGGGGGTAATCGACGTGCCGGGCGGGGGCGGGCACCGTGGGAACAGCGGAGCCCGGACCGGCGCACTCCGGCCCGGGTTCCGGCTGCCGGGTACGGGTGCGGCCCGCCGTCGTGCGGTACGGGCCGCCGCGCGGTGTCCGGGCCACCGCCTCGCGCTGACCGGCCGGGACATACGGGCCACCGCCCCGGTGCCGGCCGGGACGGCGGCCCGCGGGCCCGCCGGGGCCGGTCAGCGCACCAGCAGCGCGACGATCTTCCAGTTCGCGGTGGCCGGGGCGCCGACGCGCAGCTCGGTCACCCGGCCCGCAGCCCCGCCGTCGAGGACGAACTCCTCCCACTGGTACGCGCCCGCCGGTACCTGCGGCCCCGGGGCGATCACCTCGGTACCGTCCGCTTCGACGACGATCCCGGGCGTGGCGTATCCGTCGTCGCCGCGCAGCACGGAGACCGTGCGCCGGCCGGCGGGCAGATGCAGCCGCAGCAGCGCCGCCGGCTGGTTGTTGACCATGTCGCGGCGCAGGACGTCCGGGGCGCCGCGGTCGCGGGACATGGGTGCCGGTGCCCCGCCCGTCCAGCCGTAGCCGGCCGACTGAGACCAGGAGGAGTCCGGGGTCAGGGCGCGGTAGGAGGGGGTGACCGGGGAGCCGACCGGGCCGGCGTCCAGGGCGAGGGCGACGTCCTCGCCGTGCGGCACCGCGTACACGCGCACCGGCTCGCCCGTCACGGTCCGCCCGTCGACCTCGACGCGGGGCGCCAGTTCGTACGTGCCCAGCCGGCCCGCAGGCGCCGCGACCGCGACGGGCGGGGTGACCTCGACGTCGATCACGGGGTCGGTGTCGAGGTCCACCACCTGCCGCACCGTCGTCGTGGCCCAGCCGTCGGGAGCCGTCGGCGACACCGTGACCTCCGCGACGGGGTCGCCGTCGGGGCGCAGTGCGCGGGTCAGCCGTACCCGCACCACGTTGCGGCGGTCCGCGAACAGCGGCAGGCCGGCGGTGAGTTCCACGGCCGGGCGTTGCTCGCGCGCGATGTCCTCCTCCAGCGCGGTCAGGAACTCAGCCAGCCGCGCGGTCACTTCCGGCCGGCGCGCGGCGAGGTTCACCGACTCCCGCGGGTCCGCGTGGAGGTCGTACAGCTCCGGCAGGTAGCGCTGGTCCGAGCCGCGCCGCCGGACGTGCAGCTTCCAGCGGCCGTCGCGTACGGCCGCGGCCCGCGAGCTGAGGAAGAACGGCACCGGCGCGCGCTCGTGCAGCCGGGCCCCGCGGAGCGTCGCGGTGAGGTCGGTGCCGTCCAGCGCGACTCGCGGCTCCGGTGCGACGCCGGCGAGGGAGCACACCGTGGGCAGCAGGTCGAGGAAGGAGACCACGTCGTCCGACTCCCGGCCGCCGGGCACGGTTCCCGTCCAGCGGACGAGGAACGGCACCCGCACCCCGCCTTCGAAGACCTCGAACTTCCGGGACCGCAGCCCGCCCGACGAGCCCTCGAACCAGGGGCCGTTGTCCCCGGCGACGATGATCAGGGTCTCGCGTTCGAGGCCGCGGTCGGCTATCGCGTCGAAGAGGCGGCCGAGGTGGTGGTCGACGGATTCGACGGCGTCGCCGTAGAGGCCGCCGCGGGAGCGGCCCTCGAACTCGGGCTCGACGGCGAGGGGAAGGTGGGGCATGGTCTCGGCGAGGTAGAGGAAGAAGGGCCGGTTCCCGGCGCGGTCGATCACGTCGATCGCCTCGTCGGTGAAGCGGCGCGTCATCGTCGCCAGGTCGGCGTCGCTGTTCAGGACCTCCACCGGTTCCTCGTCGCGCCAGACCTCGGTGGGGTACGTGTCCGCCGTGTACATCGCGTCGACGCCGAAGAAGGAGTCGAAGCCGTGCCGAGCCGGGTGGTGGGCGTCGAGCCGGCCGAGGTGCCATTTGCCGATCGCCGCCGTGACATAGCCCGCCGTGCGCAGGTACTCGGGGAGGGTGCGCTCCGCCGTGCCCAGCCCGTGCGGGTCGTCCCGGCTCAGCACGTCAGGGATGCCGGTGCGCGGCGGCACCCGGCCGGTGAGCAGCGCGGCGCGGGACGGGCTGCACACGGGTGCGCCGCAGTAGCCCTGGGTGAAGCGGGTGCCCTGGCGGGCGAGCCGGTCCAGCCGCGGGGTGCGGATCAGCGGATGGCCGTAGCAGCCGAGGTCACCGTAGCCCAGGTCGTCCAGGAGGATCACGATGACGTTCGGGCCGCCGCCCGGGGGCCGCGCGGGCTCGGCGCTCGCCTGGTGCACATGGGGTCCGCCGACCGGGACGGATAACCCGGTCGCACCGAGCGTGAGCGCCGATCCTGCGAGGACATCGCGGCGGCTGACCAAGACGGGCTCCCTTCGGACGCCGGCACGTCGGGAGACCGGCAGGTGCCGCCGATCCTCGGACTTCGGCGGCCTCTGCGTCAAATAAGAGCGTATTGCAGGTTTGTGAAGACGTGCGGTGGGGACTTTTTCCCGCCATGCGGGTAAGAAGAGGGCACGAGTGCCGCGTTGGTCGCCCGGGGCGCCCGGCCTCTGGCCGCGTCAGTGCACCACCAGCGCCACGAGCGTCCACCTGTTGCCCCCGGTGCCGCTCAGCTCCAGCTCGACCGTCCGGCCCCCGGGCCCGCCGTCGCTGAGGAACTCCTCCCACCGGTACGCCCCCGCGGGCAGCCGCGGGCCCGGCTCGATCACCTTCTCGCCGTCCGCCGCCACCGCGAATCCCTGCGTGGGCCGCTTGTCGTCGCCGCGCAGCAGGGAGATCCGGCGCGGCCCCGCGGGCAGCCGGAGCCGCAGCACACCCGCCGACCGGTCGCGGACCATGCCGCGCCGCAGCGGATCGGGGCCGTCGTGGGCGCGGGACTGCGGCGGGGCGGAGACCCAGCCGAAGCCGGCGGCCCGGTCCCAGGCGGTGGCCGGTGTCAGAGGGCGGTACGAGGCCAGCGCCGGGCGGCCGTCGGGTCCGGCGTCCAGCGCGAGGGCCGCGTCGCGGCCGTGCGGTACGGCGTGCACCTGCACGTCGGCGCCCGTCACCGTCCGCCCGTCGACGACGACCCGGGGGGTGAGCCGGTGGCCGCGCAGCCGCCCCGCGGGGGCCCCGGCCGCGGGCGGCGGGGTGACGTCGACCTCCAGCACCGGGGCGGCGGCGAGGTCGACCGTCTTCCGCACGGTCGTCGCCGACCAGCCCTCCGGCACCGCGACCGTCACCGTGACCCTCGTCCGGGAGCCGCCGTCCGGCCGCAGCGCCCGCGACAGCCGGACCCGCACGGTGTTGGCGCGGCCGGCGAACAGCGGGGGTTTCGCGGTGAGGGCCACGGGCGGGCGCCGTTCCGCGGCGACGTCCTCCTCCAGCCCGGCCAGGAACGTCTGCAGCCGTTCGGTGACCTCCGGCCGCCGCGCGGCCACGTTCGCCACCTCGCGCGGGTCGGCCTCCAGGTCGAACAGTTCGGGCAGGTAGCGCTGGTTCCGGCCGGCCCGCCGTACGTGCAGCTTCCACCGGCCGTCCCGTACCGCCGCCGCGTGCCGGCCGAGGAAGAACGGCACCGGCGGGCGCTCGTGCAGCCGCTCACCGCGCAGCACCGCGCGGAGGTCGGTGCCGTCGAGCTTCACCCCGGGTTCGGGTGTCACGCCGGCGAGGCCGCAGAGCGTCGGCAGGATGTCGAGGAACGACACCACCTGGTGCGACTCCCGGCCGCGCGGAACCGTGCCCGTCCAGCGCATGAGGAACGGCACCCGTACCCCGCCCTCGTAGAAGCCGGACTTCCGGCCGCGCAGCCCACCGGTGGAGCCCTCGAACCAGGGGCCGTTGTCGCTGGCGACGATGATCAGGGTGTCCCGTTCGAGGCCGCGGTCGGCTATCGCGTCGAAGAGGCGGCCGAGGTGGTGGTCGACGGATTCGACGGCGTCGCCGTAGAGGCCGCCGCGGGAGCGGCCCTCGAACTCGGGCTCGACGGCGAGGGGGAGGTGGGGCATGGTCTCGGCGAGGTAGAGGAAGAAGGGCCGGTTCCCGGCGCGGTCGATCACGTCGATCGCCTCGTCGGTGAAGCGGCGCGTCATCGTCGCCAGGTCGGCGTCGTCGCGCAGCGTCCCCACGGGGGCGCCGTCGCGCCAGATCTCGGTGGGGTACGAGTGTTCGGAGAACATCGCGTCGACGCCGAAGTACGAGTCGAAGCCGTGCCGCGACGGATGGTTCTCGTCGAGCCGGCCGAGGTGCCATTTGCCGATGGCGGCCGTGTGGTATCCGGCTTCCCGCAGATAGCCGGGGAGTGTCCTCTCCGCGGCCCGCAGCCCTTGCGAGTCGTCCCGGCTGAGCACCTTGCGCACGCCGGTGCGCGGCGGTACGCGGCCGGTGAGCAGCGCGGCGCGCGACGGGCTGCACACGGGCGCGCCGGAGTAGCCCTGGGTGAAGCGCGTGCCCTGGCGGGCGAGCCGGTCCAGATGCGGGGTGTCGATCAGCGACGAGCCGTAGCAGCCGAGATCGCCGTAGCCCAGGTCGTCCAGGACGATCAGGACGACGTTGGGGCCGCGGCCCGGCGGCCGGGTCGGGTCGGGACCGGTGACCGCGGCCCGGACGTCGGGCGAGCCGGAGGGGAACGGTAAGGCGGTCGCACCGACCGCGACCGCGGAGGTGGCGAGGACTTCGCGACGGCTGGCCATGACGGCTCCCTTCAGGCGCCGGCGCGCTGGAAGGGACCGGCAGTCGTTGCCGCCGATCTTGCGTGACGACAGACCCTCCGTCAAATAAAGACCTGCTAAAGGTTTATGAAAGCTTGTTGGTGGGAAGTGCGGTGCGCCCTGCGGGTACGTCAGGAGCCGAGCTGCCGGCGCAGGTACGTCGTCGTCTCCGCGTCCGCGGGCAGCAGCGTCTCCAGGGCCAGCTCCGAGACCGTCACGTCCATGGGCGTGTTGAAGGTGGAGATGGTGGAGACGAACGACAGCAGGTGTCCGTCGTGCGCGACCCGCAGCGGCAGCGCGAACGGGGCCCGCCCGCCGACCTCCGCGACCTCCTCGTCCCCCGCTTCCGGAGCGAGCGGATAGGCCGCCACCTCGTCGTACAGCTCCCTCAGCGCGGGCGAGCGCACCAGTGAGAGCTGACGGTCCATCTGGTGCAGCAGATGGGCGCGCCACTGCGGCAGGTTGCGGATCTTCTTCGCCAGCCCGTCGGGGTGCAGCGTCAGCCGCATCGCGTTCAGCGGCGGGCGCAGCAGGTCCTCCGGCACCCCGTCGAGGACGAGCAGGATGCCGCGGTTGGCGGCCACCACGTTGTACGCCCCGTCGACGACGATCGCCGGGAACGGCTCGTGGGCGGTGACGAGCTGCTCGACGCCGTGGCGCAGCTCGGCCATCGCGGGGTCGTCGAGCGGCGTCTCGGGGTAGTGGGGCGCGTAGCCGGCGGCGAGCAGCAGCGCGTTGCATTCGCGTACGGGCATGTCCAGGTGCTCGGCGAGCTTGAGCACCATCGCCCGGCTCGGCCGTGACCGGCCGGTCTCGACGAAGCTGATGTGGCGGGCCGAGGAGTCCGCGCGCAGCGCCAGCTCCAGTTGGCTCAGCCCGCGCCGCTCCCGCCAGCCGCGCAGCAGGGCACCGGCGGTGCCGGCGCCGTCGTCGGCGCCGCCGCCGCGGGGCAGGTCACCGCCGGGAGGGGTACCGGGGGTGACGGGGAGGCCGGAGGTCGTCATGTCATCGACGGTAACCGAGCGCCGCGGGGGTACTGTCGGCCGGGAACCGCCCAGCCGCGAAGGGAGCCCTTCCCATGGCCGTCGAACCGCTTTCCCCCGAGGAGACCGAGGACCGGCTCGCCGGGCTGCCCGGCTGGTCGGTGGCCGAGGGAGAGCTGCTGTCGCGCACCTACCGCTTCGGCTCGCACCCGGCCGCCGCGGCGATGGTCGCGGACGTTTCCCGGATCCAGGAGGAGCTGGGGCACCACGCGATGCTCACGCTCGGCTACAACACCCTCGATGTCGCCGTCAACACCCACAGCGTGGGCGGCCGGGTCACCGAGCTGGACGTCGACCTCGCGCGCCGGATCGAGGCCGTCGCCCCGGAGCACGGCGCGAGCTGACCGCCCGGGCGGCGCCGCCGTCTCCGGACAAGGAGGGTGCCGGAGCCCTCAGCATTCCTGGGGGCCGTGTGGGGACCACGCGGGCTGTACGCGGGTGGGCATCTCTTCTGAGCCGAGCCGCATCCCCGTCGGCCTTCTTGCGGTGTGTCACGACACGGGTCGTGACACACCGCAAGGGGCGGCGGGGTAGCCGGCCCCGGCCTTGGAACGGTCAGTTCACCGACGCCGAGAAGGAGTTCACGCCGAGGCCCGTGCCGCCTTCCCAGGGCTCGAAGCCCGCCTGGACGCTGGTGAGGTACCACTGGTCCGTGGCGAGCCCCGCGTTGACCGCCTGGTCGATGAAGGCCGTCAGGTCGAAGCTGAGGTTGCCCAGCGCGGACGGGGCGACGAAGGAGATCACGTCGTTCGTTCCGTTGCTGCCCCTCCATACCTCCCAGGTGTGGCCCGCGACCTGGGCGGTGCCGGTCTGCGAGCCGATGGGCTGGATCGGCCCGACGCGGTTGAGCCAGATCATGATCTCGGTCTGGCTCACCCCGTCCGTCTGCGGCTCCGGGTCCAGCCAGATGTCGAACGAGGCGTTGTAGACGGCGTTGTCGACATAGGAGTACGAGATCGAGCTGGGCGCACTGGAGATCGTGCCGATCTGCCGCGGCAGGTTGGTGCCCGGTGAGCAGTTGGTGTAGTGGCAGCCGAGGAAGACCGACGGGTACGACTTCGGGGCGCCGTTGGTGGGCGCGCTGCCGTCTGCCCGCGTGATGTGGAAGCCGCTGTCGGTGGTGGTGATGCACTGGGCCTGGTCCGTTCCCCAGGCGTTGTTCTGGACCACGTACCTGTCCTGGATCGTCGTGCTTCCGTACTTCTCGCAGATCTCCGCCTGCACGACCGGGGACGCCTCCGCGGTCGTCAGGGAGGCGACCAGCGATCCAAGGGTGAGGACGGCCGCGAGGCCGAGGGCGTGGACGCGCGATTTCCGTGATGTCATCTGCGGTGCTCCTTCAGGTGGGGGGCATGGGAGCGCTCCCAGCGGACGATAGAAGGTCGCGAAGCGGCTGACAAGACGGGGCGGGGCTTCCTGCGGTCAGGAGACACCGGGATACGGCCCCCGCCCGGCAACGCAGGGCTGAACGACGGCAACCGCTCTGTCCTCCGTCGCCAACCGGCCCTGCGCGGGTAGACGGTGCTCGCCGACGCGCCGTCACGTCATCGACGGTTGCGAGGACCGCGAGGTACCGTCTGCCGGAAACCGCCCGCGGAGGTCGGCCACATCACCCTCGATGTCGCCGTCAGCACCCCCGGCGTGGGCGGCCGGGTCACCGAGCCGGACGTCGACCTCGCGTGCCGGATCGCGGCCGTCGCCCCGGCGCACGGCGCGAGCTGACCGCCGGGCGGTGTCACTGGCCGGTGAGCAGCCGCTCCCGGGCCGCCGCGACGGTCGGCTCCGGCAGTCCGGCCGCGGTGAGGTACGCCGCCGCGTCGAGGGTCGCGTGCGTGTCGGCGATGACCTGCGTCGCCGTGCGGCCCGAGCGGGACTGGATCCCGGCGATCTCCAGCGTCTGGTCCGGGTGGCCCAGGGCGGCGGCGGCCCGCCGGTGGTTGGGCCCGCTGAGCAGGTAGTCGGCGGCGATGTCCGCCGCGGAGACCCCGGCGAGCGCCAGCAGCACGAACGAGGCGAAGCCGGTACGGTCCCGCCCCGCCGTGCAGTGCACCACGACGCCGCCGGGCGGCGCCGCCGCGACCTCGCGCACGACGGACACCGCCACCGTCGGGACGTACTCCAGATAGGCGGCCCAGGTCAGCGGCGTGCCCTCCAGGTGACCCCACTCCCGCCACCAGCGCACGTTCCCCGCCAGCTCGTCCACGGGCACCCGGACCAGCCCGATCGTCTCCGGGCGGGGCAGGCGCGGGCGGTGGTCGATGCCGTTGCGCAGGTCGATGACGGTGCGTACGCCGTGGTCGGCGACGGCGGCCCAGCCCGCCTCGGTCAGCCCGTCCAGGTTGTCGGCGCGCACCAGGGCACCGCGCCGGGTGTGGCGGCCACCGGTCGCGGCCAGCCCGCCGAGGTCGCGTACGTTGAAGCAGCCGTCCCAGTCGAGCTCACGTCCGGCCCGTGCAGCCATGACTCCCCCTTGGTGATCGACTTCCGGTCGCCCCCTCAGACGCGGTTGCGGGTGCAACGGTTCCGAGGGCGGCGACCGGCGGCCGGCCGGCGGGGGAGGGTCAGTTCACGTCGTCGGGGTCGTCGCCGATGCGGTTGCCCGCGTCCAGGCGTCCGACGGCGGCCATGTCGGCGTCGTCCAGCTCGAAGCCGAAGACGTCGATGTTCTCCCGGATACGCGACGGGGTGACGGACTTGGGGATGACCACGTTGCCCAGTTGCAGATGCCAGCGCAGCGTGATCTGCGCCGGGCTGCGGCCGTGCTTCTCGCCCAGTTCCCGCAGCACGGGCTCGTCCAGCAGCCCCTTGCCCTGGCCCAGCGGTGACCACGCCTCGGTGGCGATGTCGTGCGCGGCGTGGAAGGCGCGCACGTCGGCCTGGGCGAAGTCCGGGTGCAGCTCGACCTGGTTCACCGCGGGCGCGACGTTGCCCTCGTCGAGGACGCGCTGCAGATGGGAGGGGTGGAAGTTGGACACGCCGATGGCCCGGGCGCGTCCGTCCGCGTAGATCTTCTCCAGGGCCCGCCAGGTCTCCGGGTACGTGTCCCTGGCCGGCGCGGGCCAGTGGATGAGGTACAGGTCGACGTGGTCCAGGCCCAGCCGGCGCAGCGAGTCGTCGAAGGCGCGCAGCGCGGCGTCGTAGCCGTGGTCGGAGTTCCACAGCTTGGTGGTGACGAACAGCTCCTCGCGCGGGACGCCGGACGCGGCCAGGGCCTTGCCCGTGCCCTCCTCGTTCCCGTAGATGGCGGCCGTGTCGATGCTCCGGTAACCGGCGTCGAGCGCGGTGCGCACGGCGGTCTCGGCCTCGGAATCGGGCACCTGCCAGACACCGAAGCCGAGCTGCGGCATCGCGACGCCGTTGTTGAGGGTGATGGTCGGAACGTTGCTCACGTGGGATGTGTCCCTCTTCGTCGACGAGTTCGTACAGGCGGTTCGCCCTCCCGACGCTAACCGCGATCGCCCGCCGCGGCATTCCCTTGAAGCCCATCCGGACCGGGCCTACATCTGGTAAAGGGCATCGACCTCGTTCGCGTACGCCTTCTCGATCGCCTTCCGCTTCAGCTTCAGCGACGGCGTCAGCAGCCCTTGCTCCTCGGTGAACTGCACGGCCAGTATCCGGAACGTCCGGATCGACTCCGGCGGCGACACATGGGTGTTCGCGGCGACCACGGCCCGCCGGATCTCGGCCTCCAGCTCCCCGTCCCGGACCAGTTCGGTGGGTGTCATCGACGGCCTGCCCCGCATGAGCTGCCAGTGCGCGACGCCGTCCGGGTCCAGCGTGACCAGCGCCGCGACGTAGGGCCGGTCGTTGCCGACGGCCAGGCACTGCGAGACCAGCGGGTGGGCCCGCACCCGCTCCTCCAGCGGCAGCGGCGAGACGCTCTTGCCGTTCGACGTCACCAGCAGCTCCTTCTTCCTGCCGGTGATCGTCAGATAGCCGTCCTCGTCGAGGCTGCCCAGATCGCCGGTGGCCAGCCAGCCGTCGCGCAGCACCCCCGCGCCCTCGCCGACGTAGCCGCTGAAGACCTGCGGGCCGTGCAGCCAGACCTCGTCGTCGGGGGCGATGTAGACGGTGATGCCGGGGATGGGGATGCCGACGGTGCCGTAGCGCGGGCGCTCGGGAGGGTTGGCGACCGCCGCGGCGGTGGTCTCCGTCAGGCCGTAGCCCTCGATGACCGTGATGCCCGCGCCGGCGAAGAACAGCCCGAGCCGACGCTGCATCGCCGACCCGCCGGAGAAGACGAAGCGGGTCCGGCCGCCGAGCGCCGCGCGCATCTTGGCGTAGACCAGCTTGTCGAACACCTGGTGCTCCAGCCGCAGCGCGGGGCTCGGCCCGCGGCCGGCGTCGAAGGCCGACTCCTCGCGGGCCCGGGCGTGCCGGACGGCGACGTCGGCGGCCTTGTCGAAGACGGCGAGCCGGCCCTCGGTCTCGGCCTTACGGCGGGCGGCGGCGTAGATCTTCTCGAAGATGTGCGGCACGGCCAGGATGAGGCTCGGCCGGAACGCCTTGAGGTCCGCGAGCAGCACCGGCGCGGACGGGTCCGGCTGATGGCCGAGCTTGACCCCACCCCGGACCGCGGTGACCTGGATCATCCTGCCGAACACGTGCGCGAGGGGGAGGAAGAGCAGGGTGGAGGCGGGCTCGCCCTGGTGCGGGCGGAAGAGGGCCTCGTAGCGCAGCAGGATGTTGTCGGCCTCCGCCATGAAGTTGGCGTGCGTCAGCTCGCACCCGCGGGGGCGGCCGGTGGTGCCGGAGGTGTAGATCACGGTGGCGGGGGAGTCCGGGGTGACGGCGAGGCGGTGCCGCTCGACCACGTCGTCGTCCAGGTGCGCGCCGGCGGCGGTCAGCTCGTCGAGCGCGCCTTCGTCGATCTGCCAGAGCATCCTGAGCCGGGGCAGCTTGTCGATGACGGAGCCGACGGTCATCGCATGGTCCGCGTGCTCCACCACGCAGGCGACGGCGCCGGCGTCGTGCAGCATCCAGTACGCCTGGTCGGGGGCCGAGGTCGGGTAGACGGGCACGGCCTGGGCGCCGATCGCCCAGAGCGCGAAGTCCAGTTGGGTCCACTCGTACCGGGTCCTGCACATGATCCCCACCCGGTCGCCGAACCGCAGCCCCGCGGCCAGCAGACCCTTGGCGAGGGCGAGCACCTCGTCGCGGAACGTCCCGATCGTCACGTCCTGCCAGCGGCCGTCGGCCTTGCGGGCGAAGGCGACCCGCCCCGGATCCTCCGCGGCCCGCTGGAAGACCGCGTCCGCCAGCCCCCCCGACTTCGGTGCGTCTGCCAGGGGAGGCACGGTGAACTCGCGCAACGCTTTACTCTCCTCAGACGGTGGGGCGCCCGGCGCGGCGACCGTACCCGAGGAGTTCGCTGATCTGCTGTCCTCCATCACCTCTGCACGGAACCTCTGCGAGGGGTGCACGTCCCGGTCGCCGGAAGAACGGGCGGCCCTTCCAGCATGGCGCGGCGGCCGGCGGCGCGGGGCGGGGTCGGGGAAAGTGCGAGGTACGGGCGGGGGAGAGCGGGGCCCGGCCCGTACGCCGTGGACGGCACTCGCGTACGAACAGGGCCCGCCGTTCCTCTCCCCTACAGCGCCCCGGCGTCCCGGGCGGTCCACAGCGACGGGTACAGCGGCCGGAAGCCCAGCTCGTCGCGGATGCGGCGGGTGGAGACCACGCCGTGCCACGGATCGGCCACCGGGCGGTCCGCCATGCCCTCCGGGATCTCCGCGCCGACGAGCTGCAAAACCTCCACCGCGCTGACCGGCGCGTCGTCCGCGACGTTGTAGATCCGCCCGTCGGCGCCCGGGGCACGCAGCACCCGCCACAACGCCTGGGCCACGTCCGCGTGGTGCACCATCTGCAGCCGCTGGTGTGCGGCGAAGCTCAGCGTCCAGCCAAGCGCCTCCTCGATGTGCGGGTCCCCCTCGCCGTAGACGAACGCCAGCCGCGCGACGCGCACGTCCATGCCGCGCTCGCGGTGCAGTGCCAGCAGGCCCCGCTCCGCCTCGGTCTTCGCCTGCGGGTACGCGCCCTGCAGCAGGCCGTCCGCCCGCGGCTCGTCGGCCTCCACGGCGGGCCGGCCGCGCCCGGCGCCGTAGACGAGGTTGGTGCTGGTGAAGACGAAGCGCCGCACGCCCTCCTCCGCGGCCTGCTCGCCCAGCGCCAGCGTCGCGTCCCGGTTGACCGCGTACGCCTCCTCGTCCGGCACGTCGCGGAATGCCGCCGCGACGTGCACCACCGTCTGTGCCCCGGCCAGCGCCTTGCGCCGGTCACCCGGGTCGCGCAGGTCGCCGACGACGACGTCTGCGCCGAGCCTGGCGAAGGGCGCGGCCCGCTCGGCGTCGCGCACCAGCAGCCGCACCCCGCCGCCGCCCGTCCACTGCAGCAGCCGTGGCACGAACCGCTGCCCGACCTTGCCCGTTGCTCCCGTCACCAGCACGCTCATCATCTCTCCGGTCCCGGGCCGCGGATGCGGCCCCTCGTCGCCGGGGTCCCCGCGGGTGCGGGCCCTCGTCGCCGCCAGCCTGCGGCCGGCCCGCGCCGGGCGGGAGAGACGGGTGTATCCGGGGACCGGTTATCCCTGGCTGCGGGCCGGCGGGTGAGGCACGCTGGGGGCGTGGACAGAACCGAGCTGGCCGACTTTCTGCGGCGTTGCCGCGCCCGCCTCACCCCCGCGGACGTGGGCCTGCCGCAGGGCCCCAGGCGCCGCACACCGGGGCTGCGGCGAGAGGAGGTGGCGCAGCTCGCCGGCATGTCCACCGACCATTACACCCGCCTTGAGCAGGCGCGCGGCTCCCGCCCGTCGCGGCAGATGCTCGCCGCCGTCGCCCGCGGCCTCCGGCTGAGCGACGACGAGCGCGACCACCTGTTCCACCTCGCGGGCAAGGAGCCGCCCCGCGCCCGGGACACCACCGAGCACGTGCGCCCCGGCCTGCTGCTGATCCTGGACCGGCTCACCGACACCCCCGCCCAGGTCGTCAGCGACCGCGGTGACGTGCTGGCGCAGAACGCCATGTCGCGGGCACTGAGCGGGGACACCGCCGCCCGCCGGGGGGACGGGCGCAACCTCGTCTGGCGCTACTTCACCGAGCCGGACGCCCGCGAGTTCCTGCCGGCCGAGGACCGCGACAACGCTGCCCGCGCCACGGTCGCCGACCTGCGCGCCACCCTCGCCCGGCGCCCGGACGACGCCCGGGTCGCCGGGCTGGTACGCAGGCTGCGGGCGCGCAGCGCGGAGTTCGCGGCGCTGTGGGAGGCGCACGACGTGGCGGTGCGGCGCCGGGAGGTCAAGCGGTTCGACCACCCGGTGGTCGGGCTGCTGGAGCTGGACTGCGAGGTGCTGCTGAACCCGGAGCACGACCAGCGGCTGGTGGTCTACACGGCGCGGCCGGGCAGCGAGTCGTACGAACGGCTGGAACTGCTGCGGGTGGTGGGGCTGCAGCGGCTCACGGGCTGACCCTTCCCCACGCGTCGGCGGTCAGGGGCGGGGCGTACTCGCGCACGAACTCCCGCCGCCACCACGCCCGGCTGCGGCGCAGCTCGGCCCAGTCGGTGTACTCGTACCGGAAGAGCCGGGCGCGCACGCTGCCGGGCGGGTCGCCGGGGAAGGGGTTGTGGCGCAGCAGCCGGAGCGTGTCGCGGTCCCCGTCGAGCAGCCGGTACAGAAAGGCGCCGAACCACCGCTCCGCGTACGCGGGGGAGAGCGCGGCGAACCACATCAGCCAGTCGAGCCGCAGATGGTACGGCGCGAACTGCCGCGGCAGCCGCCGCGGGTCGCCGGGCTTGCCCTTGAACCCGTACTCCCGCCACTCGCTCGCGTCGGTGGGCCGGACGTCTTCCGTTCCCTCGACGACGATCTCGAAGCGGACGCGGGTGATGCTGCCGAAGGCGCCGTAGGTGTTGACGAGGTGAAGGGAGTTGAACGAGGCGTTCATGCGCTGCCGCCGGGAGAGAAGGTTGCGGGCGGGCCACCAGCTCAGCGTGAGCACCAGGGCGGTCGCGGTGAAGACGACGACGGTGAACCAGACCGGTGTGCCGCTGAACTCGGGCGGCCCGGGCAGCGGGGTGTGATCGGCGACGAGCCGTCCGTCGGTCGCCGTGAGTGCGATGAGGACGGTGACCCAGTTGAGCCAGGCGAAGTTGCCGGAGAGGATCAGCCAGAGCTGGGTGACGACGATGCCGGCGGCGGCCCAGGTGGCGACCGGCTGGGGCGTGAACAGCAGGACCGGCAGGCCCAGTTGGGCGACGTGGTTGGCGCCGACCTCGACGCGGTGCAGGGGCCGGGGCAGGTGGTGGAAGAACCAGCTCAGCGGCCCGGGCATCGGCTGGGTCTCGTGGTGGTAGTAGAGGCAGGTCAGATTGCGCCAGCACCGATCACCGCGCATCTTGATCAGCCCGGCCCCGAACTCGACCCGGAACAGCAGCCAGCGGAAGAGGAAGAGGATCAGCACCGGCGGGCCGACCGTGTCGTTGCCGAGGAAGACCGCGAGGAATCCGGCCTCCAGCAGCAGGGACTCCCAGCCGAACGAGTACCAGGTCTGACCCACGTTGACGATCGACAGATACAGCGCCCACAGAGCCGCCCACAGCAGCATCGACCCCCACAGCGGCACCGCGTCCGCCGCCCCGCCGGCCACCGCGGCGCCCAGGACGGCACCGCCCCAGGCGATGCCCGCGAAGAGCCGGTCCGAGTAGCGCACCTGGAACAGACTCGGCGCACGACGGAACGGCACCCGGGCGGTGAACCGCGGCACGGGCAGCATGCCGTGCTCGCCGATGAGCGGCCGGAACTGCCGCGCCGCGGCGACGAACGCGACGACGTACAGCAGGGCCAGCCCGCGCTGGAAGACCAGCCGGCTCAGCCAGTACCCGTCGGAAGAAAACCACTCCACGAGGCCATGCGTACCACCGCCGCAACGGCGCCCACACCCCGCCGCGCCGGATCAGCGGGCATGGCGGCGGCCCCTCCGGCGTCGGGCAGGACCGTCATCCGTCGGACGGCCTGGTGCCGATAGGCCGACCGGCTGCCGCCGCGCCGCCACGACCGCGGCGGCGCGGTGTCCGCGAACCACCCGCCCTTGTGTATCCGCTTTGTATCGGCGCCCCCTTCAATCGCCGGGTCACCGAACGACAAGGGGAGAACCATGCGCAGACGTTTCCACCGACTGTTCGCCGCAGTGAGCGTGGCCGCCGCCGTGGCCGTCGCGACGCCGGTCGCCGTCGCGGCGCCCCAGGGCGCCACGTCGTCCGCGACGGCGGAACCGCTGGCCCGGCCCGCCTTCAGGATGCCGTTCATCTGCGGTCAGGTCTGGCGCGGCAACAACTGGCGCGGGCACAGCCCGGCGCACTCCATCGACTGGAACCACTACAACGCCCAGGGCACCCCCGATGACCTGGGCCGCCGCGTGCTCGCCAGCGCGGGCGGCACGGTCGTCGCGTCGTACTACTCCACCGGCGACGGCTACGGCAACACCATCGTCATCGCACACGGCGACGGATGGCGGACCCGGTACGCGCATCTGAAGGAGCGCAGCGTCGCGGTGGGCGCGCAGGTGAAGCGGGGCAAGGTGATCGGGAAGGTCGGCGCCACGTCCGCGATCTACGAGTTCTCCCCCCACCTGCACTACGAGCAGATCCACAACGGCTCCGTCGTCGTCTCGGTCGTCCAGGGCGTCCGGTGGTACGACTACCTCGACCGGCGGCTGAAGAGCACGAACGGTTGCTGACGCGCCCGCATGGAGCGAATGCGGCCGGGTGCCCGCCGCATTCGTTCTACGCGCGTCATCCCGGGCCGGGGCGCAGCGCCCGCAGCTTCGCGTGCACCACCTCTGCCCGGTCGTGCGCCTCCAGCCGCCGCCAGGTGGACAGGGAGCGGTGGAAGTAGTGCCGCGCGGTCTGCACCCTGCCCGTCGCGCGGTGCAGCTCACCGAGGAGATTGGCCAGACTCGCCTCCGCGCGCCGGTCGCCGAGCTGCCGCTGTACGGCCAGCGCGTCGGCCAGCCGCGCCGACGCCTCGCCCGCGTTGCCGCGGCGCAGGCACAGTTCGCCGATGCTCTCCTGCACATAGGCGGCGCAGTGCGTGTCGGCGAGGTCGCCGAAGATGTCCAGGGCCCGCTCCAGCTCCGCCTGCGCCAGATCCGCCTCGCCGCGCAGATCGTGCAGCACGGCGATGCGGCGGCGCACCTGCGCCTCGCGGTGGCGGTCGCCGAGGTCCCGGGCCAGCTCCAGCGCCCGGTCCAGCCACGACGCCGCGGCCCGCGGGTTCCGGCGCTCCAGCCATACGGAGGCGATCGCGTTGCACGCGACCGCCTCGCCGTGCAGGTCGCCGGCTTCCCGGAACCCGCCGAGCGTGTCGGTGAACGTCGCCAGTGCCGCGTCGAGGTCGCCCAGGATCCGGTGCACGGAGCCCTCCCCGGCCGCCGCCACCGCCTCGCCGGCGGGGTGGCCGACCGCCCCGAAGACCGCGCGTGCCCAGACGAAGGAGTCGAGCGCGTCGGCGTAGCGGTCGCGGTAGAGGTGCAGTTGCCCGATGTTGCGCAGCAGTGCCGCGGCCCGCGCGTCCGCCGGCGCCGGTATCGCGTCGAGCACCAACTGGTGCGTGCGCAGCCAGTCGCCGTAGTAGCCCCGCAGGTCGAAGAAGCTCGCCAGCTCCAGGGCGAGGTCGGCGGCCTGCGTGACCCGGCCGAGCCGCAGCGCGGATTCCACCGTGGCGACGAGGATCCGGCGTTCGGTCTCGAACCACTCGACGGGCTGCTCCCGCACGGCCCCCGCGACCTCGGCGCCCGCCCCGACCGCCCCGACCGCCCCGGCCGGAGGGTCCGCCGCACCGAACACGCCGAGGAACCGCGTGGGCATCGCCGCGTTCGCTTCGCGCGCGAGCGCGGTCAGGGCGTCGACGATCCGGAGCTGCTGCCGCCGGCGCACCGTGAACGTGTCCGCGTCGGCCAGCTCGCGCGCGTAACAGCGCAGCAGGTCGTGCATGCGGTAGCGCGGCAGCCCGAGCGCGTCGGTCCCCACGGCCTCGATCAGATGCCTGTCGGCCAGCGTCGCCAGCGCTTCCGCGGCGTCGTCGGCGTCGCCGCCCATGGCGACGGCCACGAGCCAGCCGCCCACCGGCTCGGCCGGCAGCCGGCCGAAGGCGCGGAAGGCCGTGGCCGCGGCCTCGGGCAGGTGCCGGTGGCTCAGCTCCGCGCTCGCCCGCACCTCCAGCTCGCCCGCCTGCAACTGATCGAGCCGCCCGCGCTCGTCCTGCAGGAGGTCGGCCAGCGTTCCCGGGGTCCAGGTCCGCCGGCTCGCCAGCCGCGACCCGGCGATCCGTACGGCCAGCGGCAGCGAGCCGCAGTTGGCGAGCACCCGGTCCGCGCCGGCCGCGTCGGTGACCAGCCGGTCCGGTCCCGCGACCGTGCCCAGCAGGGCGCGGGCCTCCTCCCGCTTCAGCTCGCCGAGCGAGAAGTGGTGCGCCGGCAGATCGGGCATCCGCCGGCGGGAGCTGACGAGCACGGCCGAGCCCCCGGTGCCGGGCAGCAGGGGGCGTACCTGCGCGCCGTCGGCCGCGTCGTCGAGAACGACGAGGAAGCGCCGCTGAGCCAGGCGCGAGCGGAGCAGCGCGGCCCGTTCGCTCTGCTCGGCGGGGATGGTGCTGTCGACGACGCCGAGGCCGCGCAGCATCTCGGCCAGGACGTCGGCGGGGTCGCGCGGCCGGTCGCTCAGCCCGCCGAGGTCGACGAAGAGCTGGCCGTCGGGGAACGCCGCGCGCGCCCGGTGCGCGACATGCACCGTGAGCGCGGACTTTCCCGACCCCGGCGGTCCCGACATCGCCACGACGACCGGCTGCCGGTCGGCCGCCGACAGCAGCTTCTCCAGCGCGGCGATCTCCGCCCTCCGGCCGGTGAAGTCCGGTACGTCCAGGGGTAACTGGCATACGGGCGGGACCGCCGCCGAGTGACGCCGCCCGGCGTAACCGTTGACCTCCTCGCCGACCGCCCGCAACGGCCTGCTCGGCTCGGTGCCGAGTTCGGCTGCCAGGACGCGTTCGGCCTCGGCGTAGGCGGAGCGGGCCTCGGTCGTACGGCCCGAGTCGTGCAGCGCACGTACGAGCATCCGCCACAGGTCCTCCCGCAGCGGGTCCTCGGTGAGCCGGGTGCGCAGTTCGGCGAGGAGGAGCGCGTAGTCCCGCAGCCGCAGCCGGACCCCGAGGCACTCGTCGACCGCGGTCGCCCGCAGTTCCTCCAGCCTGGTGACGCCGGGGTCCCAGACCACGCTGGCCGGTATGTCCTGCAGTACGCCGCCGCGCCAGAGGCCGAGCGCCGTCTCGTAGTCGTGCAGCGCGGCGACGTCGTCGCCCCGGTCCCGCGCCGCGCGGGCCCGGTCCAGGTGCCGCTCGAAAACCAGCATGTCGACGTCCTCCGGCGCGACGTCGAACGCGTAGCCGGACGGCTCCGTCCGCAGCCCCGCGGCGGAGATCCCCGCGGCGGACAGCGCCCGGCGCAGGGTGCGCACGTAGGTGCGGACGTTGGCCACGGCGGACGGGGGCGCCCCGCCCGGCCAGAGCACCTCCGTCAGCACGTCGACGGAGACGAAGCGGCCGGGCTGCAGCAGCAGCGTGGCGAGCGCCGCCCGCGGCTTCGGCCCGCCGATCCGGACCGGGGCGCCTCCCGCCCACACACGCAGCGGCCCCAGGAGTCCGAACGTCGGCTCCCTCATCCACGTACCTCCGTGTCGGCGGCCTGTCGTCGGCGTCGCGCCCGGCTGGAACCGGATGTGCGGCGCCGACGGCCTCGACAGTCATGGACATGACCCAGTGTGTCAACCCCGCCCCGGCCCACACCGACCAGCTCAGGGGCGCGGACACGGCGGCATGCAGCCGACGGGCGGGACCCGGGGCCGGCGTGGCGCACCCGGGCCCTCCTGCCCGGGGGGTGGACAGGAAGGACCCGGGTGCGGGCGGAAGGCCGTCGGCGGCCTAGGTGAGCCTGCCGAGGCCCGGCACCAGACGGCCGACCCTCGCGGCGTAGTGGATGTAGTCCGAGCCGTGGATGCGGCGCAGGTAGGGCTCCTCGACCAGGCGGATAAGGACTTCGTTGCCGGTGACGAAGGCGGCGAGCGCGGCCAGGCCGATCACGGTGGGCACCATGAGGACCAGCCCCGCGCAGGTGAGGAACGCGGTGGCCGTGACCGGGTTGCGGACAAACCGGAACGGGCCCGAAGTGACCAGCGGGACCTGCTCGTCGGGGTCGACGCCGGCTCGCCAGGAGTTGCCCATCGCCTGCTGGGCGGCGAAGGTGGCGATGATCCCCGCCGCCGCCACCCCGAGTCCGGTGTACTCGACGGCGCTGCTGTCCATCACCGGGTCCAGTCCCACCATGGCGGCGACCGGCGAGGCCACACCCAGGCCCAGATAGCCGATCGCGCCCAGCGACTCACTCCACCGTTTCTCGGGGCTGCTCGCTTCCGACGTGCGCCGCAGACCGTGATCACCGGTCTTGCGTACCTGAATCATCACCCGGACGCCCAACGTGAGCGTGATCAGCACGATGAACATCACCAGAGCAGTAACGGCCATTGGTGATGGCCCCCTTCCTGTCTCCAGAGGTCTTCACCACACTCGGCACAGACGAAACAGTCTTGCTGCGTATATGTCAAAACATGCCAAACGGAGGACACCGGAACCGTCCGTTCCTGCCGATGCGGACGGGGGCGCAGAGCCTCTCGCGCAGGAGGCCCGGCGCCGCGTCGGCGGGGGTGGGGACGGTCAGGACGACCGACGGAGTTGTCGGTGGCGGACGGCATGATCTCCACCGCCCCGATCTCCGAGCCTGCTGGAGGTCCCTGTTGTCCTCGCTGCATGCTCTCGCCACCTGCAAGCCCCTGTTGCGGCTCCTGCGGGCAGCCCACGCGGAGACCTCGCGGCGCCGGGCGGCCGGCCTCCGGCCCCGGCGGGCGGCCCGGGTCAGGGCTTCCGCGGCAGGCGGGCCAGTTGGCGGGACTGGGCCACCAGGCGGTCCGCCGAGTCCCAGATCTCCGCGTCCTCCTCCATCAGGCCGCCGGCGACGTTGCGCGTGGTGTGGATCAGCCGCAGCCACCCCGGTGCCGGGGTGGCGCGTACGTGGGCGGTGAGTTCCAGCGTCGGGGCCCAACCGGGCAGGCCCAGATCGAAGGTCACCGGGGGGAGGAGGTCGAGCGCCGTCAGGAGCAGCAGGGGGTCGGGGTCGCGGCCCTCGGGCAGGCGGAACCAGCCCTTCATCTCGCCCTTCCCGGACGGGGCGCCGACCGCCCAGCCCACGCACGACGGGTCCAGCCGGACGCCGGCGCGGCTGAGCATCGGGGACTCCGCGCGGAACTCCGGCGGGGCCGCTTCGCTGCCGATGCACTGCTCCACCGGTGCGAGCACGGGCGGCTTCGCGGAGGTCTGGACGTCGGCGGGCTGGTCGGCGAGGGTGCCGTACGCCGCCAGGATGCGGAGCCGGGCCACAGGGGCGGCGGCCGGGTCCTTCTGCTGGAGGAGTTCCGCGTCGCCGTGGGAGAGGGAGTTGCCGCGGCGCACGGTCTCGGTGCGGACGACCGCCGGGCCCGCGGTGGCGGTGGACAGGTAGTACGCGGAGACGGACAGCGGGTCCGGGTGGCCGGGGCGGCCGTCGCGGGCGGTGCCGAGTTCGGCGGACAGGGCGCGCGCGGCCACCGTCAGCAGCACGCCGCCGTTGATGCCCGCGCCGACCTTCCAGGTGCCGGGCAGGTCCGCGTCGTACGCACCGGGCTCGCCGGTGCGCGCGTGGACGGCGGTCTCCTGGTCGAAGTCCGGGGGAGGGGTGGTGGTCATGGTGTGGTTCGCTTTCGTCGTGCGGTGGGTGGGCCCATCTCGAACGCCGCGCAGAGGCCGTCGAGAACGTCGTCGATGCTCGCCGCACCGGTGGCCAGCGGCAGGGAGCCCCAGGACCACAGCTCGGCGGTGCCGTGCATGGCGGACCACAGGGCGCCGGTGAGCAGTCGCGGGTCGACGTCGGCCCGCCAGCCCTCGGCCTGCCGGGCCTCGACGAGGCGGACGAGGTTCTCGAAGCCGCCGAGCGAGGCGCGGCCCAGTTCGCGGTTGTGCGCGTCGAGCAGGTCGCGCCGGAACATCAGCGCGAACATGGCGGGCCGGGCCACGGCGTACTCCACGTACGCGCGCGTGCCCTTGCGCAGCCGCAGCGCCGGGCTCGCGTCTGCGGGCAGCTTCGCCAGCGCCTCGTCCGCCCAGTCCTGCAGTTCGTGGAATCCCTGGGTGGCGACGGCCGACAGCAGTGCCGCGCGGTGGGGGAAGTGCTTGAGCGGGGCGCCGTGCGAGACGCCGCAGCGCCGGGCGATGGCGCGCAGGGTCAGGGCGTCGACGCCTCGTTCGTCGAGCAGTTCGAGCGCCGCCTGGAGCAGGCGGGCGCGGGTGGAGCGAGCCATGGTGGACAGTGTCTACCATGGAGTGGACACTGTCCACCTCGGGCTGCCTTCTTCCGTATCCGCCGGGAGTCAGCCGAGCGCGATCCGGTGTTCGCCCGCGTACACGTTCATGGAGTCGCCGCGCAGGAACCCGACCAGCGTCATCCCGGTCTCGGCGGCGAGGTCGACGGCCAGGGAGGAGGGCGCGGAGACCGCGGCCAGGGCCGGGATGCCGGCCATCGCCGCCTTCTGCGCCAGCTCGAAGGAGGCCCGGCCGGAGACCATCAGCACCGTGTCGCGCAGCGGCAACCGGTCCTGCTGCAACGCCCGGCCGACGAGCTTGTCGACGGCGTTGTGGCGGCCCACGTCCTCGCGCAGGTCGATCAACTCCCCGGCGGGGGTGAACAGCGCGGCGGCGTGCAGTCCGCCGGTGCGGTCGAAGACCCGCTGGCCGGCCCGCAGCCGCTCCGGCAGCACCGCCAGCACCTCGGGCGTCAGCCGCATCCCCTCGTCCGCGAGCGGCCAGCGGGTGGTGGTGCGGACCGCGTCCAGGCTCGCCTTCCCGCACAGCCCGCACGACGACGTCGTGTAGACGTGCCGCTCCAACGTGATGTCCGGCAGCGCCACTCCCGCGGCCGGCCGCACGTCGACGACGTTGTACGAGTTCCCGCCCTCCGCGCCGTCGACCGCTCCCGCACAGTACGTGATCCCGGCCAACTCCCCGCCCCGCGCCAGCACGCCCTCGCTGACCAGGAATCCCGCCGCCAGCGCGAAGTCGTCACCCGGCGTCCGCATCGTGACCGCCAGCGCCCGCCCGCCCAGCCGGATCTCCAGCGGCTCCTCCGCCACCAGCGTGTCCGCCCGCCGATCCGCCCGCCCCCCACGCACCCGCACCACCGCACGCCGCACCGTCACCCGACCCATGCCGGTCAGCGTACGCCGCCGATGGTGACCGACCTTTGTCCTGGCGGTGGAGAAAGTAGATACCGATTCCTGCAGAACTTCTTCCCTCAGTGGCCGAGCACTGCTACGTTCCCCGTGGAAAGCCGACAACGGCGTACGAGAACGACGTGCGCGAGCCGGGGAGGAGTGGCGTGAGGCGCATGACAGCTCGGCCCGCGAACGCGCACCAGGCGCGACTGCTCCGCCTGCTGCGTGACGGCGGCCCGAACTCCCGGGCGCAACTCGGCGACCAGGTCGAACTGTCCCGCTCCAAGCTGGCGGTCGAGATCGACCGGCTGCTGCAGACCGGGCTCGTGGTCGCCGACGGCCTCGCCGCCTCCCGGGGCGGACGCAGGTCGCACAACATCCGCCTCGCGCCTTCGCTGCGTTTTCTCGGTGTCGACATCGGTGCCACCTCCATCGACGTGGCGGTCACCAACGCGGAGCTGGAGGTGCTCGGCCACCTGACCCAGCCCATGGACGTGCGCGAGGGTCCGGTAGCGGTCTTCGAGCAGGCGCTGGCGATGGCGGCCAAGCTCCGCGCCTCCGGGGTGGCGGAGGGTTTCGACGGCGCCGGCATCGGTGTCCCGGGTCCCGTCCGCTTCCCCGAGGGCGTGCCCGTCGCGCCGCCGATCATGCCCGGCTGGGACGGCTTCCCGGTCCGCGAGGCGCTCAGCCAGGAGCTGGGCTGCCCGGTGATGGTCGACAACGACGTGAACATCATGGCCCAGGGCGAGCAGCACGCCGGGGTCGCCCGTGCGGTGCGGGACTTCCTCTACGTCAAGATCGGCACCGGCATCGGCTGCGGCATCCTCGTCGGCGGCGAGGTCTACCGCGGGACGAACGGCAGTGCCGGCGACATCGGCCACATCCAGGTGGAGGTGGAGGGGCGCCCGTGCGCCTGCGGTAACCGCGGCTGTCTGGAGGCGTACTTCGGCGGTTCGGCCCTCGCCCGGGACGCCGAGAACGCCGCCCGCGAGGGCCGCTCCGCGCAGTTGGCCGCCCGGCTGGAGGAGAGCGGCGAGCTGGAGGCCAAGGACGTCGCCGCGGCGGCGACCGCGGGCGACGCGGTCGCGCTCGATCTCATCCGCGAGGGCGGCACCCGGACCGGCCAGGTCATCGCCGGTCTGGTCAGCTTCTTCAACCCGGGGCTCGTGGTCATCGGCGGCGGCGTCACCGGCCTCGGTCACACGCTGCTGGCCGCCATCCGCACCCAGGTCTACCGTCAGTCGCTGCCGCTGGCGACCGGCAACCTGCCCATCGTGCTCGGCGAGCTGGGCCCCACCGCGGGCGTGATCGGCGCCGCCCGGCTCACCAGCGACCACCTGTTCTCGCCCGCCTGACACCGGGCGGGGACACCCGCGCACCACCCGTACGACCCGCACCACAGGATTCGACCCACGCACCACCACCGCACCAGCAGCACCACCCGGCACCGACGCAGTAACCCGGCCGACCGCGGCACCACGCGGGCAAGCCCCCCGCACCATCCCGCTGGACCGAACACCTCACGCACCACCCGCACCACCCGGTGAACCCGCCCGTTTGCGCTCCACCCTGCCCAACCTGCCCCTGCGCAGACGCAGATGGAGCACCGCCGAGGAGACCCGTACATGGCGCTCACGTCCGATACGCCGCCCATCGCCGCCGGCACACCCCTGCTCACGATGACAGGGATCACCAAGTCCTTCCCCGGCGTCCGCGCGCTCGACGGCGTCGACCTCGACGTCGTGGCCGGCGAGGTGCACTGCCTGCTCGGCCAGAACGGTGCCGGCAAGTCCACCCTCATCAAGGTCCTGGCCGGCGCCCACCAGCCGGACGAGGGCACCATCGTGTGGCAGGGCGAGCAGACCGCGCTGAAGTCGCCCGTGGCCGCCATGCGCCTGGGCATCTCCACCATCTACCAGGAACTCGACCTGGTCAGGCATCTGTCGGTGGCGGAGAACGTCTTCCTCGGCCACGAGCGCTCCTCCGGCGGGTTCATCAAGGCCCGCGAGGCGCACTCCGCCGCCCAGGCCCTGCTGGCCCGGCTCGGCCACCCGGAGATATCCGCCGGCACCATCGTCGGTGACCTCTCCGCCGCCGGTCAGCAGGTCGTCTCCATGGCCCGGGCGCTCTCCCACGACGTGCGGCTCATCGTCATGGACGAGCCGTCCGCCGCGCTCGACCCCGACGAGGTCGACAACCTCTTCCGCATCGTCGCCGACCTCACCGCTCAGGGCGTTGCGGTGGTCTACATCTCCCACCGGCTGGAGGAGATCCGCCGTATCGGCGACCGCGTCACCGTGCTGAAGGACGGCCGCGCCGTGGCCCGCGGCCTGCCGGCCCAGAGCACGTCGACCAAAGAGATCGTCACCCTCATGACCGGCCGCAACGTCGCGCACGTCTTCCCCGACCGGCCCGAGGCACCGGCCGCGGGCAAAGATCCCGTGCTCGTCCTCGAAGGTCTGGCCAGGAAGGGCGAGTTCGCGCCGGTGGACCTCCAGGTCGCGCCCGGCGAGATCGTGGGCCTGGCGGGCCTGGTCGGCTCCGGCCGCTCGGAGATCCTGGAGACCGTCTTCGGCGCGCGCAGGCCGACCGCCGGCCGGGTGCTGGTCGGCGGCCGTCCGCTGCGTCCCGGGAGCGTCACCGCCGCCGTGAAGGCGGGCGTCGGGCTGGCCCCCGAGGAACGCAAGTCCCAGGCCCTGCTCATGACGGAATCGGTCAGCCGCAACGTCTCCATCTCCTCCCTCACCCGCTTCTCCACCGGCGGCTGGCTGGACCGGTCGGGGGAGCGGTCCGCGACCCGGGCGGCCGTACGCGACCTGTCGCTGCGCCCCGACAATCCCGACGCGCTCGTCCGCACGCTCTCCGGCGGCAACCAGCAGAAGGCCGTGCTCGCGCGCTGGCTGCTGCGCGACTGCCGGGTGCTGCTGCTGGATGAGCCCACCCGCGGTGTGGACGTCGGCGCGCGCGCAGAGCTGTACGCGCTCATCCGCAGGCTCGCCGACGAAGGCGTCGCGGTCCTGCTCGTCTCCAGCGAACTCCCCGAGGTCCTCGGCCTCGCCGACCGGGTCCTCGTGCTCCGCGAGGGTCAGGTCGTGCACACCGCCCCGGCCCGGGATCTCGACGAGCACCGGGTGCTCGACCTCGTCATGGAAGGGACCTCGTAAGTGTTGAGCAAATCGGACTCGCTTCCCGCCCCGGCGCCGGAGAAGCCGAAGGGGAACGGCCACGCCGCCGGCTGGCAGAGTTTCGTGGACCTGAGACTGGTGGCGCTGGTCGGCGTCCTCGGCGTGCTGGTCGTCGTCGGCGCCGTCACCAAGCCCGACCAGTTCCTGGACATCGACAACGTCCGGCTCATCCTGGTCCAGTCGTCGGCGATCGGCGTCGTCACCATCGGGATGACGCTGGTCATCATCGGCGGCGGCATCGACCTGTCGGTCGGCGCCATCGTCGCCCTCGCCTCGGTCTGGGCGACGACGCAGGCCACCCAGGACTACGGCCTGGCCGGCATGCTCTTCTGTTCCGTGGTCGTCGGTATCGGCTGCGGACTCGTCAACGGCGTGCTCATCGCCTACGGCAACCTGGTCCCGTTCATCGCCACGCTCGCCATGCTCGCCTCCGCGCGCGGCTTCGCCGAGCAGATGAGTGACGGCGGGACCCAGATCGTCGAGGTCGACGCGGTGCTGGACCTCGCGTCGGCGGACGCCCGCATCCTGGGCATCCCGCCGCTGGTACTCATATTCCTCGGGATCGCCGTCCTCGGCTGGGTGGTGCTCAACCGCACCACCTTCGGCCGGCGCACCGTGGCGGTCGGCGGCAACCCCGAGGCCGCCCGGCTCGCCGGCATCGACATCAAGCGGCAGCGGCTGCTGCTGTACGTCCTGTCCGGCATGTGCTGCGGCATCGCGGCGTTCATGCTCATCGTGCTCAGCGGCTCCGGCCAGAACACCAACGGCAACCTGTACGAACTGGACGCCATCGCCGCCGCGATCATCGGCGGCACCCTGCTCAGCGGCGGCCGGGGCACCATCATCGGCTCCGTGCTGGGCGTGCTCGTCTTCACCACCATCACGAACCTGTTCGCCCTCAACAATGTGCAGAGCGCGGTCCAGGAGATCGCCAAGGGGGCGATCATCGTCGCCGCCGTCCTTATCCAGCACCAGACTTCGCGCAAGTCCTCGACGCAATGAAGGGTCGCACACACATGCCCGAATCGCCTTTCAGCCGTAGAAACATGCTCTTCGGCGCCGCCGGTGTCTCGGCGGCCGCCTTCCTCACCGGCTGCACCAGCAATGACGACAGCGACGACGACGGCGGCTCCGAGCAGCAGCAGGCGAACGTCGCGAACGACAAGCCGGGCAAGCCGGTCACCATCGGGTTCGCCGGCCCCGAGGCCGACCACGGCTGGCTCAACGCCATCAATGACAACGCGCGTTCGCGGGCGAAGAAGTACGAGGACGTCACCCTCGACATCACCGAGGGATCCAACGACACGGCCACCCAGATCGGCCAGGTCGACTCCCTGATCAACAAGAAGGTCGACGTCCTGGTCATCCTTCCGGCCGACGGCAAGGCGATGACGCAGGCCGGACTCAAGGCCATGCGGGCCGGCATCCCCGTCATCAACCTGGACCGGATCTTCGACGACCCGCAGGCGTACCGCTGCTGGATCGGCGGCGACAACTACGGCATGGGCCTGAACGCCGGGCGCTTCATCGGCGAGCAGCTCAAGGGCAAGGAGAACGCGAAGGTCGTCGAGCTGGCCGGGCTCGACAACCTGGAGCTGACCAAGCAGCGCACCGCGGGCTTCGACGACGCGCTGAAGAACTACCCCAACATCGAGAAGGTGGCGCGGCAGGCCGCCGAGTTCACCGTCGAGTCGGGCCAGCGGAAGATGTCCGACCTGCTGCAGGCCGTGCCGGAGTTCGACGCCCTGTGGAACCACGACGACGACCAGGGCGTCGGTGTCAAGCGGGCCATCGACCAGTCGGGCCGCGACGAGTTCTTCATGGTCGGCGGGGCCGGCTCCAAGGCGGTGATGGACTCCATCAAGGCCGACGACTCGGTGATCAAGGCCACCGTCCTGTACCCGCCGACGATGGCCGCGTCCGCGATCGACCTCGCGCGCGCCCTCGGCCAGCAGAAGGGTGTCTCGGGCATGGCCGAGTTCGAGATCCCGGCGTCGATCACGTTGTACTCCGCTGTCGTGAGCAAGGACAACATCGACCAGTACCTGCCGACCGGCTTCAAGTGACGGGTAATCCAGCGCCAGGAGCCGCACGCCCGTAGATCACGGAACGACCGCTGCGGCGCGCCGGAAGCAGCCTACTGACAAGGAGTTCTATGTCCCACGACACGACCGCACCCGCACTCGGGGTCGGCATGGTCGGTTACGCGTTCATGGGGGCGGCCCATTCGCAGGGCTGGCGGACCGCCGCCCGGGTCTTCGACCTTCCGCTCACCCCCGTCATGGCCGCGATCTGCGGCCGCGACGAGGACAAGGTCGCCACCGCGGCCCGGCGGATGGGCTGGGCCGCGGCGGAGACCGACTGGCGCCGGCTCATCACCCGGGACGACGTACAGCTCGTCGACGTCTGTACGCCGGGTGACAGCCACGCGGAGATCGCCATCGCCGCGCTGGAGGCGGGCAAGCACGTGCTGTGCGAGAAGCCGCTCGCCAACACCGTCGCCGAGGCCGAGGCGATGGCCGACGCCGCGGCGCGGGCGCGGGAGCGCGGGCAGCTCGCCATGGTCGGCTTCAACTACCGCCGGGTGCCGGCACTGGCCTACGCGCGCGAGCTGATCGCCCGCGGCCGGCTGGGTGCGCTGCGGCACGTGCGTGTGACGTACCTGCAGGACTGGCTCGTCGACCCGGAGTTTCCGCTCGCCTGGCGGATGCAGCGGGAGAAGGCGGGCTCCGGGGCGCTCGGCGACCTCGGCGCGCACATCGTCGACCTGGCGCAGTTCCTGACCGGCGAGCGGCTGGTGGGGGTCTCGGCGCAGACCGAGACGTTCGTCAAGGAGCGCCCGCTGCCGTCCGCGGCGGCGGGGCTCTCCGGCGCGGCGGCCGGCGGCGGCGAGCGCGGTCCCGTCACGGTGGACGACGCCGCCCTGTTCACCGGCCGGATGGCCTCGGGGGCGCTGGCGTCCTTCGAGGTCAGCCGGATGGCCGCGGGCCGCAAGAACGCCCTGTCGGTGGAGCTGAACGGCGAGTCCGGCTCGCTCTCCTTCGATCTGGAGCGGCTGAACGAACTGCAGTTGCACGACCACGCGGAGCCGGCCGAGACCGCCGGTTTCCGGCGGGTCCTGGTCACCGAGCCGGAGCACCCGTACCTGGAGGCGTGGTGGCCGCCGGGCCACGGCCTCGGGTACGAGCACACCTTCGTACACCAGGCCCGCGACCTCGTCCACGCCATCGCCGCCGGCGCCCCGCCCGCGCCGTCCTTCGCGGACGGGCTGCAGGTGCAGCGGGTGCTGGCGGCCGTCGAGGAGAGCGCGGAGAAGAACGCCGTCTACACGCCCGTGGCCCCGACAGAGCAAGCCACCTGACCCCATCGGATCAGCCGACCACCCCCGGAGGCACTCCGGAGAAAGAGGCAGCGCACGATGCCCCGGTCTTTCACCCTGTTCACCGGCCAGTGGGCGGACCTCCCCCTGGAGGAGGTCTGCCGGCTGGCCCGCGACTTCGGCTATGACGGTCTCGAACTCGCCTGCTGGGGCGACCACTTCGAGGTCGACAAGGCCCTCAAGGAGCCCGGCTACCTCGACGGCCGCCGTCAGCTTCTGGAGAAGTACGGCCTGAAGTGCTGGGCGATCTCCAACCACCTGGTGGGCCAGGCGGTCTGCGACCATCCCATTGACGAACGCCACCAGGCCATCCTCCCGGCCCGGATCTGGGGCGACGGCGAACCCGAGGGCGTCCGGCAGCGGGCCGCCGCCGAGATCGCCGACACCGCGCGGGCGGCGGCGGCCTTCGGCGTCGACACCGTCATCGGTTTCACCGGCTCGTCGATCTGGCATCTGGTGGCGATGTTCCCGCCGGTGCCGCCGCACATGATCGAGCGCGGCTACCAGGACTTCGCGGACCGCTGGAACCCGATCCTCGACGTGTTCGACGCCGAGGGCGTGCGCTTCGCGCACGAGGTGCACCCGTCCGAGATCGCGTACGACTACTGGACGACGCACCAGGCGATGGAGGCGATCGGCCACCGGCCCGCCTTCGGGCTGAACTTCGACCCCAGCCACTTCGTCTGGCAGGACCTCGACCCGGTCGGGTTCCTGTGGGACTTCAAGGACCGCATCTACCACGTGGACTGCAAGGAGGCCCGCAAGCGGCTCGACGGCCGCAACGGCCGGCTCGGCTCGCACCTGCCCTGGGGCGACCCGCGCCGCGGCTGGGACTTCGTCTCGGCCGGTCACGGCGACGTGCCCTGGGAGGACGTCTTCCGGATGCTTCGCTCGATCGGGTACGAGGGGCCGATCTCGGTGGAGTGGGAGGACGCCGGGATGGACCGCCTGCAGGGTGCGCCGGAGGCGCTCAAGGCGCTCAAGGCGCTCGACTTCGAGCCTCCGCAGGCGTCGTTCGACGCCGCCTTCGGCGGCGACTGACCGCCGTCGCGGCGAGGAGCACAGCCCGGCGGTGGCACCTGCCGCCGGGCCGCTCCGGCATGTCCGGGGAACACTTTGTCCGCATCAAGGATGAAGATAACTGAAGTCCTGTCAAAGGGCTTCTCTATCCTGCAAAAGGCGGTTACGTTCCTGTGATGTCCCTGACATAAAAAACCCCCCCACTCTCGGCAGGAGAGATCAGGTGCACACCAGAAAGACGCGGAGAACGGCCGCGAGGACGGTGGCGGCCCTGCTGGCCGTCCCCGCCCTCGTGCTGAGCACGACCGCCACCGGCGCCGCGCATCCCGGCCATGACCACCCGGCCCCGGCCGCGGCGGAGTTCCAGCAGGTGACGCTGGCCAAGGGCGAGCCGGAGATGGGCGAGCCCATGACCATGGCAGTGCTGCCCGACCGCTCCGTGCTCCACACCTCCCGCGACGGCACGGTCCGGCTGACGGACGCCGCCGGTACGACCAAGGTCGCCGGCAAGCTGGCCGTGTACAACCACGACGAGGAGGGCCTGCAGGGCGTCGGCGTCGACCCGGGCTTCGCGCAGAACCGGTTCGTCTACCTCTACTACGCCCCGCCCCTGGACACCCCCGGCGGCGACGCCCCCTCCGACGGCAGCGCAGAGGACTTCGCGCCGTTCGACGGCGTCAACCGGCTCTCCCGGTTCGTACTGACGGAGGACGGCACCCTCGACGCCGGCAGCGAGAAGGCGGTCCTGGACGTGCCCGCCTCCCGTGGCCTGTGCTGCCACGTCGGCGGTGACATCGACTTCGACGCCGAGGGCAACCTCTATCTGTCCACCGGCGACGACACCAACCCGTTCGCCTCGGACGGCTACACGCCCATCGACGAGCGGGCCGAGCGCAACCCGGCCTTCGACGCGCAGCGCTCCGCGGCCAACACCAACGACCTGCGCGGCAAGGTGCTGCGGATCAAGGTCAACGCGGACGGCTCGTACGACATCCCGGACGGCAACCTCTTCGCGCCCGGCACCGACAAGACACGCCCCGAGATCTACGCCATGGGCTTCCGCAACCCGTTCCGGATGAGCGTGGACAAGGCCACCGGCACCGTCTACGTCGGCGACTACGGCCCCGACGCGGGCACCGCGAGCGACACCCGCGGGCCCGGCGGACAGGTCGAGTTCGCCCGTGTCACCGAGCCCGGCAACTTCGGCTGGCCGTACTGCACCGGCGCCAACGACGCCTACCGCGACTACGACTTCGGCTCCGGCGCCTCGGGCGACGCGTTCGACTGCGACGCGCCCGTGAACAACTCGCCGCACAACAGCGGGCTGACCGAGCTGCCGCCCGCCCAGCCCGCCTGGATCCCCTACGACGGCGGCTCCGTCCCCGAGTTCGGCAACGGCTCCGAGTCCCCGATGGGCGGCCCCGTCTACC